>NZ_JACMNS010000143.1 GCF_014378415.1 Aquabacterium sp.
GAAGTGCTGGGCCCTGAGAACGCCGGCCGGGCGGATGGTTTCGTGGGCGCGGTGGGCGTCTCATTTTTGACGGCGGTGTGACATGGACGCGGCCACCTTGTCGTTGCAAGGCCGCACGGCCCTGGTCACCGGTGCCGCCAGCGGCATCGGTCGGGCCATTGCTTTGAGTTTCGCCAAGGCCGACGTGATCGGCCTGACACGCTCATTGGCCCGCGAGTTCGCGCCCCACATCCGCGTCAACGCGATCGCGCCGGGGCCGGTGGAGACCGCCATGCTGTCCTCTGCCCACATGAGTCCGCCATGGCTGGCCAAGGAAATGGACATTCCCCAGCACCGCTTTGCCCACCCCGACGAGATCGCCGACACCGCGCTGTTCCTGGCCTCCGATCTTTCGCGCTTTTACTGCGGCCAGGTGCTGGGCCCCAACGGTGGTTCGGTGATGCCTTGAACTTCTGACATGAGTACCGCCACCTTGCCTGCACCACCTCCGACCTGGTTGCCTGTCAGTGTCTTGCTGTTCTCTGCTTCCTTGTGGGGGCTGTCCTGGTGGCCGCTGAAACAGTTCTCGGCCGCTGGCCTGTCCGGCCCTTGGTTGGCGCTGCTGACCTACGGCGTGGTGGGCCTGTGTGGCCTGCCATTCCTGTGGCGAGAACGGCGCCAGTGGCGCGCGCAGCTCAAGTTGCTGATCCTGCTGGGATTGATCGGCGGTTGGGCCAACGCGGCCTTTGTCAACGCGCTGGTGCTGGGTCAGGTGGTGCGCGTGATGCTGCTGTTTTACCTGTCGCCGGTGTGGGCTGTGCTGGGCGGCAAGTTGTTCCTGAACGAGGACATCGGTTGGCGCCGCGCCTTGGCGGTGGCTCTCGCCTTGGCCGGGGCCTTCCTGGTCATTGGTGGCCCAGCGGCTTTCGAGCAGCCCTTCAGCCTGTCCGACCTGCTGGCCTTGTCGGCGGGCATGGGTTTCGCGGGCAACAACATCGTGGCACGGGCCGCGCAAGGCGTGCCCATGCTGTCCAAAACGATCACGGTCTTCGTGGGCTGTGGTCTGGTGTCAGTGGCCATGCTGGCCTGGCAGCTCACGCCCGCGGCCGTGGTGGTGCCTTCGCTGCAGATGGGCGCGGGCTTGCTGGCCTATGGCTTCATCTGGCTGGCGCTGGCCACGGCCACCTGGCAGTTTGGTGTCACCCACATGGAGTCGGGCCGGGCGGGCGTGATCCTGATCGCCGAATTGTTGGTGGCCGTGCTGTCCAGCACCCTGCTGGGCGAAGAACACCTCAGCGCCAGCGAGTGGTGCGGTGGCGCCCTCATCGCCGCAGCCGCCTTGCTGGAAACCACCGGCGCATCGCCATCCCCCGCCTGCACCGCCGCCACCTGACCAGGAGTTTCCCAATGCGCACCGTCTTCATGAACGAGCTGTCCTGGCTTGATTACCAGGCCTTGATCCAGACCGAGCAACCCGCCATCCTCTTGCCTGTGGGGGCGCTGGAGCAACATGGGCCGCACCTGCCATTGGGCACCGACGGCCTGCTGTCCAGCGCCGTCGCGGCCGATGCCGCGCGCCTGAGCAACGCCCTCGTCGCGCCCACCTTGTCGTATGGCTACAAGTCGCAACCAAAATGCGGCGGAGGCCAGCATTTCTGCGGCACCACCAGCGTCGATGCGGCCACCCTGATCGGCTCGGTGCGCGATGCCGTGCGCGAGTTCGCGCGCCATGGTGTCAAGCGCCTGGTCATCCTCAATGGCCACTACGAGAACCAATGGTTCCTGATCGAGGGCATCGACCTGGGCCTGCGCGACCTGGGCCCCACAGCCCAGCTTGAAGTGATGCGCCTGGAGTACTGGGAATTCATGACCCCGCAGACCCTGGCCCATGTCTTCCCCGAGGGCTTTCCGGGTTTCGCCTTGGAGCACGCGGCCGTCATCGAAACCTCGATGATGTTGCACTATCACCCCTCATTGGTCCGCCTCGATCTGATCCCCGACGAGCCGCCCGTGGACTTCCCGCCCTACGACATCTACCCCACGCGCACCGACTGGGTGCCCGCCTCGGGCGTGTTGTCGTCAGCGAAAGGCTCCGACGCGGACAAGGGCAAGTTGATGGCGCAAGAGGTGGCCCAACGCATTGCCCAGGCCATGGCCACAGGCTTCAAGCCAGTCGCCCTTGCTTAAGCAGCAGCAACCCGTGCTTTCACGCTTTCCACCTGGCGCCACCGCGCTCATCGTCATCGACATGCAGCGCGACTTTTGCGCGCCTGGGGGTTACGCCGCCCAAGCGGGCCTGGATGTCGCCCGGCTGGCCCAGCCCATCGCGCACATTCAGGCCTTGTTGAAGGCCGCCCGCGCGGCCAGTCTGTTGGTGATCCACACCCGCGAAGGCCACCGGCCAGACCTGTCCGACTGCCCGCCCCAGAAGCTGCAGCGCAGCAACCGGGCTGGCGCCGCCATCGGCGCCGAAGGCCCCATGGGGCGCCTGCTCATCCGGGGTGAACATGGCCATGATTTCATCGATGAGTTGCGTCCTGCGCCTGGCGAGGTCGTGATCGACAAGCCCGGCTACGGCGCCTTTCACCAGACCGACCTGGCCCAGGTGCTGGCCAACCGTGGCATCACGCACCTCATCGTCTGCGGTGTCACCACCGAAGTTTGTGTGCACTCCACCTTGCGCGAGGCCGTGGACCGGGGCCTGGCCTGCACCACCGTGGGCGACGCCTGCGCCGCCAGCGATCCCGCCTTGCAAGCGCCCGCCTTGGCCATGATCAGTGTTGAAGGCGGCCTCTTTGGCCAGGTGCTGGACACCCAGTCCGTCATCGCGGCCTTGACGATGAAGGAGCCCCTCGCATGAGCCACGTCAAGAAGCTCTGGCCCTTGCTCACCGCCACGCACCGCTACGACAAGTCCATCTCCACCTTCAACCGTGGGCTGGGGCAAATGATCGACGCGCCCATCCTGGCTTACCTCATTGAAACGACGAACGGCCGCATCCTCTACGACGTGGGCTGTGACCACGCCAAGATCCACGACCCCGTGGCCCGGGCGCGTTACTACAACCCCGATGTTTTCGAGTTTGGCGCGCCCGACATGCGCGATGAACAGCGCATTCCGCCCCACCTCGCACGCCTGGGCTTGAGCCCCGCCGATGTCGATTTAATCTTCATCGGCCACCTGCATTTCGACCACGCAGGGGGCCTGAAGGACCTGCGCCGCTGCGGGTGCGGCGCCGAGATCCATGTGCAGCACGATGAGCTGGAAGTGGCGCGCAGCGGTGCCGATGGTGTGGTCTTCGCCGACGATCTGCTGGACGATGCGGGCACACCCATCCCCTTCACCACCCGGCAGGGCGAGTACACCTTGGTGCCCGGCGTGCTGGCCGTGTCCACCCCCGGCCACACCGTGGGCCACATGTCGATGCTGATCGAGATGCCGAAAGGCCCGCCCATCCTGCTGGCCGGGGACGCGGCCGACCTGCAAGAGAACCTGGACGACGAAGTGGCCCCCGGCACCTTGTGGCCAGGCCGCGAGCAGCAGGCCATTGACAGCATCCGCAAGCTCAAGGCCTTGGCCCAAGACACCGGTGCCTGGCTTTGGCCCAACCACGACCTGGCCTTCTACCGCACCTTGCCCGCCTTTTCAGGCGCCTGCGAATGAGCCACCAGCCCGTGCCCGAGCGTTACCGTGGCGTCTGGTCACGCACCTTGCTGGAGACCCCCACGCAGCGCGATGACACCAGCCTGGTCCTGTGGATGCAGACCGAGCTGTGGCATGCCGACTTGCGCATCCCGCTGGCCGCCCGAGCTGATCGCATCAAAGCGCCTTTGTCCGCCATGAGCACTCCGCAACTGCACGCCTTGGCCTTGCAAAGCGGCTTCTGCGGCATCACGCAGCTTGAACGGCGCGCACCGCATGAGGATGAGATTTGCACCTGGCACCGCCACGTTGACTACCAGCCGCCAGGCCTGTCACCCGACGCGGGTTGGATGGTCTTCGAGTGCGACGACCGCGTCATCGAAACCGGCGTGCATGGCGTTTACCGCGAGGTCTGGGAGCGCTTGCCGGATTCCACCGGCCCCTGCACGTTCCGCGAGCACGCCGATGCGCTAGACCCTGCGCGTGTCACCAGGATCCTGACCGCAGGGCGCTACATCATGCAGGTCCGCCCGCGTGATGGCGCCTGGCCCGCCGACACCGTGCCCGGCGACACCTTGAGCGAGGTGTTGGCCAGGCACCCCAATCAGGCTTCAAGCCTGCTGGACTTCGAGGTCTCTTTTGGGGTGCTTGATGGTGGGGAAGGTCTGCGCTGGACCCTCCATCATTCAACCCTCCCAGAACGGGAATCAGCCTTATGAGTCAACGCAGGAAGGCGTACCAATAGGCGGTGTAGATGCAGTCCATGAAACCGTCGCAGGGCGCGTCGTGGCGGCCCATGGAGAAGGCGCTGGTCGACAGCAAGGCGCCTGTGATCAGGACCACGGCTTGAAGCTTGGTGGCGCGGAAGTACTTGTTCATGGGGTCTCCAATGACAGTTGATGAGTGAGGTGTTCATCCTGCCCGGGCCATGTTTTGACGGCCATCCCTAGTCTGGATTGTGCGCACTTCATCTTAGGGGTGATTCGCGATAGCCGCCGCCATGAAAAAAGCCCGCTTCCTCTCGGAAACGGGCTCTGAATCAACACAACTATGACAAGGTGCCGGTCAGAACGGGATGTCGTCATCCATGTCATCAAACCCAGTCGATGACTTCTGAGGTGCAGGCCTCGCCGCAGCCGGTGCCGGACGCGCAGCCGCAGGACGGCTGGGCGGTGCGGCCGAAGGCGCATCCTGGCTGAAATCATCGCCGCCACCTTGCTGGCTGCCACCTTGCTGGCCGCCACCACTGCGGCCACCGCCACCATCACGCCCACCCAGCAATTGCATCTGGTCGGCCACGATTTCGGTGGTGTAGGTCTCCTTGCCGTCTTTGTCGGCCCACTTGCGGGTCTTCAGGCGGCCTTCCACGTACACGGGGCTGCCTTTTTTCAGGTATTCACCCGCGATTTCGGCCAGACGGTCGTAAAAAACCACGCGGTGCCATTCGGTTTCTTCAACCTTGTCGCCGCTGGTCTTGTCTTTCCAGTTGCGCGTGGTGGCAACCGACACATTGCACATGGCCGCGCCGCTCGGGGCGTAGCGCACTTCCGGGTCGCGACCCAGGTTGCCGATGATGATGACTTTGTTGATGGAGGCCATGGCCTGATTCCTGACTCGGTGGATTCAATTCGAAGAAAAACTTCAGCGATTATGCCCAAGGCCCTTGCCAGAGCCCAGCCCCTCTGTCGGGTGCGCCCATTTTGGGGTGGCGTAGCATGAAGCCCCCGAAGGAGCCACCAATATGTGCCAATTGCTGGGCATGAACTGCAACACGCCCACCGACATCGTTTTCAGTTTTACCGGATTTGCCACCCGCGCGCACGAGCACTGCGATGGTTTCGGCATTGCCTTTTTCGAAGGCCGGGGCGTTCGCCTGTTCGTGGACCACGCCGCCGCCAGCGTCTCGCCGGTGGCCCAGCTGGTCAAGCAATACCCCATCAAAAGCCAAAACGTAATCGCCCACATCCGCAAAGCCACGCAAGGCCGGGTCGCGCTGGAAAACTGCCACCCCTTTGTGCGTGAACTGTGGGGCCGCTACTGGGTGTTCGCCCACAACGGCGACCTGAAAGGCTTTGCGCCCAAGCTGCACGCCGCCTTCAAACCCGTGGGCGACACCGACAGCGAACAAGCCTTCTGCTGGCTGCTGCAAGAGCTGGCCAAGCACCACGCCAGCCTGCCCACCATTGAGGCCCTGACCGACACCCTGCGCGAACTGGTGCCGCACATTGCCCGGCACGGCACCTTCAACTTCATGCTCAGCCAGGGCGATGCCTTGTGGGCGCATTGCTCCACCAACCTGCACTACCTGGTGCGCCAGGCCCCGTTTGGCCTGGCCCGCCTGCAGGACCAGGACATGAGCCTGAACTTCGAAGACTTGACCGACCAGGGCGACCGCGTGGCCGTCATCGCCACCGAGCCGCTCACGTCTGACGAAGTCTGGACGCGCTTTCAGCCCGGTGAGCTCAAAGCGTTTGTGGCGGGCCAGGTCAGCGCGCCGTCGGCATGATGAAATCGTTGCCCTTGCCGATGCTCTCGGGCCAGCGCTGCATGATGGATTTTTGCCGGGTGTAGAAGCGCACGCCCTCTTCGCCATAGGCGTGCATGTCGCCAAACAGGCTGCGCTTCCAGCCGCCAAAGCCATGCCAGGCCATCGGCACCGGGATCGGCACATTGATGCCCACCATGCCCACCTGCACGCGCCGCGCAAATTCGCGCGCGGTGTGGCCATCGCTGGTGAAGCAGGCCACGCCATTGCCAAACTCGTGGCCGTTGACCAGCGCCAGAGCTTGGTCCAGGTTGGCCACGCGCACGCACGCCAGCACCGGGCCAAAAACCTCTTCCTTGTACAGGCGAGACTCGGGGCTGACCTGGTCAAACAGGGTGCCCCCCAGCCAGAATCCACCTTCCAGTCCGGGCACCGAAATGCCCCGCCCATCGACCAGCAACTGCGCGCCTTGCTTGATGCCATCCTCAATGCAGCCGCTGATGCGCTCCAACGCCGCGCGCGTCACGATCGGCCCCATCTCGGCTTCGTCCACCATGCCGTGGTTGACCTTCAATGAACGCGTTCGCTCGATCAGCTTGGACATGATCTTGTCGCCCACATCCCCCACCAGCACCGCCACCGAGATCGCCATGCAGCGCTCACCCGCTGAGCCGTAAGCCGCGCCCACCAGGGCATCCACGGCCTTGTCCAGGTTGGCATCGGGCATGATCACCATGTGGTTCTTGGCCCCGCCCAGGGCTTGCACACGCTTGCCGAAATGGCTGCCACGCTCATGGATGGACTGCGCCACTGGCGTCGATCCCACGAAGCTCAAGGCCTTCACGTCAGGGTGCTCGATCAAGGCATCCACCGCCACCTTGTCGCCCTGCACCACGTTGAAAACGCCATCGGGCAGGCCCGCCTGTGTCAGCAACTTCGCCATCAACAGCGAAGCCGAAGGATCGGTCGGGCTGGGCTTGAGCACAAAGGTGTTGCCGCAAGCAATGGCCACCGGGAACATCCAGCACGGCACCATCACCGGGAAGTTGAAAGGCGTGATGCCCGCCACCACGCCCAGCGGCTGGCGCATGGTCCAGTTGTCGATGCCGGTAGAGGCCTGCTCGCTGTAGTCGCCCTTCAGCAATTGCGGGATGCCGCACGCGAACTCGACGATGTCGATGCCGCGCGTGACCTCGCCTTGCGCATCGCTGAACACCTTGCCGTGCTCTTGCGTGATCAAGGCGGCCAGCTCGTCCTTGTGCTGGTTGATCAGGCCCCAGAACTTGAACAAAATCCGCGCGCGCTGAATCGGCGGCGTGTCTGCCCAGGCAGGGAAGGCGGCTTGCGCTGCCGCCACGGCCAGGGCCACGTCGGCGGTGTTGGCCAACGCTACCTGCGCGGTCACGGCCCCGGTGGCTGGGTTGTAAACGGGGCTGAGGCGATCTGCGGCGGCCACGGGCACGCTTTGGCCATGGATGAAATGGCCCACCTTGGCCAAATTGCTGTCTTGAGAAGGCACGAGGTTCTCCAAAATGGGATTGCTGCCCGAATGATCGCGCACAATGCGGGTCGATCCCGTTTTCGCCCCCCGTTTTCCCCCGCCCCCGCCCCCGCCTTTGCCCGTGTCTGCCATTGCCCTGAACCCCCAGGCCCCTGCCACCTCGGCCGAGGCCATCCTGCAAGAAGTGTTCGGCTATGGCGCTTTCCGGGGCCAGCAAAAAGCCATCGTGGACCACACCCTGGGTGGCGGCGATTCTTTGGTGCTCATGCCCACTGGCGGCGGTAAAAGCCTGTGCTACCAGGTCCCCGCCATTGCCCGGCACCGCGAAGGCAAGGGCGTCACCATCGTGGTTTCGCCCCTCATTGCTTTGATGCACGACCAGGTCGGCGCCCTGGAAGAAGCCGGCGTTCACGCCGCTTTTTTGAACAGCAGCCACAGCCTGGAAGACACCCAGCGCATCGAGCGCGAAATGATGTCTGGCCGCCTGGTCATGCTCTACGCCGCGCCCGAGCGCATCACCAACCAGCGCTTTCAGGCGCAACTGGCCAGCCTGCACGAACGCGGCCTGCTCAGCTTGTTCGCCATCGACGAGGCCCATTGCGTCAGCCAGTGGGGCCACGATTTCCGCGAAGACTACCTGCAGCTCAGCCTGCTGCACGAGCGCTTCCCCGATGTGCCGCGCCTGGCCCTGACCGCCACCGCCGACGACCACACCCGCGCCGACATGATCGAGCGCCTGAAGCTGCAAGACGCCCGCGTCTTCATCAGCAGCTTCGACCGCCCCAACATCCGCTACGCCTTGGTTGAAAAAACCAACCCGCGCGACCAGTTGCTGCGCTTCATCCGCGACGAGCACGATGGCGATGCGGGCGTGGTCTACTGCCAGTCGCGCAAGAAGGTTGAAGAAACCGCCGAGTGGCTGGCCCAGCAGGGCGTCAACGCCTTGCCTTACCACGCCGGGCTTGATTCGGGCCTGCGCCGCCGCAACCAAGACCGCTTCCTGCGCGAAGACGGCATCGTCATGGTCGCCACCATCGCCTTCGGCATGGGCATCGACAAGCCTGACGTGCGCTTCGTGGCCCACCTGGACCTGCCCAAGAACATCGAAGGCTATTACCAAGAGACCGGCCGCGCGGGCCGCGATGGCTTGGATGCCGATGCCTGGCTGACCTACGGCCTGGCCGACGTCGTCAACCAGCGACGCATGATCGATGAAAGCCCGGCGGGCGACGACTTCAAGCGCATCCAGCGCGGCAAGCTTGATGCGCTGCTGGCCCTGGCCGAAGCCCACGATTGCCGCCGCGTGCGCCTGCTGTCCTACTTTGGCGAAGACAGCCAGCCCTGCGGCAACTGCGACAACTGCCTCAAGCCGCCCATCACCTGGGACGCCACCGAAGCCTGCCGCAAGATGCTCAGCGGCATCTACCGCTTCTGGCAACACGGCCAGCAACGCTTTGGCGCTGGCCACCTGATTGATGTGCTGCGCGGCAAGCGCACCGACAAGGTTGACCAGCACGGCCACCATGCCTTGACCACCTTTGGCATTGGTGCCGACCTGAGCGAAAACCAATGGCGTGCCGTGCTGCGCCAGTTGGTGGCCATGGGCCATGTGGTCACCGAGGGCGAGTTCAACACCTTGGTTTTGGCCGACAGCGCCCGCGCGGTCTTGAAGGGCGAGGTTCAACTCATCCTGCGCGAAGCCGCCGACGCGCCCAAACGTGCCAAGACCTCGCGCACTTCATCAAGTTCAAGTGGCAAAGCCGCCGCCGGGGCCCCCAAAGATCTGGTGGGCGAGGCCTTGATCCGCTTCCAGTCACTCAGGGCCTGGCGCAGTGAAGTGGCGCGCGAGCACAACCTGCCTGCCTACATCGTCTTCAACGACGCTACCTTGGCTGAAATGGCCCGCATCGCGCCCCAAACCTTGGGCGAGTTGAGCGGCATCAGCGGGGTCGGTGCCAAAAAGCTGGAGGCCTACGGGGCCGAGATCCTGGCCGTCCTGGCCGCCTGATTCGTCCTATTTTGTTGGTTTAACTTCCATATCCGCACCAATTTGTTGCGTTTTCGGCACGGATTGGGCCGCATCAGCACCCCCTTGATGGGTGAAATTGGTGCGTGCATCGGGGAATACGCGCGCCAAGACGCAAGAATTGGTTCTGACGACAACAAGTCGCAAGGTCTGTGCACCTGGGCGGTGCATCAGGACGCCATTAATTCAATCATGTTAGGAAATCTCATGTTCGCTAAGAAAAATATCGTGGCTGCTGCTGCGCTGACCCTGGTGGCCGTTGCCGCCCACGCTCAAGTGACCGTGTACGGCAATCTGGATGTGTCCGTTGGCCGCAA
>NZ_JACMNS010000144.1 GCF_014378415.1 Aquabacterium sp.
CGGGCCCGTGGGCCGCAGGCGTATGACTGGAAGGCGTTCTGGACCACCATCCGCATCAATGTGTGGCGCGCCATCGTCGAGTCCATCCCCATGGGCGTCGTGATTGGCGTGGCCTTGCCTTTCGGCGCCTGGGTCTACGAGCACCGCCTGTTCACCGTGCCGATGGACACCTGGTGGGGCTGGGTGGCCATGTTCTTCTGCACCGAGTTCTTCTATTACTGGCTGCACCGCACGGGCCACCGCGTGCGCTGGTATTGGGCCTCGCATTCAGTCCACCACTCTGGCAACCAGTACAACCTGTCGGCGGCCTTTCGGCAGTCGGTCACGGGCAAGATCTCGGGCGGTTTCATTTTCTTCGCGCCGCAGTGCTTCTTTGGTTTCTCGCCCGACGCGGTGCTGATCTCCTACGGCGTGAACCTGGTCTACCAGTTCTGGATCCACACCGACCTGGTCAACAAGATGGGCTGGATGGAGGGCTGGCTGAACACGCCTTCGGCCCACCGCGTGCACCACGCCGCGAACGTGGAATACCTGGACGCCAACTACGGCGGCACCATCATGATTTTTGACCGGCTGTTTGGCACCTACGTGCCCGAGAAGGACGGCGTGCCGATCCGCTATGGCCTGGTCAAGCAGGTGACGACCAACAGTGCGCTCAAGATTTTGTTCAATGAGTGGCTCGGCATCTTCAAGGATGTATTGAAGGCGCGGCGCGTGCGCGATGCGCTGGGCCACATGTTCATGCCGCCAGGCTGGGCGCCCAATGGCCGCGGCCTGACCACCGAAGACCTGCGCCGCGAGATGAAGGCCCTGACGGGCTCACCCACCGGGGTGCCGCCTGAAGAGTTGCTGGACCGCGGGCCCATGGCTTTGGCGCCGAAGGCCGCGGGTGGTGTGGCCGACGATGGTGACTTGGCGCTGAAGGCGGGGCGCTGATCCTGGTCGGTCGGTCGGTGGCCAGGATTGGGGCTTGCTGCTTGTGTCAGCAGGTGTCGGCCTCTAGCCTGCTGAGCCACTGCATGGCGTGCTGACGGTCGGTGCCGCACATTTCTGTTGAGGGTTGAAGCGAGCCGCACACGGCGGGCCGCTCGGGCAGGCCAAACAATTGACAACGCCAATCATCGGCCAGGTGCGGGCAGGGCACGCCAGCGGGCTTGCCTTGTGGCAAGCCCGGCATGGGCGATGAAATGGAGGGGGCGATGCAGCACGCGGCGCAACCTGGGCGGCAGTTCATGGCCTGCATTGTCGGCGTGTTGCCACGCGGTGTTAAAAAAGCCCTGTTTTAATGTTGGTTGCGATGACAGCGCTTGTTGGATGATGATCCTAACGAAGCGCGCCGGCTTTGCAAACTCCCTAGTTTCACACCGTGGTTTGCCGGGCAGACCGGGTGCGCCAGGCCAGCGCGGCCAAGCCCAGGCCCATCAGCGCCCAGGTGCCGGGCTCGGGCACGGCCTGCAAGGTGCCAACGATGATGCCGCCTTCGCGGAAGGCCATCGCGCTGCCCAGCAACTGGGGCTTTCCGAGGGCATCGACCTTGAAGTGCGCCCAGCCGAAGGAGGTGTAGAACGAGTCGTCGTAGCTGAAGCCGGGGTCGGTGTAGCTGCGGGTTTTGGCCGCCAGGTAGAAGTCGGTGCCCACGGGGACGGGCGTGCTGCCGAACACGTTCGTGGCCAGCGCGCTGGAGGCCTGGGTGAAGACATCGCCGGCTTTCACAACGTAGAGCTTGGCGCCTTCATCGACGTTGAACGTGATGCCTTTGAGCTGACCCGCCGTGTAGTTCATGAACACGCCGGTGTAATCGCCCTCGATCGTTTGATCCACCCAGACGGAGAAGTTCTCGCCAATGTTGCCGGCGGTAGTGGCGGATCGCCAGTGCCCGGCTTCGACAGCGGCGTGTGTCTGGGCGCACATGGCGAGGGCGGCAATGCCCAAAGCCTGCCTGATGAACGATGTTTTCATGTGTTCCTCCTGAATCGTGAAATTCACCCCATGTTCATGGGATGCCTGGTGCCATCGTATGTGCTACCCGGGTCTTTGGCATTCGCGATAACCCTATTCCGGACCGGCGTTCGTGGGGAGGCTAATGCCCCGCGGCTGAGGGTATTTCAGTACAATCCCAGGTTGCCCAAAAATGAGGCATTTGTCCTGACTTGCGCGAGGTGGCCCATGCTGTACCCCAAAGAATTCGACGTCATCGTGGTGGGTGGCGGCCATGCCGGCACCGAGGCTGCCTTGGCTGCCGCCCGCATGGGCTGTGCCACCTTGCTGTTGACCCACAACATCGAGACGCTGGGCCAGATGAGCTGCAACCCGTCCATCGGCGGCATCGGCAAAGGGCATTTGGTCAAGGAGATCGATGCCCTGGGTGGCGCCATGGCGGCGGCCACCGACGAGGCGGGCATCCAGTTTCGCATCCTGAATTCCTCCAAAGGCCCGGCCGTGCGCGCCACCCGGGCGCAGGCCGACCGCATCCTTTACAAAGCCGCCATCCGCACGCGCCTGGAGAACCAGCCCAATCTGTGGCTGTTCCAGCAAGCGGTGGACGACCTGATGGTGGAGTCGGATGGGGTGAACGAGCGCGTGGTGGGCGCGGTCACCCAGGTGGGCATCCGCTTTCGGGCCAAGACGGTGGTGTTGACGGCAGGCACTTTTCTGGACGGCAAGATCCACGTCGGCCTGCAAAACTACAGCGCCGGGCGGGCGGGTGATCCGCCGGCGGTGTCGCTGTCGGCGCGCTTGAAAGAGCTGAAGTTGCCGCAAGGCCGCTTGAAGACCGGCACACCGCCGCGCGTTGATGGCCGCAGCATCGACTTCAGCCAGTTGACCGAACAGCCCGGCGACGGCATGGATGGCATCAGTCCCGTGCCGGTGTTCAGTTTCATGGGCTCGGCCGACCAGCACCCCGCGCAACTGCCGTGCTGGATCACGCACACCAACCAGCAAACGCACGACATCATCCGCTCCGGCTTTGACCGCAGCCCCATGTTCACCGGCTTGATCGAGGGGGTGGGCCCGCGCTACTGCCCCAGCATCGAAGACAAGATCAACCGCTTCGCCGACAAGGACACGCACCAGATCTTCCTGGAGCCCGAAGGCCTGACGACGCACGAGTTCTACCCCAACGGGATCAGCACCTCGCTGCCTTTCGACATCCAGTTGGCCGCGCTGCGTTCCATGCCTGGCTTGGCGGACGCGCACATCCTGCGTCCGGGCTATGCCATCGAGTACGACTACTTCGACCCGCGTGAGCTGAAATCCAGCTTTGAGACCAAGTCCATCCAGGGCCTGTACTTCGCGGGGCAGATCAATGGCACGACCGGCTACGAAGAAGCGGCAGCGCAGGGTTTGTTCGCCGGGCTGAACGCCGCCTTGCAATCCAAGGGCCAAAGCGCCTGGTTGCCGCGTCGCGATCAGGCCTACCTGGGCGTGTTGGTGGATGACCTGATCACCAAGGGCGTGACCGAGCCTTACCGCATGTTCACCAGCCGGGCTGAGTTCCGCCTGCAACTGCGCGAAGACAACGCTGACATGCGTTTGACGGAAGCGGGCCGCGAGCTGGGCTTGGTGGGCGATGTGCGTTGGGCGGCCTTCAACCGCAAACGCGATGCTGTTTCACGTGAAACAGAGCGCCTGCGCGCGCAGTGGGTTCGCCCCGCCACCTTGCCAGCGGCCGATGCCGAGCGCTTGGTGGGCAAGGCTTTGGAGCGCGAGTACAGCTTGGCTGATCTGTTGCGCCGCCCGGCGGTGCACTTTGACGTGGTGGCGGAAGTCAGCGCCATCGCGCACCAGGCGCAAGCCGCGCTGAATGCCGACAAGGTGCCTGCAGGGCAGGGCTGTGTTTCACGTGAAACACAGCCGGTGTCGCGCGCCGCGCTGCACTCCGAGCTGGGCAAAAATCTGGCCGATGCCGTGATTGAGCAGGTTGAGATCAGCATCAAATACGCGGGCTACATCAACAAGCAGAACGACGAGGTGGAGCGATCCGCCCACTATGAGAGCCTGCAATTGCCCGCCGAGTTGGATTACCAGCAGGTGCCAGCCTTGAGTTTTGAGGTTCGCCACAATCTGAGCAAGCACCGGCCTGAGACCCTGGGCCAGGCTTCGCGGATTTCGGGCGTGACGCCAGCCGCGATTTCGCTCTTGCTGATCCACCTTAAAAAAGGGCGCTTCAAGGGCTTCGATCGCGTGGCCGAACAAGTCAGCCTGACCTGATCCCCGCAGCGGGCCTTCCTTCTTTCGGCCCAGTACACCGCAGCCCCAAGCCCATGAGCAACATCAGACCTTCATCATCAGCCTCGGCCAGCACGGACCTGGCCGCCGAACTTCGCCGTGCTTTGGAGGGTTTGGACTTGGGCGCCGCACCCGAGCTCAGCGATCACCAGATTGACCAGTTGCTGGCCTACGTGGCCATGCTGGGGCAGTGGGGCAAGACCTACAACCTGACGGCGGTGCGCGACCCCGCCGAGATGCTGAGCCTGCATTTGCTGGACAGCCTGGTGGTTCTCGCGCCGCTGTGGCAGCACCTGCAAGGCCAACCTGCGGCCATGTTGGATGTGGGCAGCGGCGGTGGTTTGCCCGGTGTGGTCTTGGCCATCACCATGCCGCAACTGGAGGTGGTGTGCGTGGATGCCGTGGCCAAAAAAGCCGCCTTTGTCCGGCAGGTGGCCGCCGAGTTGCGCCTGCCCAACCTCAAGGCCGAGCACGCCCGCGTCGAGGACCTGAGGCCCAAGCCCTGGCCCGTGATCACGTCCCGGGCCTTTGCCTCCTTGCATGATTTCGTGGCCTTGACCCAGAACCTGCTGGCACCGCAAGGTGTGTGGATGGCCATGAAGGGCAAGCACCCGGCTGACGAGATCGCCGCCTTGCCCGAGGGCGTTGAAGTGTTTCACGTGGAACAACTTCAGGTTCCTGGCTTGGAAGCCGAGCGTTGCCTGGTCTGGATGCGTCAGCAGCAGGGATAATGGCAGCATGCCGCACATCTTCTGCATTGCCAACCAAAAGGGTGGGGTCGGCAAGACCACCACCACCGTCAACCTGGCGGCCGGCCTGGCCCAACTCGGCCAGCGCGTCCTGATCGTTGACCTTGACCCTCAGGGCAACGCCACGATGGGTTCGGGTGTGGACAAGCGCACCCTGACGCACACTGTTTACGACGTGCTGCTGGAAGACGTGACCATCGCCGAGGCCCGCCAACGCAGCCCCAAAGGTGGTTACGACGTGCTGGGCGCCAACCGCGACCTGGCCGGTGCCGAGATTGAACTGGTGCCGCTTGAGCGCCGCGACCGGCGCCTCAAAACCGCGCTAGAAGCCGTGGCCATCGATTACGACTTCGTGCTGATCGACTGCCCGCCATCTCTGAGTTTGCTGACCCTCAATGGCCTGACCTGTGCCCATGGCGTGATCGTGCCCATGCAGTGCGAGTACTTCGCGCTTGAGGGCCTGACCGACCTGGTCAACACCGTCAAGCAGGTGCATGCCAACCTGAACCGCGAGCTGCAGTTGATCGGCCTGCTGCGCGTGATGTTCGACCCGCGCATCACCTTGCAACAGCAGGTTAGCGATCAGCTCAAGTCGCACTTTGGCGACAAGGTGTTCAACACCGTGATCCCGCGCAACGTGCGTTTGGCCGAGGCGCCCAGCTATGGCGTGCCGGGGGTGGTGTTCGACCCGGCCTCCAAGGGGGCGCAGGCTTTTGTGGCTTTTGCCCAGGAGGTGGTTGAGCGCGTGGCGAGTAAGTCGTTGGTGTGACGAGGCTGCTACTCCTCCCGGGCTGGCACGACTCCGGTCCTGGCCACTGGCAAAGCCGCTGGCCGCTGCTGCACCATGGCGATCAGGCCCGCTTCCTGAAAGTCGAGCAAGACGATTGGGTTTGGCCCAAGCGTGGCGATTGGATGATGAACCTGGACGAGGCTTTGCTGGCCGACCCCGAGCCCGCCATCCTGGTGGCCCACAGCCTGGGCTGCCACCTGGTGGCGGCCTGGGCGGCGCACTCCTGGCACACGGCGAGGGTAAAAGGGGCCTGGCTGGTGGCGCCGCCTGACCTGGATGGCAACGTGCCCAATGCCGCCAGCGTTGCGCCGCAGTTGCACGGATGGCGCAGCGTGGTCCGGCGGCGTTTGCCTTTTCAGTCCACGGTGCTGGCCTCGCGCACCGACCCGCATGCCGCCTTTGATCGCAGCCAGGCGCTGGCTCAGGAATGGGGCAGTGTCGTGCAGGATCTGGGGGATGCTGGGCACGTCAACGAGGCATCTGGGCACGGAGATTGGGCGCTGGGCTGGCTCGCCTTGCAGCGGGATGTCGCGAGTTGGTGCGCCAAGTCCCCATGAACCGGGGAGTGTTTTATGGGGGTGCATCCGTTACGCTCTGAAACACATACACGCTCAGGAATCAAACAATGCAAACCACGTTCTGCCGCCTGGCCCTCCGTCCCTTGGCCGCCGCCATCGGCTTCGCCCTGTACGCATCGGCCAGCGCTCAGGTCGTGGAAACGCAATCTGTCAGCGCCACGGCGTCTTACAGCCTGGGCGGCGGTGCCACCGTGCCTTTGGCGGCCACCTCGTCGGCCCCCGGCGTCAGCAGTGTGGATGTGCTGGATTTCCAATACAACGGCAACCAGTCCGGCATCCACACCTACGGTGGCCCTGACTCCAGCTTCGGCAGCCGCTCATCGGGCGCTGGCGTGTATGACGTGAACGGTCTGTTCTCGATCGTCCAGAACGTCACCAACAACACGGCGACCGCTCAGCGCGCGACCTTCAATTTCTTCATCATTCCTGGCCTGTTGCAAAACGACATCCGCTCGAACCTGAGCGGGGCACAGTACGTGTCCTCTGGCATCCAGTTCAATGTCAAGAGCAATGGCACTTCGGTGTGGGGCAGCAAGGCCGACCTGACAACCACGGCGGCGGGCACCTCGCTGCTGCTGTCGGGTCAAAACCTGTACACGCCGGCCCTGCCATCGGGCGGTGGCAGCCCCAGCACTTACACCATCGCTGGCGGCCTGTTCTCGATCGACCTGGGTGTGATTGGCGCGGGTCAAACCCTGGCCCTGCAATACGACCTGCAAACCTACGCCCGTGGCGATGCCCTGGGCAATGGCAGCTTCACC
>NZ_JACMNS010000145.1 GCF_014378415.1 Aquabacterium sp.
CCAAGGTGCGCGTGTTCGGCGTGCTGGGCGTGCTGATCCTGGCGGGTCTGGGCTTTGGAGGCCGCATGTATTGGCGCAGCCAGAACTTCGTCGAGACTGAAAACGCCTACTTGGCGGGCCACGTGCACCCCCTCTCGGCGCGCATCGCTGGCGTGGTCACCAAGGTGTTGGTCGATGACAATCAAGTCGTCAAAGAAGGCCAGGTGATCGCCGAGCTCGACCCAGCCGACCAAGGTGTAAAACTGGAGCAGATCCACGCGCAGATCGCCTCGGTCGAGCAGCAAATGCTGCAAGCCGATGCCCAGACCGCCCAGGCGCGTGCGTCGGCCAGCGGCGCGCAGGCCCAAGTGGCGCAGGCGCAAGCCCAGTCGCTGCGCGCCCAGCAGGATGCCGAGCGCTATGGCCAGCTCTACAACACGCAGATGAAGGCCGTGGCCAAGTCCGAGTTGGACGCCGCCAACGCGGCCCGCACCGGCGCCCTGGCCGACGTGGCCGCCCGCAAGGACGCGGCCCTGGCCGCGCAAGCGCAGGTGGGCGCGGCCCAGGCGGCGCGTGAAGTGCTCAAGGCCCAGGTCAAGGTGCTGCAGGCGCAGGCCAAAGATGCCCAACTGCAGCTGGGCTACAACACGATCGTGGCGCCCGTCAGCGGCCGCCTGGGCAAGCGCAACATTGAAGTCGGTGCGCGCGTGCAGCCGGGCCAGCAACTGGCCGCCATCGTGGAAGACAAGGTCTGGGTCACCGCCAACTTCAAGGAAACGCAACTGGCGGGTTTGAGGCTCGGCCAGGAAGTAGACGTTGTCATCGATGCCTTGCCAGGCGAGCACCTGAAGGCCAAGTTGGACAGCTTCTCGCCAGCCTCGGGCAACCAGTTCGCCTTGCTGCCGGCCGATAACGCCACCGGCAACTTCACCAAGATCGTGCAGCGCGTGCCCGTCAAATTAACCTTCGCCGATGCCGACCTGCAACGCCTGGCTGGCCGCCTGGCCCCGGGCATGTCGGCCGTGGCCGAAGTGGACCTGCGCCAATCGCCGAGCACTCAGCACTGATCGTTGACGCGGCCCGCGAAAGCCCACCATGTCAAGCACCTCCTCATCTGCTGCCCCATTCATCCCTGCCATGGCCGACCCGAACCAGCGCATTGAATTGCGCACCTGGTTCGCCGTCGCGGCCGGCCTGCTGGGCGCCTTCATGGCGGTGCTGGACATCCAGATCACCAACTCATCGCTGAAGGACATCCTCGGCTCGCTGTCGGCCACGCAGGAGGAAGGCTCCTGGATCTCAACCGCCTACCTGTGCGCCGAGATCGTCGTCATCCCAATGACGGGTTTGATGGCGCGTGTGCTGGGCCTGCGCACTTACATGGTCGGCACCACGGCCCTGTTCCTGATCTGCTCGACCCTGTGCGGCGCGGCCTGGAACCTGCCCAGCATGATCGTGTTCCGCATGATGCAGGGCTTCACTGGTGGTGCCTTGATCCCCATGGCCCTGACCTTGGTGATGACCAAGCTGCCGCCCTCCAAGCGCGCCGTGGGCATGGCCATGTTCGGTTTGACGGCCACCTTGGCGCCCACCCTGGGGCCCACCCTGGGCGGCTATTTGTCGCAGCTGTACGGCTGGCCCTCGATCTTCTACATCAACTGGGTGCCGGGCATTTTGCTGATCGTCGGCATCCTCACGGGCCTGGACAAGGAAGCGCGCAACTGGTCGTTGCTGGCCACGGCCGACTGGCTGGGCATCGCCCTCATGGCCATGGGCCTGGGCTGTCTGACCATCTTTCTGGAAGAAGGCAATTCCAAGGATTGGTTTGATTCCAACTTCATCCGCATCTTCGCCACGCTGTCGGTGGTGGGATTGGTGGGTTGGATCGCCACCAGCGCCTTGCGCGCCGAGCCCTTTGTCGATCTGAGCCTCTACCTGCGCCGCAACTTCTTCGTGTCGGCCTTGCTGGCCGCGGTCACCGGCATGGGCTTGTACGGTTCGTCATTTTTGCTGCCCTTGTTCCTGGGCCAGATCGCGGGCTACACGCCCATGCAGATCGGCGAAGTGATCATGTGGGCGGGCTTGCCTCAACTGTTTGTGATGCCGATCGCTGCGGTCATGTCTTCGCGCGTGGACAACCGCGTGATGTGCTCGATCGGCCTGGCGCTGTTCGGCACCTCGTGCCTGATGAATGGTTTCATGGACGCCTCGACAGGCTACGACCAGTTGTTGGCCTCGCAGGTGGTGCGTGCGCTGGGCCAGCCCTTCATCATGCTGACGCTGTCGAACTTCGCGATGGCGGGCATCTCGCCCAAGGACATGCCTTCGGCGTCGAGCCTGTTCAACATGACGCGCAACCTGGGCGGCTCCATCGGAATTGCCATGCTGGCCACCATGCTGACCAACCGCCAGCACTTTCATTCGGCCGTGTTGGGTGAGTCGGTGTCGATGTTGTCCGACGCCACGCAATCGCGCCTTGACCAGTTGACGCAAGGCTTCATCGCCAGCGGCATTGACCCCGCGCGCGCTGCCGACCAGGCCATCGCGATGATCGACCGCATCGTGCGCCGTGAGAGTTATGTGATGGCCTACAACGATGGCTTTTTGATGATGGCGGGCGTGCTGTTCGCCTGCATCGCCGTGCTGTGGTTTGCCGACAAGGTGAAGTCGCCTTCGAGCGGCGGCGCCGGTGCCCATTGAGGTGATGACGATGAGAACTGCTGGAATAGACATGATGTTGATCAAGCCCTTGAGCCGTGGTGTGATCGCTGCCGCCACCTTGTCCGCCGTGGCCTTGCTGAGTGCCTGCACCACGGTTGGCCCCAACTTTGCCGAGCCCAAGTTCGAGCCCGTGGCCAGTTACCGCCATGCCGATGGCAAGGGCCCTGACAGCGCGCAAATACCGCTGGACAGCTGGACCTTGTTTGGCGATGCCACGCTGGACGCGCTGGAGCGCCGCGCCTTGCGCGACAACCCCAACGTGCAAGCCGCGGGCCAACGCATGCTGGAAGCCCAGGCCCTGCTGGGCATGGCGAAGGCCGACGATGGCGTGAAGGTGGACGTCAACACGTCGACCGGCTATTCGCGCTCGTCCGAGAACACCTCACAAGCCATCATGCTGGGCCGCCACACGGTCAAGGGCAGCAACTTCAGCCTGGGCGCCTCGCTGTCTTACGAGCTGGACCTGTGGGGCCGTGTGCGCCGCGCGGTGGAGTCGGCCGATGCCCAGGCCTTGTCAGCCCGTTACGACCGCGATGGTGTGTTGCTGATGCTGACCCACCAGGTGGCCGTGGGCTACTTCCAGTTGTGTGGGCTGGACGCCGAGATCGCCATCCTGGACAGCGCGTTGGACACCCGCCGCGAGAGCGAGCAACTGGTGAGTGCCCGCTTTGACGCCGGCCTGTCGAACGAGCTGGACTTGTCACGGGCGCGCATTGAGCGGGCCAATGCCGAAGCCGATCTGCACGAAGCGCGCCGCCAACGCCAGACGCTGGAGCATGGCCTGGCCGTGCTGGTGGGCGCCTCGCCCAGCGAGCCCCTGATCGCCAGCCTGGGCAGCGCGGCCAAGTCCGCCTTGCCGGTGCCCCCCACGATCCCCGTGGGCCTGCCCGCCAGCTTGTTGGCGCAGCGGCCCGACCTGTCGTCCAGCGTGGCCGGACTGCGCTCGCTCAATGCCCAGGTGGGCGTGGCCGAAAGCGCCTTTTATCCTTCGGTGAGCCTGACGGGCAACCACGGTTTCGCCTCCGAGAAGCTGCGCGAGTTGACCAACGGCGGCTCGCAGCAGTTCAACGTCGGCCCGCTGGCGCTGTCCTTGCCCATCTTTGATGGTGGCCACAACCAGGCCAATCTGGCCGCCTCGCAAGCACGCTATGCGCAAGCCTTGGCCTCGCACCGGGGAAAATTGTTGACCGCCTTGCGCGAGGTCGAAGATGCGCTGTCTGATCTGCAGCAGCGCCAGTTGCAAGCCGATGCCCAGGCCCAGGCCCAGCAGGCTGCAGGCCGGGCTTACGAGGTGGCTCGTGCGCGTTATGAGCGCGGCGTGTCCAACTACCTGGACGTGACCGATGCGCAGCGCAGCAGCCTGAGCGCCGACCGCGCGGCCGCGCAGATCCGCACCCAGCGTTTGCTGGCGGCGGTGAACCTGGCGCGTGCGCTGGGGGGCGGCTGGTCGCCCGAGGCTTCGCTCACGATTGCCAAGGCGGTGCAGCGCTGACTCTTTGCTGCTCGCGCTCAATGGCCTGCTCCAGCAGGTCCGGGTCCACGGGCTTGATCAGAAACGCATTGAAGTGTGATGCCCCGGCACCCGGCCTTTGATGCCCATAGCCGGTCATGGCGATGAGCGGGATGTGCTGCAAACGCCCATCGGCTTTCAGGGCCGCCGCGATTTCATGGCCATCCATGCCAGGCAGTCCGATGTCCATCACGATGACGTCGGGCAGGTGCTGCGCGGCCATCGCCAGGGCCTTATCGCCGTCCAGGGCTACCAGCACCTCATGGCCTGAGAAGCGCAGCAACTCTGCTGTGGCTTCCAGGGTGTCCACGTTGTCTTCGACCAGCAACACTTTGCAGGGCGCGATGATCTGCGTGCTTTGGCCGTTGTGGACGGGGGCTGGTGAGGGGATCGAAGGCCAGGTCACCGTGAAGGTGCTGCCCTGGCCTTCGCCCTCGCTGTGCGCCTTGACCTCGCCGCCATGAAGCTCAACCAGCTGCTTGACCAGCGCCAGCCCGATGCCCAACCCGCTGTGCAGCGTCCCGGTGATCGTGGGGCCTTGCCAGAAAGGCTCGAAGACGCGCGGCAACCAGTCCGCGCTCATGCCGATGCCAGCATCGCGGATCTCCACCACGGCCTGGCCATCGCTGGCGCGCACGCTGATGTGAAGCTCGCCATGGGCATCGGAGTACTTAACGGCGTTGGTCAACAAGTTGTTCAACACCTGTTCGATCCTGACGATGTCCCCGTCGATCCAGACCTCCTCGGCATCCACCCGGCAGGTCCTGCCGGCCGCCTTTTCCGTGGTCAGAAGGGCCTCCAGACAGTGGCGCACGCACTCGGTCAGGTTCAAGGGCTGGCGATCCAGCACGATCTTGCCTGAGAGCATGCGGCTGACGTCCAGCAGGTCGTTGACGATGTGGGTCAGGTGACCACTCTGGCGCTGGATCATGCCCAGGTACCTCGCGGCGTCGATCTGGCGATCCTGGCCTTGCAACAGGATGGCCGTGGCCCCCGCGATGGCCGAGAGCGGGTTGCGAAGCTCATGCCCCAGCATGGCCAGGAACTGGTCCTTCGCGGCATTCTGAGCCTGCGCATCCTCGCGGGCAGCGGTTTCAATGTCGAGCAAACGCTTGCGCTCTTGCGCCAGCGCGGCCTTGGCGTTCCTGTCGGCCTCGAGCAAAAGGGCGGCTTCTGCAAGGGCGTCGTTCAGCACGTTGAATTCGTGCAGTGAGGTGCGCTCAACCTTCTGGGGTTGCTGTTCGGTGGCGAGGCTCCGGGCAGTCCGGGAGGCGGCATCCACGGCCAGGATGAACTTGCGTGTCAGTACCAAGGCGGTGACGCTGGCGCCCGCCAGGGCCAGCAAAACCCCGGCCGTGAGCACGGCGACGGCCTGCGTGGCCGAGGCCTCGATGGATTGCACCGGTGCCGCCACGGCAATGGTCCACCCCGTCAGCTCTGAGTGGGTGAAAGCGTCATAACTTTCGATGCCTTCAATGGTTTTGTGCCGGATGAGCCCGTCGTGCGAGGCAGCCGCTGCGGCCACCAGCTCAGGCCTGGCCTGTTTGCCCAGCAAGCCATTCGAGTTCTTGCTGCGCGAGATGAACCGACCTGAGTGGTCGATGACGGCCACCACCCAATCGGACTGCACCTGGGATTGCAGGATGGCCTTTTTCCAGTGCTCGACCGAGAAGGCCTGGGCCACCACATATTGCTTGCCATCCAGCGGCTTGGTGGGCAGGTAAATGGTGGTGATCAGCTTGCCGTTGAGGGGGTCGACAATCAGGTCGGTGACCAGGGGGCGCTGCGTGGCCAGCACCTGCGCCACCCGCTGGCGCGCCGCCAGGGGTGGCGGTGGTGTGCCGAACGGGACGAAGGTATTGAGCACCTGGGTGCCCGTCTCGTCCAGCAGCAAGGTCCAGACATAGGGCGCCTGGTTGACGGTCAGGGCTTGGTCGTAGAACGCTTTGAAATTCCCGGTGCGCAGGTGTTCTGAAGCGCCCAGCGCGGTCAAGGCACCCAGCGCGCGTTGAAGTTCGCCATCCACCATCAGCGAGGTGGCCCTGACGGTTTCATTCAAGCCCTTGAGCGCGGCCAGGCGCTCGCCTTCACGAACCTTTTCGATGGCAATGGCCGCCGCCAGAAAACCGGGGATCAGTGCCACTGCGGCGATCAAAAATAGATGAGAGCGAATGCGCATGGCAGTCTTTTTAGCATGCAATCAGGCCCTTGCGGGCACCAGGCTTGGCAAGTGGACAGACACACCGCCCTCTCCTTGCGGGTTGATCCATTGATGGCTCAGGGCCCTGGGTGCTGGCCCAGGCGCTCCAGCCATTCGGTGACCAACTCCAGGCGCCACAGGGGGTTGTCCAGGCTCATCAGGCGTTGGCGTTCGGCGGCGGGCAGGGGCAGGCATTCGGCCCAGCGGTTGGCCAGCCAGCCAGCGTCTTGCCAGCGCGGATCGTCAGGCGGGGCGGGCAGGGGCAGGGTGTCGTCCTGGCCGGCCATGGCGGTGAGGGTGCCTTGCAGGCGCTGGCTGAATGAGGCCAGTTCAGCGGGCACGGCGGCGGGGATGTCGTCGGGGATCAGTTGGATGGCGCAGGTCCACAGGCCGTGGGGCAGGAGGTGGCTGCTTTGCAGGGTGAAACGTTGGGTGCCGCGGGCCTGGATCAGCATCAGGCCAGGTTGAGGGTGCTCGATGCGCTCCAGGGTGGCCAGGGTGCCGATGGGGGCGAGGGTTTCGGTCTCGCCGGGGCGTGGGGCGCGTCGCACTTCGTGGCCGCTTTGCAGGCTGACCACGCCGAAAGGCTCCCCGGTTTTCTCGCAGCGCTTCATCAGGTCGAGGTAGCGGACTTCGAAGATCTGCAGGGAGAGCAGGCCACCGGGGAAGAGAACGGTGTGCAGAGGGAAGAGGGGGAGGGCGGTGAAGTCCATGGGGGTGGAGATGTGCGTGGCGGTGGAGCTTGGAGTTTGCTGGTTTGGCGGCAAGGGGGGCTCTGGCATGATGGGTAACGCCTTTGAGTTGACAGGGAGATTGGCATGGGTCTGATTGCGAAAATCTGCGTCCTTCGAGGGGGCGGTGGGAGTTTTAATTGCCACCATGAGCGCATCAAGCCCGAGTTATCTATCGCATTGGATGTTCTATCCGGCGCGCCCTATATGGGCCTTTGAGGCCTGAATTAAAGTTGGTTTTTGGTTGCGGAGGAAGCGAATTCATGTTCTCTCATGTCTTCATCGGCATCACGGATTTCCAAAGGGCAGTGTCGTTCTACACACCGTTAATGGAAGCGCTTGGCATCAAGCAACGATTCTGTGATCCCGATCGCCCATGGGCCGGTTGGCAATCAAGCCCCGCACCTCGACCAATGTTTGTCATCGCAAAGCCATTTGATGGCAACGCCCCCAGCCCGGGCAACGGGTCAATGATTGCTTTCATTGCAAATACTCGTGATCAGGTCGAACTCTCATACAACGCTGCACTTGCTCATGGCGGCACCTCGGAAGGTGCGCCGGGACTTAGGCCGCAATACCATGAAAACTACTATGGGGCCTACTTTCGTGATCCCGACGGTAACAAGCTATGCGTTGCGTGCCACGAACCAGAGCAAGGGAAGTAAGCAAGCTGCCGCAGGCCCTTGCATGCCAGCAAAGTCGCGGCACAATGTTCAGTAGTCATTCAGGGGGCGACCATGTGTTTCACAATCAAATTCACGGCAAGGCTTTGAAATTCGCCTTTTTTTCGTTCGTGAGAAGGTTTATAAACGTTTTTCCACAGAGAAGGAGCTGAAAATGCCGCGCCGAAATATTCGTAGAGACCAATCTGGTGGCGCTGTCCAACCAGTAGAGCAGGGACAGGCAACACGGGTTGTTGTCGCTCACGTCAGTTATCCTGTCGGCCTTGATGCGACAGTGGACGACCACGAGGACATTATCTGGCGCACTGCTACTGGAAACACGGCTCTGCATCAGTCTGCAAGAGTTCGCAACATGCCCCCAGGTGCCATTGGGTACATTCACAGCATCAATAATGTCTGCATCGCAGTAAGTAGATTAAATGCGCAAGAAGGTACTATGGAAATGTGCGGGGGTGTTGGCCACGTCAATGCCGGGGTCCATATTTTCTAACCGACGAATCTTGGCCGGTGCCACCGCTCTGGAGTTGAGCACCGGCTATGGGAAACTAA
>NZ_JACMNS010000146.1 GCF_014378415.1 Aquabacterium sp.
GGACCAGAAAAGCGCGATCAAGGACACCGCCAAGCAGCTGGAAAGCCTGTTCATGCAGGAGCTCATGAAAAGCATGCGCTCCACCACCATGAACAGCGGCATGCTTGAAAACTCGGGCACCGAGATGGGCACCAACATGCTGGACAGCCAGCGGGCCCAGCAGATGAGCGGCCTGCCCGGCGGACTCAGCGACATGATCATCAAACAGCTGCAACGCCAGCTGGGTGGGGCCGATGCCTCGGCCGACACCCCCATCAGCCCCTTCAAGGGCTTGGGCGACCTGAGCATTGGCAAGCTGCCCTTGCCGGCCGGCGACAGCGCCACTGCGGCCATCGCACCGGCCTCGGCCGCCGGCAGTGCTTCGGCCGCCAGCACCCGCAAGCTGAGCAACTCCGAGCAGTTTGTGCGCCAGCACCAGGCCGATGCCAAGGCCGCCGAAGCCGCTACCGGCATCCCCGCCAACCACATCCTGGGCCAGGCCGCCCTGGAATCCGGCTGGGGCAAGCATCAGCCCAAGATGGCCGACGGTACCTCCAGCAACAACCTGTTTGGCATCAAGGCCAACTCGAGCTGGACCGGCAAGGTGGCCGAGGTCACCACCACCGAATACATTGGCGGTGTGGCCCGCAAAGTCACGGCCAAATTCCGGGCTTATGACTCTTATGAAGACGCCTTCAAGGACCATGCCAAGCTGCTGAGCCAAAGCCCCCGCTACAGTCAAACTGTGGCCCAGGCCGACACCGCACAAGGCTTCGCGCGCGGACTGCAGAAAGCCGGCTACGCCACGGACCCTGCCTATGCCGACAAGCTCACCAAGGTCATCAACACCACGCTGCGCCTGCAACGTTCGGTGACGTGACCCGCTGACGGAGAAGTACCACCATGGGTTCAGGACTGCTCACCCTCGGCACACGTGCCATGTTCGCCAACCAGGCGAAGCTGGACACGATTGCCCACAACATCAGCAATGCCAGCACCGAAGGCTACTCGCGCCAGGAGGTGCAGCTGTCCACCGAAGGCGGTCGCTACACGGGCGCCGGCTTTTATGGGCGTGGCGTCAAGATCGACACGGTCAGCCGCGCCTCCGATTCCTTGCTGGCCCGGGATTACAACAACAACCTGTCCATCGCCTCCGCCGACCAGACGCGGCTGGACAAGCTCACGCAACTTGAAAAAACCTTGTCGACCGGCGCGTCGGGCATTGGCTATGCCGCCGGCCAGATGCTGAACGCCTTCGTCGATGTGGCCAATCAGCCGCAAGACCTGTCCGCCCGCCAGGTGGTCTTGTCCAAGGCCACCGAACTGGCCAGCCGCATGAGCACCGCCAGCACCCAGCTGAACGACTTGCAGGGCGGCACGCTGTCCGACATGAGGGCGACCGTGGCCGAGATCAACTCGCTGGCCGCGCGCATCGCCGACATGAACCAGAATATCGCCTCGGTCAAAGGCCTGGGCCACGAGCCCAATGACCTGATGGACCAGCGCGACTTGCTGGTCAAGAACCTGTCCGAGAAGATCCAAGTCTCCACCGTGGCTGCCGACGATGGCTCGATCAGCGTGTTCATCGGCGGCGGCCAGCAACTGGTGCTCAGCAACCAGGCTTCCATCCTGGGCGTGCAAGCCGACCAGTACGATGCCACCCAGGGCCGCATCACCATCGGCTCGAGCAACAACCAGCACACGCTGGACGAAAGCCTGCTCACCGGAGGCACCCTGGCCGGCCTGCTGAAGGTTCAGAACGAAGACATTCCCGCTGCCCGAAACCTGCTGGGTCAGATGGCCTCGGCCTTGAGCTGGCGCGTCAACCAGCAGCAGTCATTTGGCCTGGACCTGGGCGTCCCGGCTTCGGCCGGCGCGGCCATCTTCAGCGTCGGCTCACCGCAGGTTCTGCCCTCCAACAGGAACACCTCGTCCACCGCCTCCCCCCCCGTCACCATGACGGTGGTCGATGCGCGTGAACTGCAGGCCAGCGACTACAACTTGGTAGAAAACCCCAGCACCCCCGGCAGCTACCAGCTGACCCGCCTGAGCGACAGCACCGTCACCTCGGTGGCCGATGGTGACGTGGTCGATGGCTTTCGCATCAACATCGACGCGGCCACCATCGCCAGCGGCGACAAGTTCATGCTGCGCCCGGTGGGCAATGCCGCGCTCAACATGAAGCGGGTGCTGGACAAGCCCGTTGGCATCGCCGCGGCATCGCCCGTGAATGGCACCTTGGGCACGGCCAACACGGGCACCGCAACGGTGGCCTCGCTGCGCATCACCGCCACGCCAGGCACGCCTTACGACGCGGTCACGGTCGCATTCACCGTCGCATCGGGCTCGGGCTCGGGCCGGGACTATGAAATCCGCGACTCTGGCGGCGCGGTGCTGTCCTCAGGCACCTGGCAGCCCGGCTCGCCCATCAAGTACAACGGATTCGAGTTGAGCCTCAATGGCGTGCCCAAGAATGGCGACACCGTCGGCGTGGCCCCCACCCTGTACCCCACCTCCAACAATGGCAATGCCTTGTCACTGCTGGCCTTGCGCGATGAAGACATCGTGGGCCGCATCAACCAGGGCGCGAGGGGCACCGCGCCCGGCAACACCATCACCAATGCTTACTCACAAGTCATTGGCAGCATCGGTGTGCGGGTGCAAGATGCCAAGACATCGGCCACCATCTCAAGCACACTGGCCGCCAACTCGCAAGAGTTGTTGACCAACAAGACGGGCGTCAACCTCGACGAGGAAGCCGCCCGACTCATCCAGTTTCAGCAGGGCTATCAGGCCGCGGCCAAGATCCTGCAAGTGGCGCAGTCGGTGTTCGACACCCTGCTCAGCATCACCCGATAAGGAGCCTCGTCATGCGCATCAGCACCGCCCACAGCTTCGACTCTTCGATCGACAACCTGCAAAAACGCCAAAGCGAAATGTCGCAATCGCAGATGCAGCTCACCTCGGGCAAAAGGGTCAACCTTGCCAGCGACGACCCCATCGGCGCCGCGCGTGCAGAACGCGCCCTGGCCAGCATCTCGCGCGACGACGCCAATCAGCGCTCTCTGGACGCCAGCCGCAACGTCATGCAACTGAGTGAATCGGCCATTGGTGATGCCGTGAGCCTGCTGCAAACCGCCCGCGAATCCATGGTGGCGGCCGGCAATGGCAGCTACACCGACAAGGAGCGCGAGGCCCTGGCCATCAAACTCAAGAACATCCGTGACCAGATCCTCTCCATTGCCAACCGTTCGGATGGCAGCGGCGGCTTCGTGTTTGGCGGCCAAGGCTCGGCCACCCCCCCCTTCCTGGACACCACCAGTGGCGTTCAGTTTGTCGGGCAGGGCGGGCAAGTGCAGGCGGCCGCCGGTGAAACCTTGACCCTCACGGTGGATGGCGACCAGACTTGGCTGAAGTCCAAAACGGGCAATGGCGTCTACGAAACCAACCCCGCCAGCACCAACACCGGAGCGGGGTGGATCACCGCCGGCGTGGTCACCTCACCCAGCGCCCTGCCCTACCCGGCCGCGCCCGGCAGCACGCCACCGCAGTACGCCGTCGCCTTCACCGTCACTGCGGGCGTGACCACCTACAGCGTCACCAAAGATGGCGGTGGCACCACGCTGACCGACGTGCCGTACGCGAGTGGCAAGGCCATCGTGATCGATGGCATGTCCTTCGCGGTGACCGGCCAGCCGGCCAACGCCGACAACTTCACCGTCGACCAGTCCACCAATGACCTGAGCGTGTTCGATGCCATGGACTCGGCCATCAAATCGCTCACCACCAACAACCAAGGCAGCGGCCAAGTCATGCAGGCGGTGAACCGGGGCTTGAGCAACCTGGACAGCATCCTGGGCAACGTTGGCGCCGCGCGCTCGGCCGTCGGCGAAAGCCTGAACCGCATGGACAGCATCGAAGGCCGCATCAGCGCCTCCAAGCTGGCGGCCGAAACCGAGCGCTCCAACGCCGAAGACCTGGACATGGTCACGGCCATCTCCAAGTTCCAGAACCAGCAAACCGGTTACGACGCCGCGCTGAAGAGTTATGCGATGGTCCAAAAATTGTCGCTGTTCCAGTACATCAATGGCTGACCCACAAGGGAATCACTGCCCATGACAGACCACACCATCCTCGGTCAGATTGCCCTGGCCTACTGCCCGGTCATCGACCGCAACCGCAGCGTCACCGCCACGCGCCTGACTGTGTTCCCGCTCAACCAGGGCGTCGGACTGGACTCGGCCGCACTGCTGTCGGCGGTGGGCGAGGCCTGGCCCGTCGGCGGCCCGCAAATCTGGCTGAACGTGCTGAGCGAAGGCCTGCTGCACGACCTGATTGCCGCGCAACCGGCCACGCACATCCTGATGGAGATCCCCTCCTTCATGGCCTGCGAGCCTGAGAGCATTGCCCCGATCTGCACGCTGCACGCCAATGGCAACCTGCTGCTGCTCAAAGGCCGCCCCTTGCGCGAATTGCCGCGTGAAGTGCTGCCCTGCTTCAAGTACTCGATCATCGACTACGACGACGACCGCCGCGTCGATCCCTACACCGGCATCAGCAACGCCAGCCCCGAAAGCATCATCCGCACCATCGGGCATGTGCAGTCCGGCATCCGCACGGTCGAGTCCATGGAAAACGCCTTCCGCCGTGGCGCCACCGCCGTGCTGGGCTGGCCCATCGACGATGCCATCGAGGTCTCCACCCGCCCCACCGACCAGCCGGCCTTGCAGGTCATCGTGATGCTCATCGACCAAGTCCACAAACAGGCCGACATCGAGGACCTTGAACGCACCCTCAAGCGCGACCCGCCGCTGGCCTACAAGCTGATGCGCTTCATCAACTCGCCCGCCTTCGGCCTGTCGGTCGAGATCAGCTCCTTCCGCCACGCCATCATGATCCTGGGCTACCAGCGCCTCAAGCGATGGCTGGCCCTGCTGCTGGCCACCGCCAGCAAAGACCCCAACATGCGCCCGGTGATGTTCGCCGCCGTGCGGCGCGGCCTGCTGATGGAAGAACTCGCGCGCGGCAGCGGCGATGGCGAACTGAGCAACGAACTGTTCATCTGTGGTGTGTTTTCGCTGCTGGACCGCATGTTCCGCCAGCCCTTCAGCGAGTTGCTCAAAACCATCCCGGTACCCGAGCGCGTCTACCAGGTGCTGGTCGATGGCACCGGCCCGTACGCGCCCTACATCAACCTCGTCAAAGCCATGGAAGGCCAGACCCTGGCCGAGATCCGCGAAAGCGCCGACGCTTTGATGATGAGCTTTGGCGACGTCAACAGCGCCATGCTGCGCGCCATGAGCGCCAGCTCGCAACTCGACTGAACGCGAAAGAAGCGCGGCACCCCGAGTCTGGGGCTCGTAAGATGCGGCATGACCTCATCGGACACCCCCTACGCCAACCTCACCCCTGACGCGGTCCTCCACGCCCTGCAAGCCGCGGGCGTCTTCAGTGATGGCCGCCTGCTGCAGCTCAACTCCTACGAAAACCGCGTCTTTCAGATCGGTCTGGAAGACGCCGGCTACGTCATCGCCAAGTTCTACCGCTCGGGCCGCTGGACCGATGCACAGATCCTCGAAGAGCACGCCTTCGCTCAGGAGCTGATGGACGCCGAGGTGCCCGCCGTGGCACCGCTGCCCTTGATCGCCGACCTGGAGGTCGACGCCGCCGTGCGCTGCATCGGCCAGCCCGCCACCTTGGGCGTGCTGGGCGACATCCGCGTGGCCGTGACCCCCCGCAAAGGTGGTCGCTCGCCCGAACTGGAAGACCCCGCCGTGCTGGAGCGCCTGGGCCGTTTCCTGGCCCGCCTGCACACCGTGGGCGCCGCCAAAAAATTCAAGCACCGCACCACCTTGAGCGTGGCCACCACTGGCCGCGCCGCGCGCGACTGGCTGGTCGAGCACAAGGTGGTCACCGATGACCAACGCGCTGTGTGGCTGTCGGTCGCCGACCGGGCGCTGGACCTGGCCCAAGCTGCCTTCGACCGCATTGATGGCCTGCGCCTGCGCCGCCTGCATGGCGACTGCCACGTCGGCAATGTGCTGTGGACGCCCGAAGGCCCGCATTTTGTGGACCTGGACGATGCCTGCATGGGCCCCGCCGTGCAAGACCTGTGGATGCTGCTCAGCGGCGATCATCAAGAGCGCCAGCAACAACTGCATTCATTGCTGTCGGGCTACGAATCGTTTGCCGATTTTGACTGGCGCGAGCTGACACTGATCGAGCCGCTGCGCACCCTGCGCATCATCCACCACAGCGCCTGGCTGGCCCGGCGCTGGGCCGACCCCGCCTTCCCGGCGGCCTTCGCCTGGTTTGGCACCTCGGCCTACTGGAGCGAGCAATCGCAGTTGTTGCGCCAGCAGATTGAACTGATGCAGGACAGCCAGCCAGGCCGCCCCATGGTGGATGAAGAAGACTGGTGAATCGCGCCGCTCAACTGGCCAATACCGTGCGATTGCGGCCAGCGCGTTTGGCCCGGTAAAGCGCCTGATCGGCACGCTCAATGGTGTCGGCTACTTCTTCGTCAAAGCGCTGCTCGGCCAAACCGACCGAGAAGCGGATGTGCAGTTCCGGGTACTCGGGGCACATCAGCTTGTGGTTGACCACCTCGCGAACCCGCTCCATCATCGCGTCCGCCTGGCCTACGCGGCACTCGGTCAACATCAGCAAAAACTCCTCGCCACCCCAGCGGGCGATGACGTCTGACTCGCGCAACTCTTGCTGCACGTTGTGGGCAAAGTTGCGCAGCACCTCATCGCCCGCACCATGGCCATGCGTGTCGTTCACGCGCTTGAAGTGGTCGATGTCCAGGATGCCGATGCAGAACACCCGCCCGCCCCGGTCGCTGAACCTCTTCTGCAAGGACAGCGTCTCCACCATGTGGCGGCGATTGAAAAGCCCCGTCAATTCATCGCGCGTGGCCAGTGTCTGGATGCGCTCCACCGCGATGGCCAGCTCTTCCTTGCGCGCCCGCAGGCGGGATCGCAGGTCGCTGAGTTGCCCCGCCAGCAGCGAAATCGTGGGCAAGGTGGTGCAGGCAAACAGAAAGTGGATCAACTCCTGGCGCACCGGGTAGCGGCCAGGTTCCAGCGCATTCATGGCCAGCATGGTCAAGCCCTGCGCCACCAGGGCAAAGAAGGCCGCCAATCTGGCCTGTAACGCCGTCAGGTTGAACAAGCCGAAAACCAGCACCAGCACCAGCAACATCAGACTGGCGCCGCGCGATTCTTCCAGAATGGCATAGGCGCCCACCACGCAGGTGATGGCCACCATGATTTGCGGCAAGGTCAGCGATGGGTCGGCAAAACGCAGGTTGAAGCCACTGCGCAGCAAGGTGTAGAACAGCAGGCAATTGCCCATCATGTAGATGCCCAGCGCCCAGCCCGCGGTCTCGTTCACGGCACCCACGCTGACCGAGTAGGCCAGCACTGCCGTGCAAATCACGAAATTCACCGCGGCCACCATGGAGCGTTGGATGCGCAAGCGCTGCTTGGGGTCGCTGGAGAACACCAGGTGCATCAAAGTCAGCAGGAAGCCAGAGGTTTCCTCGCCATCGTTCTTGGTGAACTGCGACAAGGTCACGCCAATCACGGCCAGCAGCATGAAGCGCAACAGCTCCTGGGCCATGTCATAGGTGTGCGGATGGGCATGCAACAGCCACACCATGGCCGCGCCCATGGCCACGATCGCGTAGGCACTGAGCAGGCGCACCTGCAAAGGTCGAAGGTAGCGAAACCCGTAGAGCAGCAAAGGCGCCAGGACGAACAACATCACATCCCGGGCGGGCCCGCCCATGGTGTAAGTCCACGAGGCATAAGTCACCGCCATCACCATCTGGGGCATGGTCAGCGAGGCATCCCGAAAGCGCAGATTCATGTTGCTGCGCAGCACCGCGTAAAACACGGCCATGGTCACTGCGATGGCACCACTGATGGCCAGCACCGGGCCTGCGGGCAAGTAGCCATGGCCGACCACCCAGTTCATCAGCAGGCACACCAGCAGGTAAACCAATCCACCGCCCAGGCAGCGCAGGATGCGCACGCGCTGCTTCCAGTGGTCGCTCAGCAGCCAGACACCCCAGGTGCCCGTGTTGATCGTGACGCGGTCATGGTGGGCAGTGGCAGGCATGGCGATGGCGATGGCGAGTGAGGTTGGGTCCATCCGGCAATATCGTCATGTGAATGCCGCACTTGAGTGCCCTTGTCGCCAACCAGCCCTTAGCATCGGCGTATCGCACACATTCAGCCGACATCGCCACCATGACCAACGGACTTTTCACCAGCCTCGCCATCCAGCCTGACCCCACCGAGGCCAATCCGCTGGTGATTTACCACGACAAGTGCGCCGACGGCTTTGCCGCCGCCCTGGCCGCCTGGCTGTTCTTTGAGGGCCGGGGCGAGTACCTGGGCCTGGGCCACGGCAAAATCCAGCAGGTGTCCGAGCTGCCCGATCTGAAGGATCGCCCGGTCTACATCCTGGACTTTTCGTTTTCGGCCGAGATCTTGCAGGGCATCGACGATGTCGCATCCAAGCTGGTCATGCTGGACCACCACAAAAGCGCCGCCGACAAGTTGGGCACCTTCCAGTGCCGCTGCGGCATCGTGCATTTCGACATGACACAGTCGGGCGCCAAACTCGGCTGGCAGTTCTTTCAGCGCGACCAGCCCATCCCCGACCTGGTCCGCTTCGTGGAAGACCGCGACATCTGGACCTGGCAATACCCGGAAAGCGCCGCCTTCCTGGCCGCACTCGACATGGAAGCCTTCGAGTTCCCGCGCTGGGCCGAGATCGCGGCCTTCACCCCAGCACAAACCGTCGCCTTCCGCGAGCGTGGCGGCGCGATGAACGAGAAGTTCATGAGCCTGTGCCACGACATCGCCCGCAACGCCATGCCCGTCACCTTCAATGGCGAAAGCGGCTTGATGGTCAACTGCCCTGGCGCTTTCAGCAGCGAGGTGGGCGACCTGCTCGCCACCCAATGCGGCACCTATGCCCTGCTGTGGAACTACAGCAAGGATGGCATCGTCAAAGTCAGCCTGCGCGGGCTGCGCCCTTACAACGTCATCCCGCTGGCCGAGTCCATGGGCGGTGGCGGGCACGCCCAGGCCTGTGGCTTCAAGATGGGCGTGGACCGCCTGCCCGAGTTGCTGACCGGGACCTTTCAGACCCAGCCCTGATGAACACGGCCTGCCATTGGCTCCATCAATGGCATTGGCCGAAACTGTCGATGGTGCCGCTGCAGTAAACGAAGTTGTTTTGCACGCCCATGCCCTCGCCGGTGCGGCCATACAGCACCAGCATCTTGAAGCCAGAGGCGGTCACGGTGATGCCATTGCCGGGGTTCGCCAAAGGCACGGCCACAGATTGGGCCGCCGACGAGAACCCCAGGTCACCGATCCGGGCGCTCGACTGATCACCACATTGGCGGTCAGAGCAAAAAGACGCCGAATCCAAGCCGGTGTAGCCCCGGGCAAAGGTCCAGCTGGCGTTGAAGGTCGTCGATGCACCCGTGGCCAGGGTGAGCGAGCGCAGGCTGCTCACGGTGCTGTCCGTCAGGGTTGGCCATGGGAAGTTAACCATCCGGCCAGACAGCGGTGGCACACCCATCATGTCAACCTCGAATTCACTGCGACCATCCAGCACCATCGCGCTTGAACAGTTGGCATCGGTGTAGAGCGTGACCTTGACGGTGCGGCCACCCCGGTAAAAGTTGGTGATGGCGGCATCGCCACCCGCGTCCGGCTGCAACTGGATCTGGGTGTCGTCGCTGCTGCGAAGCTGGCCACCTGAATCCGTTGGGTTGCTCAGCAAATTGCTGGATGAATCACGCCAGGCCGACAGGCGCTGCGGCGAGCCGCTGTAGCGTTTGTAGTAGGCCAGCAGCACCTCGGCACCGCTCGCGTCCTTCTGGCTGACCTTGGCGCATTGCAGGCCCGTGATGGCCTGGATGTCGAACTGGAAGGCGCGCGAATGCTCGGTGAAGGCCACAGCGCCACTGCTGTCAAAGGTCTGGGTGCGCTGCAAAGCCGCATTGGCGTGAATGCCAATCGGGTTCACATCGCCTTTGAACTTCCAGGTCTGCGCTTGGCGAACCACCGCCATCTCTTCGCCGATGGACTGCAGGCTGCCATCCTGAAGCTTCAACACAAAAGACACGCGACAGATCGGATCGGTGCCCGACAGGTCGCAACGACCCAGAGTCGGGCTCACGAATGAGACGCCAAAACCAGGCCCCTGATTGCTCGTACCGATGAAGTCGCACATCAGGGCGCCCACATCACTTGAGCCCTGCGCGGGACTGGGCCCATCAAAGCTCATGCTCGCCGTGGTGGCCAGCAGCCCGGGCAAATTGGCACGACAGGCCGTGTCGTTCGCCATGGCCAGCGACATGTTCTGGAACAAGGTTTCGATGCCCGTCAGCGAGACGCTGGCGGCTTGGCTGTCCACTGTCAGGGTGCCTTGGGGCGCTGCGCCCGATTCAAGGTACAGGTTGCCGGTGCCCAGGCGCGGGGTGATCTGCACGAACGGCAAATTGGCCTCGCCGGTCGTGACGCCAACGGAGTCCAGCACGCGGTCGTAGCCGGTGCGGGTGCCCGCGCTCAAATCGCCACTGATGAAGTCAAAGTTGGATGGCACGCCAGCGTCAGCCAGGATGCCCGCAAGTCCGGTTCGCAGCGTGGTCTGGGCCGCCGCGATGCTCGTGGCATCCAGCGAAGTGCCCGGACCGTTCATCAGGTCTTCCGGAGAATCACCAGTGGCCAACAGCACAGCGGCGGTGGTCAAGGGCGTCACATTGGCCACGCCCGCGCCTTGCGACACCGAATACACGCATCGGTAGTTGTCGCCCACGTGGCCGCAAGCCTCAATGCGGTAGGGGCCTGTGCCCGTGAGCGTCACGCCGGTGAAGGCCCCCGCGGCGTCCACGCTCACCCCGGAGCTGACCACATTGCCCGCCGAGTCCAAAATGCGGACCAGGGCATCGGCCATGGGCGCACCCACGGCCACGGTGCCCGACAAGGTGTTGCTGGGCGATGAGCCCCCGGCGGCCGCGGCCGGGTTCGACGAACCACCGCCCCCGCACGCCGACAACAGACCCAATCCCGCGAACGAGACACCCATCAGCAGGCGCTGACGATATTGCTTTAAAACTGAGTTGACCATGGGGCTTCCTTATCCGTTAAACGCCCGCGCATGGCTGAGCACTAGGGATATCGGTTACCGCATTGAAATGCTGAAGCCCCAGGAGCAAGGGAGTGCAAATTCTGCACGGAAGACGCGGCCTTCAAGGGCGGGTGCGTCCGCCGGCCACATCACCGGCCCATCAAGCGTTGCCCAGCGCCCGGTTCAGGCGCAAGGCCAACAAGGTGCAAAGCGCGCCCGACAGCAGGTACAGGCTGAGGTAGCCCAGGCCGAAATGGGCGGACAAGCCCAGGGCTACCAAGGGCGCGAAAGCAGCGCCCACCAACCACGCGAAGTCGGCGGTCAGCGCCGCACCGGCATAGCGGTACTTCGCCGAGAAGTTGGAAGTCACTGCACCGGCCGACTGCCCATAAGACAAGCCCAGCAAGGCAAAGCCCATCAGGATGAACAGGTCCTGGGCAACCGGGCCGCCGCTCATCAACGTGGGGGCAAAACCGCTCAGCACGGCGATGGAGCTGGCCGCCAAACCCAATGTTTGACGACGACCGATGCGGTCGGCGATCAAGCCGGACGCGATCATGCCCAACACCGCGATCCCGGCGCCAATGATCTGGATGACCAGTACATCGTTGACGGATTGCGTGTTGCCCAAGGCGATCCACGACAGCGGAAACACCGTCACCAGGTGGAACAAGGCATAACTGGCCAAACCGGCAAAAGCACCAATGAAGATGTTGTGGCCTTGCGTGCGCAACAGTTCCAGCACACGGGTGGGCTCCAGCTCGCGCTCTTCCAGCAGCTGGGTGTACTCCTCGGTCACCACCAGGCGCAAACGGGCAAACAGCGCCACCACGTTGATGGCAAAAGCGACGTAGAAGGGATAGCGCCAGCCCCAGTCCAAAAAGTCAGCGGACGACAGGTTCGCGTGCAGGAACAGGAACAAGCCACTGGCGATCGCAAAGCCGATGGGCGCGCCCAACTGGCCCAGCATGGCGTACCAGCCCCGGCGGTTTTCCGGGGCATTGAGGGCCAACAACGAGGGCAGGCCATCCCACGAACCGCCCAGCGCAATGCCTTGCATGAATCGGAAGATCGACAGCAGCACGATGGACTGGAACCCAAGTGAGGCATAGCCCGGCAGGAAAGCCATGCCGGCGGTTGAAATGCCCAGCAGGAACAAGGCCGCCGTCAATTTGGTGCCACGCCCCCAGCGACGCTGTATGGCCATGAACAGGGCCGTGCCGAACGGACGCGCGATGAAGGCGAACGAAAAAATCACAAAAGCCCACAAGATCCCATCCAATTGCTTCTCAAAGGGAAAAAACACTTGGGGAAACACCAGCACCGAAGCAATGCCGTAGACAAAGAAGTCGAAATATTCAGAGGCACGGCCAATGACCACACCAATGGCAATTTCACCTGGGGCAATGGCGGAGTGACCGGCGACAACGCCACGCTGCTGGGGCTGCAACGAAGGCTCGGGGTAGGTCTGATCGATGCTGGACATCATGCGTACTCGTGATTCGAATGTAATTTTCAAGCGGACACCCCGAGGTTCTCACCTCTGACGAATTGCCGCCATAGGACAAAATGCCCAATACCCAACATAAGTCAATAAGGGTAGATTCTGAAGCTTCTGCGGTTACGCGCTCAGTCTGCCCTGCAATGCTCTCCCTCAAGAACCTTCGCGGCCCCCTCCTGCTCCTCGCCTTCGCCTTACTGGCTGGCTGCAAAGCGGATGTGATGAACCCCTCAGGCGACGTGGCCGCGCAACAGCGCGACCTCATCCTGATCTCCACCATGCTGATGTTGCTGATCATCGTCCCGGTGATCATCTTGACCTTGTGGTTCGCGTGGAAATATCGGCAATCCAACACCGAAGCCGAGTACGCACCTGATTGGGACCACTCCACCCACCTGGAACTGGTGATCTGGGCGGCACCGCTGCTGATCATCATCGCGCTGGGCGCCGTCACCTGGATCAGCACCCACACACTTGATCCCTACCGGCCTCTGCAACGTGTGGCCGCCGGCAGGCCCGTCGCGGCCGACGTCAAACCCCTGGTGGTCGAAGTCGTGGCCCTGGACTGGAAGTGGCTGTTCTTTTACCCCGAGCAAGGCATTGCCACCGTGAACGAGTTGGCCGCCCCGGTGGATCGCCCCATCCAGTTCAAGATCACCGCCTCCACCGTGATGAACTCCTTTTTCATCCCCGCACTGGCCGGTCAGATCTACGCCATGCCCGGCATGGAAACCAAGCTGCACGCGGTCATCAACAAGGCCGGTGAATACAAAGGCATTTCAGCCAACTACAGCGGCGCGGGCTTCTCGGGCATGCACTTCAAGTTCCATGGCCTGAGCCAGGCCGATTTCGACAAATGGGTGCAAACCGCCAAAGCCAACGGCGGCGAGCTGAGCCGCGAGAAGTACCTGGCCCTCGAAAAACCCAGCGAGCGCGAACCCGTGCGCCTGTACGCCAACGTGGCACCCGGCTTGTACGACGCCATCCTGAACCGCTGCGTTGAAAACAAGCGCATGTGCATGAAAGACATGATGGCCATCGATGCCCGCGGGGGCCAGGGCAAACCTGGCACCTTCAACCTGGTGGCCTCAAGCCAGTCCAACCGCACCTACGTCGGCGCCCTGTGCACCACCAACAACCTGACCGGCGCCGTGACCACGCCAGTCGCCCAGCCGCTTTAAACGCGCCGCTTCACCTTTGCCACCCGGACCCATGATGTTCGACCACCTTAATTTAACGAAGCTCATCTTCGGCCGCCTCAGCTGGGCGGCGATTCCCCTCCACGATCCCATCCTGCTGGTCACCTTTGCCGCCATCATCCTCGGCGGCCTGGCCGTGGTCGGCGCCCTGACCTACTTCAAGCTGTGGGGCTACCTCTGGAAGGAATGGTTCACCAGCATCGACCACAAAAAGATCGGGATCATGTACATCATCCTGGGGCTGGTGATGCTGTTGCGCGGCTTTTCCGATGCGCTGTTGATGCGGGCCCAGCAGGCCATGGCCTTTGGTGACAACGCCGGCTTCCTGCCTCCGCACCACTACGACCAAATCTTCACAGCCCACGGCGTGATCATGATTTTCTTCGTGGCCATGCCCCTGATCACCGGCCTGATGAACTTCGTGGTGCCGCTGCAGATCGGCGCCCGCGACGTGGCTTTTCCCTTCCTGAACAACTTCAGCTTCTGGATGACCGCCAGTGGCGCCGGCCTGGTGATGGCTTCGCTGTTCGTGGGCGAATTCGCCCGCACTGGCTGGCTGGCCTACCCACCGCTGTCAGGCATCCTGTACAGCCCTGATGTGGGGGTCGACTACTACATCTGGTCACTGCAGATAGCGGGGGTCGGGACCTTGCTGTCGGGCATCAACCTGCTGGCCACCATCGTGAAAATGCGCGCGCCCGGCATGACCCTGATGAAGATGCCCATCTTCACCTGGACCGCGCTGTGCACCAACGTGCTGATCGTGGCCGCCTTCCCTGTGCTGACGGCTGTGTTGGGCCTGCTGTCGCTGGACCGCTACGTGGGCACCAACTTCTTCACGAACGACTTCGGCGGCAACGCCATGATGTACGTGAACCTGATCTGGATCTGGGGCCACCCAGAGGTCTACATCCTGATCCTGCCTGTGTTCGGCGTCTTTTCTGAAGTCGTGTCCACGTTCAGCGGCAAGAAACTTTTCGGCTACGCCTCCATGGTCTACGCCACGATCGTGATCACGATCCTGTCCTACCTGGTGTGGTTGCACCACTTCTTCACCATGGGCTCCGGCGCCAGCGTCAACAGCTTCTTCGGCATCACCACGATGATCATCTCGATCCCGACAGGTGCCAAGATCTTCAACTGGCTGTTCACGATGTACAAGGGCCGCATCCGCTTTGAGGTGCCCATGCTCTGGACCATCGGTTTCATGGTCACCTTCGTGATTGGCGGCATGACCGGCGTGATGCTGGCCGTGCCCCCGGCCGACTTCGTGCTGCACAACAGCCTGTTCCTGATCGCCCACTTCCACAACGTGATCATCGGAGGCGTGCTGTTCGGCCTGATGGCGGGCATCACCTACTGGTTTCCCAAGGCCTTTGGCTACAAGCTTGATCCGTTTTGGGGCAAGTGCTCGTTCTGGTTCTGGTTGACCGGCTTCTGGTTCGCCTTCACGCCGCTGTACGTTTTGGGCTTCATGGGCGTGACCCGCCGCACCAGCCACTTCGAAGACCCGTCCCTGCAGATCTGGTTCCAGATCGCGGCCTTCGGCGCCGGCCTGATCGCCATCGGCATCGCCTGCTTCCTGATCCAGTTGGTGGTGAGCTTCAGGAAGCGCGAGCAGTTGCGCGACCACACGGGTGACCCGTGGAACGGCCGCACGCTGGAATGGTCGACCTCGTCACCCCCACCCGCCTACAACTTCGCCTTCACGCCCCGCATCCATGACAACGACGCGTGGTGGGACATGAAGAAGCGCGGTTACGAGCGCCCCCAAGGCGGCTTCCTGCCGATCCACATGCCCAAGAACACGGGCGCCGGCATCATCCTGGCTGGCCTGAGCGCCGCCTTCGGCTTCACGATGATCTGGCAGATGTGGCTGCCCGCCGCCTTGTCCTTCCTCACCCTCGTGGTCGTGGCCATTGCCCACACCTTCAACTACAAGCGCGACTACTACATCCCCGTCGATGAGGTGACCCGCACCGAGGCCGAACGTACACACCTGCTGAGCAGCCATGTCTAATACCGCCACCCTTTCCCCCACCGCCCAGGAGCCCATCAGCTTCTACGTGGCCGAAGAGCACCACCCCGAGAACGGCACGCTGCTCGGCTTCTGGCTGTACCTGATGAGTGACTGCCTCATCTTTGCGTGCCTGTTCGCCGTCTACGGTGTGCTGGGCCGCAACTACGCCGCCGGCCCATCCGGCGCCGACTTGTTCAACCTGCCGCTGGTGGCGCTGAACACGTCCATGCTGCTGCTGTCGTCGATCACGTATGGCTTCGCGATGCTGGAGATGCAGAAGAAGCATGTGCGCGCCACCTTGGTGTGGTTGGGCATCACCGGCTTGTTCGGCGCCGCCTTCCTGGGGCTGGAGTTGTATGAGTTCGCGCACCTGATCAGCGAAGGCGCCGGCCCGCAACGCAGCGCCTTCCTGTCGGCCTTCTTCACGCTGGTGGGCACCCACGGCCTGCACGTGACCTTCGGCATCATCTGGCTGATCACGCTGATGGTGCAGGTCGGCAAGATGGGCCTGACGACTGAAAACACGCGCCGCCTGATGTGCCTGTCCATGTTCTGGCACTTTCTGGACGTGGTCTGGATTGGCGTCTTCACCTTCGTGTACCTGATGGGAGTGCTGCCATGAGCGCGCATACCGAATCCGCTGGGCCCAGCGCCCACCACCATGCTCACGATGACCATGAGCACCACGGCCATGACGATGGCACCAGCCACGGCTCGCTGAAGGAATACACGATCGGCTTCGTGCTGTCGGTCATCCTGACGGCCATTCCCTTCTGGCTCGTCATGGGCAAGGTGTTCGACAAGTCGAGCACCACGGCCTTGGTCGTGCTGGGCTTTGCCGCCGTGCAGATCGTTGTGCACATGATCTACTTCCTGCACATGAACACCCGCTCCGAAGGCGGCTGGAGCATGCTGGCCCTGATCTTCACGATCGTGCTGGTGGTGATCACCTTGAGCGGCTCGCTGTGGGTGATGTTCCACATGAACGCCAACATGATGCCCATGTCGATCCACGAGATGAAGAACATGCCTTGAGGCCAGTAGATCACCAGGCGATGGATGATGCTGACACTCAGCGGCGTGGTCCGCGCTCAAAGGGCCTGCTGACCGCGTTGGCGGTCATCGCGGCCCTGGTGTTCGGCGGCTTTGCCGCCCTGGGCACCTGGCAGGTCAAGCGCCTTTTCTGGAAGCTTGACCTGATCGAACGGGTCGACCAGCGGGTGAACGCACCGGCTGTGGCCGCACCCGGGCCCGCACAGTGGCCCCGGCAGAGTGCGGCCAATGACGAATACCGTCATGTTCGGGTCAGCGGCACCTTCCTCCACAAGCAAGAAACTCTGGTGCAAGCCGTCACGGCTTTGGGCAGCGGCTTCTGGGTCTTGACGCCGCTGAAGTCGGCCGATGGCACGGTGGTGGTAATTAACCGGGGCTTTGTGCCGCTTGAGCATCGTGCCCGCGCCAGCCGGGAAGCCACCGAGCCGAAGGCGGCCACCACCGTGACGGGCCTGCTGCGCATGAGCGAGCCGCCTGGCGCCTTCCTGCGCCGCAACGACCCGGCCGCCCAACGCTGGTATTCGCGCGATGTCCAGGCCATCGCCGCCGCCCAGGGCTTGGGTCCCGTCGCCCCCTACTTCGTGGATGCACAAGCCGCCCCTTCGCCGGCGTGGCCCGTCGGCGGGCTGACCGTGATCGCCTTCCAGAACAACCACCTCGTGTACGCCATCACCTGGTACGCCCTGGCCTTGATGGTCCTCGGGGCTGCCTGGCATGTCAGGCGCGACGAACAAAGGCTGCGCCAAACGGATCAGAATACGGGCTAGGCCGACGACGAAAGCACAGATGCCACGCCAGACAGAACCCTCAGTGATCGAAGGGAGCCTGCCCCCCGCAGCCGCCAGAGTTCGGGGCGTCAACCATGCCACCGGGCTGAAGAACATGCAGCTGTTGATTCAGCTGCGCTGGATCGCGGTCGTCGGGCAGATCATCACGATCGCGGCGGCGTATTTCGGCTATGGCATCCAGCTGCCACTCAAGCACCTGCTGACCGTGCTGGCCTGCCTGGTGGCTTTCAACGTGGTCAGCCAATTACATTGGCGCGCCCACCGCGAGGTCACCAATGGCGAGTTGTTTTTCGCGCTGCTGGTTGATGTCAGCATGCTGACCTCTCAGCTCTACCTCAGCGGAGGGGCCACCAATCCGTTTGCATTTTTGTACCTGTTGCAAGTCACGTTGGCCGCACTGTTGCTGGAGGCCTGGTCGACCTGGACCATCTTTGCGATCACCGCCACCTGCTTTGCCAGCCTGGCCTGGTTCGGCGTGCCTTTGTCCATCCCAGCCGAGCAGGATCGGGGGCTGTTCAGCCCCTACATGCAGGGCATGCTGATTTGCTTTGCGCTCAATGCCGCACTGCTGGTGATCTTCATCACGCGCATCAGCCGCAACCTGCGCAAACGCGATGCCCGCCTGGCCCACCTGCGGCAACGCGCGGCCGAAGAGGAACACATCGTGCGCATGGGTTTGTTGGCCTCGGGCGCGGCGCACGAGCTGGGCACACCACTGGCCACGCTGGCCGTCATCCTGGGTGACTGGGCGCGCCTGCCTTCCTTCACCTCCGACCCCGAGTTGCTGCAGGAGGTCGACGAAATGCAGGCCCAGGTTCAGCGCTGCAAAGCCATCGTGACTGGCATCCTGCTGTCGGCGGGCGAAGCACGGGGCGAGTCGTCAGAAAAAACCACCGTCTGCACCTTCATGGACGAACTGGTCGACGAGTGGCGCTCAACGCGTGCAGCCACCGCCCTGATCTACGACAACCAGTTTGGCCAAGATCTGACCATGGTGTCCGACTCGGCCTTGAAGCAAACCATCTGCAATGTGCTCGACAACGCGCAGGAAGCATCACAGCACCTGAAGCTGGAA
>NZ_JACMNS010000147.1 GCF_014378415.1 Aquabacterium sp.
TGGCCCGGCTTCGGCGCCACGCAGCGCCAAGACGCTCAAGTTGTTCTGAGCCAGGCGATGCGTGTCATGCGGTCTTCTCCCTAACTCGAAGCGCCTGTCCCCCTAGTGCGTGGCCTTGCCCATGTGGGCGGGCCTCCCTAGTCTCGGGGCCTGGTTCATTGGCTTCATTCATCCCATCAAGGAGACACCGCATCACTTCATTTCAACAAGTGCTTTGCCGCACCGCGCTGGCCATGGCCGCCACCTCCGGCTACAGCGAAACTTGGGATGCTGCTGGCGACCTGGCTGGCTGAACTGGCAACACCATCCACAGCGTGGTCAACAACCCAGACGGGGGGCGGCAACGGCGGCGGTTACTGTTGGGCTGAGCGCTTGCGCCGTCTGCGCCGTCTGCGCCGCATGGCGGTGTTACCGGACCATGTGCTGATCGCGGTGGATGCCCCACCTCAGACAGATGCGCGGCGTGATCGAGCCTATGAAGGCCTACAACCATCTCATCCCGCAACGGGCGCTCAAACACATCTCACCCATTCAGGCGCTGAAGCACTGGCACGCCAAAAAACCTGCATTGTTCAAGAAGCGCGTTTATAACCAGCTGGGACTTGACAGCTACTTTGTGGAGCGCCCGGAGTAAAAGGGCTGTTGTTCAACAACTTAAATGCGTGGTTGTTTTCTCTATGGACTCTATTAACTGGAACCAAATGCATCTCCAAGCCGCCATCATCGACCTCGACGGCACCATGGTCGACACCCTCGGCGACTTCGTCGTCGTGCTGCAGCACACCCTGGACGCCATGGGCTGCCACCCCATCGAGATCGCCCGGGTTGACCGCCGCTTCATCGAGCTCACCGTGGGCAAAGGCACCGATGATTTGCTGCGCCGCTCACTGGCCCACGCCTGGGGCCTGCCCGATGACGATGCCGAAGTGGCCCAGCAGGTGCCGCAGGCTTGGCAGCACTACCAGCAGCACTACACGCGCCTGAACGGCCAACACTCAGACGTCTTCCCCGGCGTTTTTGAAGGCCTTGAAAAGCTGAAGGCTGCCGGCCTTCCCCTGGCCTGCCTCACCAACAAGCCCACGGCTTTCGCCCAGGCCCTGCTGGAGCGCAAAGGCCTGCGCCGCTTCTTTGACCACGTGTTTGGCGGCGATGCCTTCGAGCGCAAAAAGCCCGATCCCTTGCCTCTGTTCAAAACCTGCGAGGCCTTGGGCACCTTGCCGGCGCACACCGTCATGGTGGGCGACTCCAGCAACGACGCGCAGGCCGCCCGTGCGGCAGGCTGCCCGGTGGTGTTGGTCACCCATGGCTACAACCACGGCGAGCCGATTGACCAAGTGCCGGCCCTGGCCCACATCGCCCGCCTGGACGAGCTGGACTGGGCCGCGCTGGCCGCCCGGCCCTGAACGCCGGTCAGTCCATCAATCCAGCGCGTTGAGCACCGGCGGCGCGTGGTAATCCAGCAGCGCTTCTTTCAAGCCCTGTGACGGCGGGTTCTTGCCCAGCCAGGTGCGCAAGATGGAGTTGAAAAAATCCGGCTCCTGGATCGGCAGGCCGGCCGGCTGGTTGTTCACGAAGAAAATCGTGCCGCGGTTGGGCACCCATTCGATCGCGAAAGTGTCGCCCGGCGCCATGCGCTTGATGCGCGAAAACTGCTCACCCATCTTGCGGATGGCCGGGATCAAGCCATAAAACTGCGTGCGCGTGCTGTTGTTCTCTACGCCCGTGGTGATCAGCTTGCCGATCTCGTCAATGCGCATGCCTTGCAGCATCACAAAGCGCAATTGCTTGGGGCCGACCATGCTCAGGATCGCGTCGGCGGTGTTGCCTTTCTTGGGAACATAAAGCGCCACCGTGTAGATCTTGGCCACGGCCCGGTAGCTGATGCCACTGCCATTGAGGACCAGCGGCGTGCCTTCTACCTTCAAGGAGGCGGGGTAGTGGATCCCGGCCAGGTCGGCGTTTTGGGCCTGCACCAACGGGGTCAGCAAGCTCAGGGCCAGCCCCAGGCAGGCCAACGTCTTCAGATACTTCGACAACATAGTGCTCTTCCGTGCGTCCAGCGGGCAATGCATTGGTCCGGGCATCTTAATCTTGCGGCGGATCTGCAAGCTGGGGTAATGCCCTTGATGCCGGGTTGGCCCTGCTAAACTTAATTGATGTTCATGACGAGCAAACTGATCAAGGGGCGACACGACCGGGGGGCTTGGCCCTGGCGTCGTTGTGCCACCTCCACCGCGTTGGCCCCGTCTGCATCATCGCATCATAGGCGTTGATCCACCGCGGTCGCAGGGCTCCCCCATTGGGGTGTCACAGGCCCTTTCACATGATGATCCGCACGCTGAGCCCATCCCATGATCACTGAATCTGAATTCCAGGCCCTGGCCGCCGCTGGCCACAACCGCATTCCCCTCGTCGCCCAGGCCCTGGCCGACCTGGACACCCCCTTGTCGCTCTACCTCAAGCTCACGCGTGGTTCGCCGCACAGCTTTCTGCTGGAGTCGGTGGTGGGTGGCGAACGCTTTGGTCGCTACTCTTTCGTGGGCCTGCCCGCCCGCACGCTGGTGCGCGCCACCGGCCGCCACGTCGAAGTCGTGACCCACGGCCAAGTGGTCGAAACGTTCGAGGGCAACCCGCTCGATTTCATCGGCGACTACCAAGCGCGCTTCAAGGCCGCCATCCCCAAAGGCCTGCCGCGGTTTTGCGGTGGCTTGGCCGGCTACTTCGGCTACGAGGCCGTGCGCCACATCGAGCCTCGCTTGGCCAAGACGCACAAGCCCGGCGGCATCGGCACGCCCGACATCCTGCTGTTGCAATGCGAAGAGCTCGCCGTCATCGACAACCTGGCCGATCGCCTTTACCTGATCGTCTACGCTGACCCAGCCCAGCCAGGGGCCTACGCCCAAGCCAGTCAGCGCCTTCAACAACTCAAGGCGCTGCTGAACGAAACCGTGGTCGCCCCGTCGATCGAAGCGAGTGAGCCGCAAGCCGTTGAGCGCGAGTTCGACAAGGCCGATTACCTGGCCGCCGTGCTGCGCGCCAAAGAGTACATCGCGGCCGGCGACATGATGCAGGTGCAGGTCGGCCAGCGCCTGAAGAAGACCTTCAAGGCGCACCCGCTGAGCCTGTACCGGGCGCTGCGCTGCATCAACCCCAGCCCTTACATGTACTACTACGACATGGGTGATTTCCAGGTCGTGGGCGCCTCGCCCGAGATCCTGGTGCGCCAGGAGCAAGGCGCCGATGGCCAGACCATCACCATCCGCCCACTGGCCGGCACGCGCCCGCGTGGCGCCACGCCCGAGCTGGACAAGGCCTTGGAAGTGGAGCTGCTGGCCGACCCCAAAGAGCGCGCCGAACACGTCATGCTGATCGACCTGGCGCGCAACGACATCGGCCGCATCGCCAAGACCGGCAGCGTTAATGTGACCGACGCCTTTGTGGTCGAGCGCTACTCGCACGTCATGCACATCGTCAGCAACGTTGAAGGTTTGCTGAAAGATGGCATGACCGCGCTGGACGTGCTCAAGGCCACCTTCCCGGCCGGCACGTTGACCGGCGCGCCCAAGATCCGAGCCATGGAAATCATCGACGAGCTGGAGCCCGTGCAGCGTGGCATCTACGGCGGCGCCGTGGGCTACCTCAGCTTTGGCGGCGACATGGATGTGGCCATCGCCATCCGCACGGGCATCGTGAAAGACCAGGTGCTGTACGTGCAAGCTGCGGCCGGCATCGTGGCCGATTCGGTGCCCGAGCTGGAATGGCAAGAGACCGAGGCCAAGGCGCGCGCGCTTTTGGCGGCCGCTGAGATGGTCGAAAAAGGCCTCTGAACGCTTGGCCTGTAGAGATGCTCAAGCCCAGTTCAGGTGGCCATGCGGGCACGGCCCAGCGACACCTGGGCACGGATCCAGTTTTGCGCCGGGCTTTCGATGAAGCGGTAGCCCAAGGCCGCCAGCGTGTACGTCAGCCCCAGGTAGCCCAGCAGCCAGGCCGGGCTGTGCGCCGGCAGATCAGCCGGGTGGTGGATGAACACCAGCGCGGCCAACAGCTGCAGCGGAAAGTGCCACAGGTAGCTGGAGTAAGTCATGTTGCCCAGTGCCAAGATCACCTGCTGGGTTCGGGCGGATTTCGGCTGAACCCAGTGCAGCAGCCCGATGATGGCCACAGGCATGAGCAGCGCCACAAAGAGCATCGGCCGCAACACGCCGATCACCGACAGGGCGGCGCCCGCCATCACCAGGGCCAAGGCCGCCTTCAAGGTGGGGCCCTGGGCCTCGGGCGACAGGCGCTGGGTGAAGGCCTCGTGCGCCACGCAGGTCAGCGCGCCCAAGTAAAAGAAGAACACGCACAGCACCACCGGGTGTGGCGTCAGCTTGAGCGCATACACCGCGCCCGAACCGGCGATCATCGCCAGCACCATCCACAGTTTGGTCAGGCCCAGGCGGCACAGGCCGTAAAACAGCGCGTAGACCAACAGCTCAACCGAGATGCTCCAGATCGGCCCGTTGTACGACCAGTTGATGCCCGGCCGCCAGTCGCTGGCCATGAACAGTTGCAGCACGAAGTGCGAGGCATCCTGGTTGGGGTAGACGAAGCCAGGGCTGGCGTTGATGGCCTCGTAGCGCCATGACATCACCGCCACGATCAGCAGGGTCAGCAGGTGCAGCGGGTACAGCCTGGAGAAACGCAGCAGCGCGAACTTCGAAAACGGCACCGAGCCCTGCGCCACCGGTTTGGCGTACTTCCAAAAAAAAATGAAGCCCGACAGGCACCAGAAGGCCTGCACGCTCAGGTGGCCGTGCAGGTAGAACGGCTGGAGCCAGGCGTACAAAGGCTGGGCCGTGGTCTCGAAACCCACCGGCTGGCCATTGACGTAATAGAAGTGCTGGTAGTGCCACAGCAGGATGGGCAAGGTGCAGGCGAAGCGGGCCAGCTCGATGCCGATGAGCGAATGAGGGTTGGTGGTGGGCGGCGAACTCATGGCCCCGATGTTGACATGTGGCGCACGCACCCCGCGCGGCCGCCCATGTAGAATGTTTTGCATGCAGCATCCCTCGGACATTCGCGTGACCTGGTTCTCTGGTTGGTGGCGGTAACGCCACTCAACACTGCATGACCCTGCCGTCCGGCCCCCACCGGACTCGCCCGATGTGTACATCAACCCAGGGGTCTCCGAGGGGACATTGACGAAACGGGGTGGCGCCAAGCCGCTCCCTGACACGCGCATCCAACCCACAGGATAGTGACCATCATGCTGCTCATGATCGACAACTACGACAGTTTCACGTTCAACCTGGTCCAGTACTTCGCCGAGCTGGGCGAAGACGTCCGCGTTGTCCGCAACGACGAAATTACGCTGGACGAAATCGCCGCGCTCAAGCCCGACCGCCTGGTGCTATCACCCGGCCCCTGTTCGCCCGCCGAAGCCGGCGTGTGCGTGCCGGCTTTGCAGCGCTTCACCGGCCAGTTGCCCATCCTGGGCGTGTGCCTGGGCCACCAGGCCATCGGCGCCGCGCTGGGCGGCAAGGTGATCCGCGCCCAAACTCAGATGCACGGCAAGACCAGCGTCATCAGCACCGACCAGAAGGGCGTCTACCAAGACCTGCCCGACCACTTCACGGTGATCCGCTACCACTCGCTGGCAATTGAAAAATCCAGCCTGCCCGACTTCCTGGAGATCACCTCATCGTCTGAAGACGGCGAGATCATGGGCGTGCGCCACAAGGGCCCGCAAACCGACCCGAATTTCGCGCCGCTGGAAGGCGTGCAGTTCCACCCGGAGTCCATCCTGACCGAGCACGGCCACGCGATGCTGAAAAACTTCCTGTCCATGTAAGGTGCCCGGCATGACCACCATCACCGACACCCAGGCTTTGCTTCGCGTCATCGAGCACCGCGAAATCTTCCACGACGAGATGCTGGGCCTGATGCGCCGCATCATGCGCGGCGAGATGTCGCCGGTCGTGATGGCCGCGTTCATCACCGGCTTGCGCGTCAAGAAGGAAACCGTGGGCGAACTGGCGGCAGCCGCGCAGGTGATGCGCGAGTTCTGCACGCCCGTCAGCGTGGCTGACACCACCCACCTGGTCGACCTGTGCGGCACCGGCGGCGACGGCGCGCACACCTTCAACATCTCGACCACGGCGATGTTCGTGGCCGCCGCCGCCGGTGCGCGCGTGGCCAAGCACGGCGGGCGCAGCGTGTCGTCCAGCACTGGCAGCGCCGACGTGCTCGAAGCCCTGGGCGCCCGCATTGACCTGACCCCTGAGCAGGTGGCGAAGTGCCTTGCACAAACCGGCGTGGGCTTCATGTTCGCGCCGAACCACCACGGCGCCATGAAGCATGCCGCCCCGGTCCGCAAAGAGTTGGGCGTGCGCACCCTGTTCAACATCCTGGGCCCGCTGACCAACCCAGCCGGCGCGCCCAACCAGCTCATGGGCGTGTTCCACCGCGACCTGGTCGGCTTGCAGGCTCGCGTGCTGCAGCGCCTGGGCTCGCAGCACGTGCTGATCGTGCATGGCTGTGATGGCCTGGACGAGATCACCCTGTCGGGCGAGACCTGGGTGGCCGAGCTGAAGGATGGCGAGGTGCGCGAGTACACCATCCACCCCGAGCAATTCGGCCTGGCCGAGCACGATGGTTCTGCCCTGAAAGCCGCCAACCGCGAGGCCTCGCTGGCCATCGTGCGACGGGTGCTGAACAACGAGCCCGGCCCCACCCGCGACATCGTTTTGCTCAACGCCGCCGCCGCCTTGTACGCCGCCAACGTGGCCGATTCGCTGGCCGATGGCGTCCACCGCGCCCGCGAAGCCCTGGCCAGCGGCCGTGCCGCCCAGGCGCTTGCCACTTTCGTGCAATCCACCCAAGGCCTTTGACGACCATGTCCGACATCCTGAAGAAAATCGTCGCGGTCAAGCACCAGGAAATCGAGCAGGCCTTGAAGCGCCAGTCGCTGGCCGCCGTGCGCGCGGAGGCTGAAGCCCGCAACCGCGACCTGGCCGATGTGCGCGATTTCGTCGGCGCCGTGCGCGCCAAGATCGCGGCAGGCCAGGCCGCCGTCATCGCCGAGGTCAAAAAGGCCAGCCCCAGCAAGGGTGTGCTGCGTGAACACTTCGTGCCCGCCGAGATCGCTGTCAGCTACGCCCAACACGGCGCCGCTTGCCTGAGCGTGCTGACCGATGAGCAGTTCTTCCAGGGCCAGGCCAGCTACCTGCAGCAAGCCCGCGCCGCCTGCGACTTGCCCGTGCTGCGCAAAGATTTCATGGTCAGCGATTACCAAGTTTACGAGGCCCGGGCCATGGGCGCCGACTGCATCCTGCTGATCGCCGCCTGCCTGGACGATGCGCAGATGGCAGACCTGGAAGCGTGCGCTTACTCACTTGGGATGACTGTGCTGGTCGAGGTGCACGATGGTGCCGAGTTGGACCGCAGCCTGCGCTTGGCCACCCCGCTGGTCGGCATCAACAACCGCAACCTGCGCACCTTCGAGGTCACGCTGGACACCACCCTGAGCCTGCTCAAGAACGTGCCCGCCGACCGCGTGCTGGTCACCGAATCCGGCATCCTGGGCCGTGCCGATGTGCACCGCATGCGTGCGGCCAACGTCCACGCCTTCCTGGTGGGCGAGGCCTTCATGCGCGCGCCCGACCCCGGCATCGCCCTGGCCGATTTGTTCGCCTGATGCCCGGTGATCTGTTTGGCGAGGTGGCCGCTGCCGCCGCGCCAGTCAACCGCCTGAGCGTGCCTTTGGCCGACTGCTTCGACGCCGTGCCCGCTGATTGGCGCGACCTGACCGAATCATTTCGCCGCAGCGCCGCGGGCCAAGCCCTGATCCAGCGCGTCGAACAAAGCCGCCTGGCGGGCGACACCATTTACCCGGGTGACGTGTTCGCGGCCTTGAAGCACACAAGGCGCGCGCAAGTGCGCGTCGTCATCCTGGGCCAGGACCCGTACCACGGCCCGAACCAGGCGCATGGCCTGGCGTTTTCAGTGCTACCGGGCGTGAAAGTGCCGCCCAGCCTGCGCAACATCTTCAAAGAGATCCAGCGTGATCTGGCCATCGCGCCGCCCACCCACGGTTGCCTGCAAAGTTGGGCCGAGCAAGGGGTGCTGCTGCTGAACACCACCCTGACGGTGGCCGAGGCCCAAGCCGCCAGCCACGCAGCTTGGGGCTGGGATGTGCTGACCGACCTGCTGATCGCAGCGGTGGCCCAGGACGTGGGGCCCAAGGTCTTCATGCTGTGGGGCGCCCATGCGCAGCGCAAACGGGCCCTCATCGAAGGGCATGCCCAGCAGCACGAGTTGTTGCTGAGCAACCACCCTTCGCCCTTGTCGGCCACCCGGGGGCCGGTGCCCTTCATCGGCTGCGGTCACTTTCGGGCGGCGCAAGACTTCTGGGCAAGCCACGGGGTGGCCTTGGGCTGGCGCTTGCCCTGAGGGGCAGCGGCGCCCGCTGCTTCAGCGGAAGTAGTACACGCCCAGCAGGCCGAAGTGGCTGCCGTCAGACTTCTCGCCGGTGGCGCGTGAGGTGTAATCTTCTTTCACGTAGCGCGCTTTCAGGCCCACGCTGGGGGTGATGGCGTACTCGCCCTCCAGGATCCAGCCCATCGAGCTCTTGTATTTCTGGTCGCTCCCGAACTGGGTGCCCGCGCCCGAGCCGTTGTATTTCGCTTCCAGTGCCTTGCGAACGCCACCGGCAAACGCCCATTTCGGGTTGGCGTGCCATTGCACCAGGAACTCAATGGGCATGCGGGTGAAATCGACCGAACCGTTGTCTGCGTTCGAGCGGTCGGTTTGGTATGCGATCACGCCCTGCAGCGAAATGTCTGAATTGACCATGCGGAAGTCCAGGCCGGCGCGCAAGTCAATCAAACTGCCGCCGTGCAGGTTTTCCGTGTTGCCGTTGACGTAGAGCAATGGGTCCCGATTGAGCTTGTCACCCCCCACCGTGAGACCACCGCCCAGGAATGGGCTCCATTCGCTGGCCCAGCAAGAAGCGCCGACCAAACCCGATGCGGCCACCAAGGCCAGAACTGTCTTTTTCAAAGAAAACTCCCGTTATTGCGATGATTCGGGTCGAGTTGCCCATTCTGGCAATTCATTGAGCCAAGTCAGTGTTACACATGTAAACCAGCGCTCAATTATCCCCTTACATGAGGGGGAGCGCATCACTAGGGTTTCCCCGAAAATTCGGTTACGGTTCGCTGCCCAATCAGGCTGTAAATTTTGCAAATCGATTAACGGTCGGGGTTATTTTTCTGGCCCACTATCCAGCTTGCCAAGTAGAAAGCCGTCATGTCATTCCACGCCGCAGGCGATCCAGCCGCACCAGTGAGCACCCTTGGTGTGGTCATCGTCAATTACCGGACGTTTGACCTCACCATGCAATGCGTTCGCTCCTTGCTAGAGCACCAGATCGCCAAGCCCTCCGACATTGTGGTGGTGGACAACCTGTCGCCCGACGGCTCGGGCGAGCGACTGAACGCCGCGCTGGATGGCGGCGTGCGTGTGATCCTGTCAAGCCGCAATGGTGGTTTTGGGGCCGGTGTGAACCTGGGCGTGGCCGCCTCGCGTACCGACTTGGTCCTGGTGCTCAACCCTGACACCTATTTCCTGAGCAACTCGGTCGATGTGATCAAGGGTCTGTTCGATGAGCGTCCCCGCCTGGGCATTGCCGGGCTCAAGTTGATCAACCCGGATGGCAGCCTTCAGTATTCGGCCCGCCGCTTTTACTCCCTGCCTGACATCATGGCCCGGCGCACCCCTTTGGGCCGCCTGGGCGCCATGCAGGGCCTGATCCGCTCGCACCTGCTCAAGCGCCGCTGGCGTGGCGGCCCCTTCGAGGCCGATTGGGTGATGGGCACGGGTTTCGTGCTGCGCCGTTCGGCCTTCGACCAGATTGGCGGCATGGACGAGGACTATTTCCTGTACTTCGAAGAAGTCGATCTTTGCGCCCGCATGTGGATCAACAGTTGGCAGGTGCTGGCCCTGCCCCAGGTTGAGTTGGTGCATGAGCACCAACGCCACAGCGCGGCGGGCATCTGGTCCACCTCGGGCAAGATCCATCTGCGCAGCATGAACCGCTTCTTCGACAAGTTCGGCATCCCCTGGGTGCGCCGACCCACTCACGCCGACTTGGCCGCGGCCTTCGCGCGCTGGCGTGAGCGCCGGCACTCCGAGCGCATCCTCGAGCAGCGACGCGGCGGTTGAGCGGGCCCAAGGTGGCTGTTCGCCTCGGTGTATTTCAGAATGTCCGGTCTCCGTTCGATGGTGCACAGTCTTTGTCTTGAACAGACGACTGGCGCCGTGAGAGTGTCTTCGCATGGAACACAGGGGAATCGAGATGGATTGGCTGGCATGAACGCGGTTTTGGGGTGGCTTACCTTTGTTCAAAAGGAAATAACCGCCAGGCGAAAGTTCAATGGGGATTTGAGCTTTTTCAGCACGTGCCTGCGCTTGCTGGAGATGTTTGCCCATTGGGGCGAGCACCGGCAGGTCGTGGCGGCCATCAAAGGGGCCTGTACCCGGTCAATCCTGGATACCTACCCACGGGTGATTTACCGCTATACCCTGCCTTACCTGTCGCGCAACTTTCCACGGCAGGTGCGCGCGCAAATCCTGAAAGACCATTACGCGTACCTGAACACCGAGCTGAGCGGCCGCTTCTTCACGCGGATCCTGGACGACGCCTTGACGCTCTGGACGCATGTGGACGGTGCGAACAGTTACTCCATCTCCTTGGCGGGCCCCTGTCCCGACCGGGAGGGGGAGTTGACCTTGCGCTTCAAAATGGACGACTGTCCTTTGTACCGCATGGCCTTTTCCGTGATGGGCGCGTCATTGCTGAACGAACGCGGCAACTCGCCGGTGATTTACGTGGGGCAGGTGCAAGGTTGCAAGGTTGAGTTTGGCCTGATCAGGCAGGCCACAAAGACCTGCTCGGACGTGGCCCCCCCCGACCTGTTGATGGCGGCGCTGTTTGGCGTCGCGGCGGCCTTGAACATCAAGGTGGTGGCGGGTGTGGCGTTTGAAAACTGCCTGACGTTCGACAAACTGGTGAAGCTGGAGAAGAGTTTCAACATGTCGGACTTCTGGGAAAAATACAAAAGCTTCAAGAACGAGTGCGGCCACCATGTCCTGAACCTGCCGTTCATCGACAAGCCCCTCAGCGAGGTCAAGGCCAACCACCGGGGGCGCACGCTGGTCAAGCGGGCGTTCAAAAAGCACATTGCCGAGTCCTGCGCCGCCACGATGGCGCCTCTGGTGGTGCGCAGATCCGGTGTTGTCCCGGACAATGGCTTTTCCAGCCATTGCCCCAATTGAAAACGTTTACTATCAGCTCCTTTTGTCAATGCGCCCCTCTGTGTTGACCTGCTCCTCATGATCATGAAGAAGTTATTGATTGTCTTGAGCGCACTGTTCATGGCGGCCTGCACGCCCATGGGATCGCTGACGCCCTCCCGTGCGGGCTACAGCGATCACCTGATCAGCCCGCAAGCGCTGAGTCGGCTGCCGGTAGCGCCCACCCGGGTGCAGGCGGGCGATGTGTTGCGCATCGTGCGCGACGCCCAGGAGTCGGCCGTGGATGTGCGCAGCCTGGTCGAAGACAGTCAATCGCAAACCTACACCGTGCGGCCCGATGGCAGTTTTTCGTACCGCTATGCCGGGCGCATTGACGCTGCGGGCAAGACGCCCGACGAGGTGGCCAAGCTGCTGCGCAGCAAGCTGGAATCCACCTACCGCGAGCCGGGCGTGACGGTCAACATTGCCGCTTCGCCCAGCAGCAAGGTCGTGATTGGCGGCGCGGTGCGCACCCCCGGGCCGCTGGACATCAATGCGGTGGCCACGCTGGAGCAAGGCCTGTTCGCCGCGGGCGGCTTTTTGCCCTCGGCCAACCCTGCGTCGGTGGCGCTGCTGCGCATGAACGAGGGCGGCGTCTACCAGTTGTACTACCTGGACATGAGCACCTTGATCAAACCCGTCAGCGGTGGGCACGTGGCCGTGTCGCTGCAACGCGGCGACATCGTGTTCGTGCCCAAGTCGAGTGCGGGCAATGCGGCCGACGGGGTGGACCTCTACTTCAACCAGTTGCTGCCCTTCACGCGCGCACTGGGCCTGAGTCTCAACAAAAACATCGAATGATGCGCAAGGCCCTCTCAACATGATCGACATCCGATCCTTTCGCGACCTCATTCGCCTCTATTACATCTTCCAAACGGAGTTCCGCCGGGCCTTCTGGGTCACCGTGATCCTGGTGGTGGCGGGCGCCTTCCTGATCGCGCCCAAGTACACCTCCGAGGCGCGCCTGCTGGTCAAGGCTGGGCGCGAGAACCTCTCCGTGCCGCTCGATTCCAGCGACCGCCCCACCTTCATGGCGCCCAGCACGCAGCGCGATCCCATCGTCGATGAAGAGAAGATGCTGACCGGCAAGCCCGTGCTGATCCAGGTGGCGCGCCTGTACCTGAGCGAGTTGGCCGCCGAGCAGCACAGCACTGCCAGCACGCCGTGGCTCAAGGGGGCGCTCACCAGTGCGGGCAAGCTGGTCACGCAGGCCTTGTCGGCCATTGGCCTGACCGAGGTGCGTGGTGAAGACGACATCCTGGCCGATGCCCTGAGCAAGCGCCTGGTGGTCAGCCATGGTTCGGGCTCCAACGTGATGGAGCTGGGCTTCACCTGGCGCGACCCGGCCACGGCCCAGCGCATCATGAAGACCTGGATCAAGGTCTACCTGGATGAGCGCACCGAGGCCTTGGGCCGCAAAAGCCTGGTCGCCTTTTATGAAGGCAAGGTGCGCGATGTCGATCAGCAAATCGAGGTCAGCAAAAGCCAGCTGCGCAAGCGCCTGGAAAAAATCCGGGGCATCAGCGCCAAAGAACGCCTGGACGACCTGACCAAGCGCGTCAATGACCTGCGCACCCGCCGCGCTGAAATCGTGGCCGAGCGCGATGCCTTGCAGCAGGGCATTGCCTACGCGGTTTCGCGCGCCAAGTTCATGCCGCGCGAATCGGTGGCCGAGCGTGAAGTGGGCGCCAGCCCGGCCTGGCTGGCCTTGAGCGGCCAGTTGTCCGAACTCAAGCGTCAGCGCGCCGACGCCCTGCGCGTGTTCAAGGACACGGCCCCGGCCATCAAGGCCCTGAACGACAGCATCGGCACGCTGGAAGAGCAGCTCAAGGCCGAGAACCGTTCCGTGCAGCGCTCCGAAAAGCGCGCGCCCAATGAGCTGAACAGGTCCCTGGAGCGCAACCAGCTCGACAAGTCAGTGCGCCTGCAAGAGATCAACGCGCTGTACGCCTCGTTCGACAAAGAGCTGACCGAGCTGGAGGCCGGGCGCCACCTGGTGCTGGCCGCTGCGCCTGAACTCGATCGCCTGGAGCAGGCCTTGAGCGTGGCCGAGAAAAGCCGTGGCCTGTACCTGGACAGCCTGGAGAAGGCCCGCATCGACCAGGCCCTGGACGAAAGCCGCATCAACAACATCGCCCAGATCGAGGCGCCCACCTTCAATCCCGGCCGTGCCTCGCCCAACAACCTGCTGTTGCTGGTGATGGCCGCTCCGGCCGGCGTGTTGGTGGGCTTGCTGGTGGTGTACCTGTGTTCGTTGATGGACCAGCGTGTTCACGACGGCGGCCGCATTGAAAACCGTTTTGGCGTGCCCTTGTGGACCACGCTGAAAGACGTGGCCCCCGGTGGCCGCGAAGACAACGAGTTCCATGCCAGCCTGTACCGCATCTACGGCATGTTGCCGCGCGAGCGCATCGTCCAGCAGGGCCTGACGCTGGGCCTGACCTCGGCGCGGCCGGGCGAGGGCGTCAGCTTTGTGGCGCAACACCTGGCAAAGCTATTGCAAACGCAAGGCGGCACGGTGCGTTTGAATCCGCCGGATGGCCCGGCCCCGGCGGGTGAACTGTTCATCCGCGAGGCCGCAGGCTTGCTCAACAACCGCGAGGTGTTTGTGCGCCTCAGCCAGGCTGACCTGATCGTGCTGATTGTGGAAGCGCGTGCATCCACGGTGCCGGTGGTGGACAACGCCCTGGGCATCTTGCGCACGGCCTACAGCAAGGTCGATGGGGTCATCGTCAACCGCCGCCGGTTTGAAGTGCCGCCCCGCGTGTTGAGCTGGCTGCAACGTTGATGGGGGCCTGAGCATGCGCCTGGCTTTGTTGTCGCCCTTGCCGCCCGAGCAGACGGGCATTGCCGACTACGCGGCGCACTTTCGCGCAGCGTTGAATCAGGTGGGCTTCGAGGTGCTCACGCCCTTGGCCGGCCAGCGTCCGCTGGACACGCTGGCGGCGGCGCAGGCCTGGGTGGCCGAGCGCGACTGGCGCCGCATCGATGTCGTGCATGCCGAGCTGGGCGGCGGCCGCCACAGCGAGTTCCTGACCCTGTGCGCCCTGGCCCGCTTGCCAAAACGGCCCGCCTTGTCGGCCACCATCCACGACCCGGAGCGCATTGTCTGGCGCCCGGTCAACCGCCTTTGGGCGGGGCTGGAGCGCACGCCATTCGTGCCGCGCTTGGCCCGTCAAGCAGTGGCCCTGTTGAGCGACCCGCACACCCTGTGGGCCGAGCGGCGCCTGGCGTGCAAGATGGACGGCCTGGTCGCCCTGACCGACATGGGCGCCAGCCGCCTGGCCAGGCGCATGCGCCTTGATCCCTTGCGCGTCAGCGTCATCCCTCACGGCACGCTCAACATCCCGCCCGCGACCTTGCCGTCCTTGAGCCCCCTGTGCCTGCTGTACTTCGGTTTCATCTACAGCGGCAAAGGCATCGAGGACCTGATCGATGCCCTGGGCCAAGTGCGCGCGGCACACCCGGAGCGTGCCGACCAGTTGCGCCTCACCATCGCGGGTGGCACCGCCCCGGACATCGCCTTTGGCGCGCAGGGCAGCTACCTGGACAGCTTGCGGGCGCGGGCCGATGCCTTGGGCCTCACCGGCCACATCGACTGGGTGTTGGACGTGGACGAGCGCGACATTGCCGCGCTGGTGCAGCGCCACCACGTCATGGTCCTGCCCTACCGCGAGTCCCGCAAGCTGTCCTTGATTGGCCAGATGCGCGGCACCAGCGGTGCCCTTGCCTGGGCGATTGGCTGTGGACGCGGCGCCATCACCTCCGATGCCCGCGCCTTCGCCGAAGAGATCAAGCAGGGCAATGGCGTGGCCTACCCGCAAGGGGATGTGGCGGCTTTGGCCGGGCACCTGACCTCGCTGCTGGACCAACCGTCGCTGATCACCGCGTGGGCGCACCGCGCGGCTGATGTGGGACGCCAGCGCGTGTGGTCGCAAACGGGGCAGGCCTTCGCGCAGCATTTCGAGCTTGCGTACCAGCGCGCCAACGCCAACCCCTGGGGCGCCACCAACAAGATGTCCACCCTGCACGGCCGGGAGTCCTTGTGAACCGGCAGAGGCGGCGGCATTTGCAGTGGGGCGCAGCCAGCCTGGCCACCGCAGCCTCTGCCCCGTCTCACGCCATCACCTGGCCCTGGCGCCACACGCCCGCCATTGAACTGCGCCCGCAGCGCCCAGTTGTTTGGCAAGAATTTTTAGGCGTCAACGCGCAATTGCAGTGGTTCAGCCCGGCGGTGGCGCGTCAGCAAGTGGGGCGCTTGAAAGCCCTGGGTTTGACGTGGGTGCGCCTGGCCTTGCACTGGATGCTGCTCGAGCCTCAGCCGGGCCAGTTCAAGCTCGAAGGCACGGACCAGATGATGGCGCTGGTCAAAGAGGCGAGGCTGAAGTCCATCGTCTACATGGTGGGCTCGCCAACCCCGGCCAGCTCGGCGCCCGCCGGTGCGCCTTATGCCGACAAGTACCCGCCCCGCGACCCGCAGGTCTACGCGCAGCGCTTGTCCAGCGTGGCCCAGCGCTACCCCAACGTCGATGTGTGGCAGGTCTGGAACGAGCCCAACATCCCGGCCTTCTGGCAACCCAAGATCGACCCGGCAGGCTATGCGCGGCTGCTCTTGCCCGCCGTGCAGGCGCTGCGCGCGGTGGTGCCGACCAAGCCGGTGGCCATGGCGGGCATGGCCTACTACAGCCAGATGGCGGGCCGCGATGGCCTGATGCTCGAAGACTTGGGCAAGCTCGGCGCCTACCAGCTCAAGCTGATCGTGGCCTACCACCCCTACACCGACGTGCCCGAAGGCAGCGAGCCCGGATCGCGTGATTTCCTGGTGCGGGCCACCCAGCTCAATGCCCGCTTGCGCGCCGTCGGCGCTCAGCAGATCTGGGCCACTGAATGGGGCTGGTCCAGCTACGCCGGGCCCAAGGAAGAGCAGCCCATCATCGGCGAGCAAGGCCAGGCCGAGTACACGCTCAAGCGCCTGGCCCTCATGGCCGCGCTCGACTACGACCGCATCTTTCTGTTCACCCTGTCCGACCTGGATGAACGCGCCGGTGTGCGCGACCGCTGCTACGGCCTGCTGCGTGAAAACGGCGACCCCAAGTCGGTGTACCACGCGCTGCTGCGCTTCCTGTCGACCTGTGGGCCCCGCCTGGAGCCCGATGCCCCGCCTAAGGTCCAGGGCGGCGCGCCTGCGGGCCTGGTCAGCATTGGCTGGAAGCGCCCCGACGGCCAGCGCCTGTGCATGCTCTGGGCCGACGAAGCCCAGGCCATCACCTTGTCCGGCGCCCGCCAAGGCACCCTGCACCAGCCTTTGACCGGCACCCAACGTCACGGCGTCAGCCAGCCCGAAGGCTTGCGCGTGCAGGTCGACACCCGCCTGCAAATCTTGCTGTGGGCCTGACCACCATGCGCGTGCTGTGGACCCTGCCCTACCTGCCCTGGCCCATCACCAGCGGCGGCAAGGCGCGCCAATATCACCTGCTGCGCCGCATGGCCGCGCGGGGGCATGCCATCACCTTGTTGGTGCAGTCCAAAACCCCGGCCGACGAGGCCGTGCAGCAAGCGCTTCAACCCTTGTTGGAGCGGCTCATCGTGGTGCCGCGCCGGTCCTTGCGCAGCCCCCGCACGCTGTGGCACGCGGCCACCTCGTCGGCGCCCTTGCTGGCCAGCGTCAACGGCTTCGCCCCGGCCCTGAGCCAGCAGTTCGACGCGCTCCTCAACGAGCACTGGGACGTCATCCAGATCGAGCACAGCTACGGTTTCCAACCCTTTGCCGACAGCCTGGCACGCCGGGGGCAGCCCTTCATCCTGACCGAGCACAACGTCGAATCCGAATTGGGCGCCGCCACCTACGGCAAGTGGCCCGCGGTGTTGCGCCCGCTGGCGCACTACGACCAATGGCGGGCCCGGCGCTGGGAGCAGCGCGTCATGTCGCGCGCCGCGGCCATCGTGGCCGTCACCGAGTCTGATGCCCGCATGCTTGGCGCCATCAGCGGTCGGCCTGCGCACGTGGTCAACAATGGCGTGGACACGCGCGGCTTTGCCCAGGTCCAGCCCGACCCCCTGGCCCTGGCCATCCTCTTCGTGGGCAACTACGAATACGCCCCCAATGTCGACGCGGTCGAATGGGCGGCGGCCGAGATCATGCCGCTGGTGTGGCGGCAGCGCCCACAGGCCCGCTTCCTCGTCTGTGGACACGCCTTGCCCGACAGCTGGCGCCAGCGCTTCCCTGATCCTCGCATTGAGTGGCGCGGCTATGTCGACCACCTGCCCACCGTGCAGTCGCAATCGACCGTGTTCATCGCGCCCTTGCGCTTTGGCGGCGGCTCCAAGCTCAAAGTGCTCGAAGCCCTGGCGGCGGGCCTGCCCATTGTAAGCACGCAAGAAGGACTGTCGGGCCTGGGCGCGCAAGACGGCGTGCACGCCCGGGTCGCCAACACCGCCGCGGACATGGCGCAGGCCCTGGTCGAGGTGATGGACGACCCGGCCCTGGCGGCGCGCCTGGGCCAGTCGGCCCGCGAACTGGTCAATCAGCGTTTCGACTGGGACGCCGCCGCCGCGCAGTTGGAGGCGGTTTATCAAACCGTCCAGGCGGTGCCCGCATGAACCGCCCAGCCCTGATTTTCCCGCTGTTCATGGGAGCCCTGTTTGGCGCCACGCTGCTGCTGGGCGGGCCGCCCCTGCTGATCGCGGCCATGGCGGCCGTGGTCTTCGCCGTGGTCATCATGGCCCAGCCCTTGCGGGGCTTTCTGCTGTTCTGCCTGATCGCCCCGGTCATCCCCTGGACCACGGTCACGCTGGGCATCCGCGTCACGGTGTCCGAGGCGTTGCTGGCCCTGACTTGGATGGGCGTCTTCTGGCAGTGGCTCATGGGCCGATTGCCGCCCCTGCCCGACACCCCCACCGAGCGCGCCATGCTGCGCTACATGGCCTGGAGCATCGTGCCCTTGGTGGCCGGCCAGTTCGTCACGCAAATCGACGAAGGCAATGGCCCCGTCAACTGGATCCGCTGGCTGCTCAACCTGTCGCCGCTGTTTTTGATGCCCTTGCTGGTCACCCAGCCTCGCCAACGCGAGCGCCTCATGCTGTGCCTGCTGCTGGGCTACCTGGCCATGATCACGCTGTCGCTCGGCGTGTTCATCCATGCCCGCGATGCCCGCGCCATGATCTCCATCCTGTCGAGCCTGTCCTACGCCCACCCTGAAGCCCTGCAAGACATCTTCGGCGGCGATTTCACCCGCATGGCCTCGCCCTGGGTGCACCCCAACTCCACCGGCGGCGCACTGCTGCTGGGCGTGCCTTTGGCCATGTTTTACGCCTTGGCGCATGCCGGCTGGCGCCGCGCGCTGGGCCTGACTGTGGCGCTGGGCGGCACGGCGGGCATCGTGTTCAGCGGCTCGCGCGGCGCATTGCTGTCGCTGTTCGCCCTCATCCTCTGGCTGGCGTACCGGCGTGTGCCGCACGCCGGGCGCACCCTGCTCATTGGCGGCTTGCTGGCCACGGCCATGCTGGTCTTTTACCCACCGGCCCAGCAGCGCATGGCCTCGCTGTTCTCTTCCAAAGACGTCAGCACCGACGTGCGCTTCCAGGAGTACCGCCACTTCCCGGAAGCCATGGCGCGCTATCCCCTGGGCATTGGTTTCAAGGTCGACCCCCCGGCCACGGGCGACGGCGTCTTCGGCATCTCCAACTTCTGGCTCAACCAGATCTACAAACTGGGCCTGCCTGGCGTGTTGCTGTCCATCGCCATGACCGTGGCCTGGTGGCGCGAGGTCCGCAACATGGGCGACCTATCCCGCGTCACGTCCCGCAATGCCCTGCACATTGGCGCGGTCGGTGCCATGCTGGCGGCCTTGCTGACCGGGTTCTTCGACCACTACTTCAGCTTTACCCAGGTACTGCTGGCCCTCTTTTGGTTGACGGCGGCCATCGGCCTGCAAGAAGTCCGGCACTCGCAAGACGCGCGCACCCCATGAAACACCGCATTTTTCACAGCCACGACCTCCTCCAGCGCCTGCCGCTTGACGCCCCCCGCCTCGGTGTCGACGTCGACACCCTGCGCGAGGCTTACGACTGGATGCTGGCCCACAACGTGGTGTTCGAAGAAAAGGGCCGCCCCACCGAAGGCGTGCGCTGCTACGTCGCCTACGTCGACATTGAAAAGCGCATCGAGCACCCTCTGGCGCGGGCCTACTACGCCTTGCTGCGTGACGAACTGCCCATCGGTTTTGTTCCTCTGTACGGCCTGAACTGGGCCACCGTGGTGGACCGCTGGCGCCGTGGCTGGGAGCAGGCCTACAACATCCTGATCAACAAGATCCCCAGCCACAACCTGCGCCTGGCCTGGCTGCGCATTGGCGGCGCGCGCATTGGCAAGAACACCTCGGTGTGGCGCAACACAGAAGTGCTGGGCATTGAAGGGCTGCGCATTGGCCACAACACCTGCATTGGCTGGCATTGCCAGATCGACGCTCGCGCTGGTTTGACCATTGGCGACAACGTCACCGTGGCCTCCCACACCCTCATGATCGCTGGTGGGCACGACCTGAATGCGCCAGAGTTTTGGGCCGTGGGCGCGCCCATCCGGATTGACGACTACGCCTGGATCACCACCCGGTGCATCCTGCTGGCGGGCGCGCACATCGGAGAAGGCGCCGTGGTCGCGGCCAACACGGTCGTCAACAAGCGCGTCGAGCCCTACACCATCGTGGCGGGCGAGGGCGCCAAGGTCGTGGGCACGCGCGGGCGGGGGCTGAACTACAAAGTGGGCGGCAAAGGCCTGTTCGCCTTGTTCCACTGATCGCGCCCGCGATGTTTGGTGCCGCCTCCCTGTTGGCTTGCGTCACGCTGGCGGGCCTGATCGCCGGTTTTGCGCGCGAATGGCTGCTGGTGGCGAACTGGGGCGCAGGCGCCCGCACCGACGCCTTCGTCATCGCCATGTTCCTGCCCGAAGCCGTACGCACCATGCTGGCCGCTGGGGTGCTGTCATCGGCCGCGTTGTCCTTATGGCAAGTGCGCACGCCTGCCCAACGCATGGGCTGGCTGGGTCAGATGACGGTGGCGATGGGCCTGATCGGCGTGGCCCTGTCTGCGATGTTGTCGCTGGGCGCGCCGTTGTGGATGCCATTGATGGGGCCGGGCTTGACTGCCGTCCAGCAGGCAGCGGCCCAAGCGGCGTTCACCAGCTTGGTCTGGAGTATTCCCGGCCTTCTGCTGCAGGCCCTGTGGGCCGTGTCTCTGCAAGCGCAGGGACGCTTCCTGTTGGCGGGCTGGGGCTCTTTGTTCTACAACCTGCCCGCCATCGTTTACATGGTGGCGTGGCGCGAGCAATCCACCGAGTCCGACTTGGCGCAGTCCTTTGTCGTGGGCAGCATCGCCATGGCGTTGGCCATGGCCCCGGCAGTGTGGCGCCAGGGATTGCGTCCTGCCCACCTGCAATGGTCGCTGGCATCGTTGCGCGAATTTGGCCGCCAACTGGCGCCATTGCTGGGCAGCGCCCTCGCCGGTCAAGGCTTGATGCTGATGGAGCGCATGGCGGCGTCCTACCTGGGCGATGGCGTGGTCACGGTCTTGAACCTGGCGCGCAAGCTGGTCAACCTGCCCTTGATGGCCCTGATGAGCCTGAACCAGGTCCTGCTCAGCCTGATGAGTCGAACCGACGCACCCCGTGTGGCCTTGCTCAAGCGCGGCATGGCCACCGTCACCGTGGTGTCCGTGCCTGCGGCCATGGGTTTGATGCTGTCCGCGCCCGCCCTGGTGAGCTTGCTCTTCCCCCAAGTGCCGGGCGCCGCCATGCTCGCCCCCATCCTGGGCGGCTACGCGGCCATGCTGGTGCTGGCCGGCTGGATCACCATGTTGGCGCGCTACAACTATGCCGAGGGCAACACCCGTTTGCCTCTGCGCTGCGAGCTGTGGGGCGCGGCCGTGCAGGCACTCAGCATGCCCCCGCTGGCCTGGGCTTTGGGCGCGCCGGGCATCGTGCTGTCCCTGCTGCTGTCCCTGTCGCTGACCGGCTGGCTGCTGGTGCGCCGCAATGGTTTGCAGGGGCGCCTGGGCCTGCTTCCCCAGGGGGCCGTGTCTGTAGCGCTCATGGCGCTGTGCGGCTTTGCGGTACTGCCGCAACTGGCCCATGCCGTGCTCCCGCGCTTGCTGCAATCGGCGGGGGTTGGGGTTGGCTGCCTGTTGTTGTTGGCCGTCTGGTTGCGTCCTTGGAGGGCGCCCTCGGTTGAGGCGTGAGGCCTGAGTTGATGTCCGCGCGCATCCCGTCGCGCAAGCATGCCCGGCTCAGTCCACGCCGCCGCCCGGGGCATTGCCCGGTCAGGGGTTCGAGCAGCTCCCGGCTCAAGCAACGTATCGCAACGACCTGCTCGGCATGCGCCGGGGCACGTTTGCAGGATGCCAATGTCGTGGAGGCATGTTTTTTTGCCCCTTCATTTTTTATGCTATAATCTAGGGCTTGTCCCGGAGGGGTGGCCGAGTGGTTAAAGGCAGCAGACTGTAAATCTGCCCGCTTACGCGTACACAGGTTCGAATCCTGTCCCCTCCACCAAGGCAAAAATCACGTGATCGTGGATCACTCCCGGGCGGGAGTAGTTCAATGGTAGAACCTTAGCCTTCCAAGCTAATGATGCGGGTTCGATCCCCGTCTCCCGCTCCAAGTCGCGGTTCTGTCATGGTTCGCGTGCTAAGCTTGCGGTCTTCCCTGGTTTGGGAGGCCGTGGTCGGCACTGGTGTGGGTGTTGTGGTGTCTGTTACAGCAGTCGCCAAGCAGCACCCAGACCCGTGTCGATGCCCATGTGGCTCAGTGGTAGAGCACCCCCTTGGTAAGGGGGAGGTCGGCAGTTCGATCCTGCCCATGGGCACCACACCTTTCTTCTTCAATTCTCTCGGCTGATGAAAGCCGCTAGGAGCGCGAAACATGGCAAAAGGCAAATTCGAACGGACTAAGCCGCACGTCAACGTTGGCACGATTGGCCACGTTGACCACGGCAAGACCACGCTGACGGCAGCGATCACCACGGTGCTGAGTAAGCTGTTTGGTGGCGAAGCCAAGGCTTACGACCAAATTGACGCTGCACCTGAAGAA
>NZ_JACMNS010000017.1 GCF_014378415.1 Aquabacterium sp.
CTAGGGAGGCCCGCCCACATGGGCAAGGCCACGCACTAGGGGGACAGGCGCTTCGAGTTAGGGAGAAGACCGCATGACACGCATCGCCTGGCTCAGAACAACTTGAGCGTCTTGGCGCTGCGTGGCGCCGAAGCCGGGCCATTGCCCGAGGCACTCTTGGCGACCACCGTGCAGGTGTAGGTGACGCCGCCCTGCAGCCAGCTCATCGTGATGGGTGATTTGCTGGCGGTGGCGATGGCCGTGGCGCGGCTGGGTGCGGTGCAGGTGGACGTGTAGCCCGTGATGACCGCGCCCGGCACCGCGGCCGGTGGCGTGAACGACAGCTTCAGCGAGTACCAACTGGCGGTCAAGGCCGTGATGGTGGGGGCGCCCGGCAAGACCGCCACGCCTTGCACCGCCCAGGCCTTGGAGGAGGTGGGGGCGTCCAGCATCAAGGGGGTGTTGTCTTTGACCTTGAACTCGATGGTGTGCGGCGCGCTGTCGGCCACGGTGTAGCTGAAGGTCTGCCACTGCCCGTGCTGGGTGGCCACGGTTTTGACGGGCTGCTGGTCCACCAGCCAGGTGGCCGTCAGCCCGCCGTTGTTGGCCGAACCCGCCACGGTGGCTTGAAAACCCAGGGGGGTGCCCACGTTGGCCGTCACGCTGGCGGTTGCGGGCAAGGCACCGGGCTCGATCAGGCTGACGCCCGCACTGGGCGCGCCCCACCCCCCGCCGAACAGCTGCTTGACGAAGGCTTCGCCGTCCACGTGGCAAAAGGGCGACCCCAGCGACCGCATGATGCCGCTGAAGCATTGGCGGTACATCCCGCTGGATTGGTAGCGTGCGCCTTGCCACAGGCCCGCCTCGATGGGGTCGGGCATGGGCGCCACGCTGGGGATGGGGGTGGCGCTGGCCACCCAACGCTTCCACTTCAGGCTGCTGCGCACGGTCTGGTCAGTGACGTTGGCTTCGCAGGCGCCCAGAGGCGTGCCGGGTTGGTCGCTGCAGGCAGGGTAGCTTGGATAGGGGCTGTCGTACTCGTCGGCCAACTTGCTGAAGGAGTGGCCCAACTCGTGTTGCATGACGTCGGCCGACGCGGCGTTGGTGGACGACACGGAGATGTAGCCACCCGAGCCGCCGTACTCTTCATCGTTGACCAGCACGGCCACCATGTCCCAGTCGGGCACATCGGCGGCGGCGGTGGGCACCTTGGTGCTGTCGGCCACCAGCAAGCGGCGCAGGCCGGCCGCGCAATAGGTGGCGTCAAAGGCGGTGTCCACCATCACGACTTCGGCGCCCGGGGTTTCGCCGCAGTCGGGCTTGTCGGCGCCAGACTGGTTGGAGGGCACGAACAGCCAGCGCACATTGATGAGTTGCTGGTAGTCCTGGTAGGGCGAGATGGACAGGAACTTGTGGGCCAGCTCGGTGGCCTGGGTGATGAACTGGGCCTTTTGGGCCAGGGTGTAGCCCTCGGCCACGATCAGCAGGTCAAGGCGGTTGGCCGCGTCGCCGTTGTTGATCAGCAGGCCGCTTTCGCTGCCGGGCACGGCGGGGGGCGGGGCCGCACGCAGCAAGCTGGGTGATGGTGCGGCGTACTGGTCCAGGTCAATGTCGAGCACGGCCGGTGGTGGTGGCGCTTTGGCGGCAGTGGCGCCACCGGTCTGGACACTGGTGGCGGCGCCCGAGGCCAAGGTGTTGGCCTTCAGGCGCAGCAACTTGCCAGCCTGCACGGGCAGGCGCAGCACGTATTGGCGTTCACCGGCGGGCACCACCCGGCCTTCGATCTGGGTTTGACCAGGGCTTTGAAACTCCGCGCGGATCCAGGGTGAGCCCAGGGCCTGCGTGTCGAAGACCGAGGCGCCGGTTTTTTTGTCGACCATGGAGGCGGCCAGCACGCTTTGCTGGCGCCCGGGTTGGCTGGACGCCATGGGCGTGAGCTTGCCGCTGAGGCGAACAAACCGGTGCGAGGCCACGCTGAGCGCGCCATTAGCCTGCTCGCGCACCACGAAGTAGTGGGCATCTTCGGCCTGCGCGAAGCCGCCCGCCAAGCTGCCCGCCAAGGCCAGCAGTGCGCCCCCGGCCCAATTGAATCGTCCGCTTTGTTGTTTCATGTGCTTTCCCCGTTCCATGTGGTGGAAAGCGCTTTTTATCAGACCTTGGCTGAAAATCTGGGCTCACCTCGCCCATTTGCATGCGCGCTTACCCGACCATGCAGTCGACTTCGGGGGCCAGATTGGAGAAGGGCTGGCTGTCCAGCGGGCGGCTCACGGTCTCGAAGGCCGCCAGCAAGTTGTCGGGGAACTTCCAGCGCCGGGCATGTTGGGCAGCACCAGCAAGAACGAAAAGACATGGCTGACTTTTGACATGGTCGCCTGATGGTCCAGGTGTCCGGCAAAGACACCCGCCTCCAGTCTAGGCACATGGGCAGCAGCACCACGGTGGTATCGCTGCTCGTGATTTTTGCCGCGCTGGGTGCCGCCGCGTTGATGCGGCGCCGCGCGGGAGCCCAGGCCTGACCGCCCTTTCCATGCCCACCCCACGATCGCCTGCTGCCCGGCACCAAGCTGGTCGAAGACAAGCTGGGCCAGGCCTTTGGTGTCTCGCGCACTCGCATCCGCCAGGTGCTGATCAGGCTGGCGCAGGAGCAGGTGATCACCCTCCGGCCCAACAAGGGCGCCAGTGTGGCCGAGCCCACGGTGGATGAGGCCCGCGAAGTGTTTGAAGCGCGCGCCGTGGTCGAGTCCGTGCTGATGCAGCGCTTTGTGGCCCGTGCCAAAGCGCTCGACTTGAAGATCCTGTCCGACTGCATCGATGCCGAAGAGGTGGCCGGCAGCGAGTTGCCGATGCGCGGGGTGCAAGCCTGCCGCTGCGAAGAACACCCGGGCCTGCTGGCGGCTTTGCGCAGCGCACCAAGGAGCTGGCCATGCACGTGCTGATCATCAACCCCAACATGCGGATGGAACTGACGGCGGCGTTGGTCGAGCAGCTCACGCCTTTTGTCTCACCCGTGGGCCTGCCCGTGATCGGCCTGGCCGAGGCCTCGATGGAAGCGGGCGGGCGCTGGCTGGCCGCCGCCGTGGCTTGATCGGTTGATCGGTTGATCGGTTGATCGATGGGCTAGCGAAACACGCCCGAAAAAAGGGGCCCACGCCGCCTCAAACCCAGCCTGTGATCTTCAAGCCGCTGAGTTGCTCGGCCTCTTCGCGGCTGACGCCGCGCACGCTCTGGCCAAAGCTCCAGACGTGCCCTTCCGGGTCGGCGGCCGAATACACGCGGTCGCCATGGAACTGGTCCGCCGGTTCGCGCACGATGGTGGCGCCCGCCGCCCGCCGCCCGCGCCCGCGCGCAATGGGCATCCAGGCCCTCCAGCAACTGCACGTGCACCGACTGCGTGTTCTTGCCTTCCAGCGCCAGGGGGCTGTCGGTGGTTTCGTTCCAGGCCGGGCCGATCATGATGTAGCCATCGCCAAAGCGCATCTCCGAATGGCCCAGGTGCCCTTCACTGTCGGTGATGACCATGGTGCGTTCAAAGCCGAAGGCTTTCTCAAGCCAATCCAGCGCGGCGAAAGGGTCTTTGTAGTAGATCGCCGACGCGAAGGTGGCACGGCGAAAGGGATCGTCCATGGCGGGGTTCCTGGCCTGAATTTTTTGGGGTAATCGACACTTCAGTGTTGATCAAATCCAGGCGCAAGCCAAGTGCCGGGCGCTCAAGACCTCAGGACGCGCGCACCCATTGCTCGAAGCTTGAGCGCGACACCGGCTTGCCGAACAGGAAACCCTGCACCACTTCGCAGCCCAGGCCACTCAGGTAATCAGCTTGCGCTTGGGTTTCGACGCCCTCGGCCACCAAGGCCATGTTCAGGCTCTGGCCCAGCGACACAATCGCCTTGACCAGTTGCTCGGCATTGCCCCGGTCCGAGGGCAGCTCCTTGATGAAGGCGCGGTCGATTTTCAAGATCTGCACCGGAAAGCGCGTCAGGTAGCTCAACGCTGAATAGCCCGTGCCAAAGTCGTCGATCGCGATGGTGATGCCCAGTTGCGACAACTCTTCCAGCACGCCGCAAATTTCATCGTGCCCGTCCAGCAGCAGGCTTTCGGTGATCTCCAGCTCCAGCCATTGCGGCTGGCAGTTGGCCGCGCTCAGGGCCTCCCTCACGGTCTGGACCAGCTCGCCACCGGGGAACTGCCGCGCCGACAGGTTCACCGCGATCTTCAAGGGATCGCTGCTGCGGCTGTTCCAGTCGGCGGCGGCCACGCAGGCCGCGCGCAAAGCCCAGGCGCCCATGGGCACGATCAGGCCGGTGTCTTCGGCCAGTGGGATGAACTGCATGGGCGGGACCAGGCCGCGCTCCGGGTGGTTCCAGCGCATCAGCGCTTCGGCCCCCACCAGTCGGCCCGAGGCCAGGTCGAACTTGGGCTGATAGTGCAGCTCCAGCTCATGGCGTTCCAGGGCCTTGTGCAGCTCGCTTTCCATCGTCAGGCGGGCCGAAGCCTGCGCCGTCAGGTCGCTGGAGTAGAACTGGAAGTTGTTGCGGCCCTGCCCCTTGGCGTGGTACAGCGCCGCGTCGGCATGCTGCAGCAACTGGTTGGCATCTTTCGCGTCCGTGGGGTAGAGCGCACCGCCAATGCTGACGGTCACGAACACCTCCTGCGCACTGATGGTGAAGGGCGCTTTGAAGGCGTTGATGACCTTGCTGGCGATGCTGCCCAGGTCCGTGGGGTGGCGCACATCGGGCAGCACCACGGCGAACTCATCACCGCCCAGGCGCGCGATCGTGTCGTACTCGCGCAGCACCTGGCGCAAACGCTGCGCGGCTTGCTTGAGCAGGTCGTCGCCCGCGCGGTGGCCCAGCGAATCGTTGATGTCCTTGAAGCGGTCCAGGTCCAGCAGCAAGGTGCCCAACTGCTGCTGGTGCCATGAGGCGTCGATCAAAGCCTGGCTGAGCCGGTCGACGAACAAAGCGCGGTTGGGCAGCTCGGTCAAAGGGTCGAAGAAGGACAGCGAATGCAGCTGGCGCCGGTAAGATTTGAGCTCGGTGATGTCTTGCACCGAGGCCAGCAAGCGCCGCGGTTGGCCCTTGGGGCTGTAGCCAATGCGCGCCACGGTGTGCAGTTCGCGCGTGCCATCTTCCTCAACATGGCGGACTTCGTAGCGCAGGATTTCTGTCTTGTTGGCGAAGGCGTCTTTGTACAGGCCGACCACCCAGTCGCGCTGGTCCTCGGGCACCAACGCCAGCACGTCCTGCATGTCGGGCGCCCAATCGTGCGGACGGCGCAGCATGCGCAAGGCCTGCGCTGAAAAGCGGGCCTGCTGGCGCACATAGTCCCACTCCCAGCAACCCACCTGGGCCAGCTCCTGGGCTTCTTCCAGGCGCGCTTCGCTGTCCGACAAAGCCTGCAGCACGGCGCCTTGCGCGCTCACATCCTGCAAGCCGATCAGGGCATGGGCCAGGCTGCCATCGGCCGCGTATTCACACAGGGCCACGCCGCGCAGGTGGCGCACCGAGCCACCGAACAAGGACACGCTGAATTCGGCCTCCACCGTGGCATGGCGGCGGGCCAGGGCTTCGCGCCACAAGGCCTGGATTCGCGGTGCGTCTGAACCGCCAATCAGGCCGATCAGGCGCGACACGGTCACCCCATCGTGCAGGCCATCGCCCAGCATCGCGCGGGCCTCGACCGACACGTGCAAAGCGTTCTGAACTGCATCCCAGCGGATGAAGCCGGCCTCCATCAGATGCTGTGCAGCGCGCAGGCAATCGTCGCTGCCAGGGGGCGCAGCGGTCAGCACGTCGCTTAGAACGAGGGCTGGCATGTGGTTGTGGTCCTTGTGAATGTCCGGTTGACGGCCATGAAGCCGGGCACGCGTTTCCTCCCTTATCGGCATCCACGGGGCTAGACTTCAATCACCTTCTTACAAAACAGAGACAAGCACCATGAAGCTGCCCGATAGCGTGTTTTTAGTCACAGGTGGCAGTTCGGGATTGGGGGCCGCCGTGGTCCGCATGGCCCTGGCAGCCGGTGCCCGCGTGGTGATCGCCGACCTGGCCGAGCCCGAAGAAAGCGACCTGCTGCCCGAGTGGAAAGAGCGTTGGGCTTATGTGCACACCGACGTGGCCCAGGAGGCCAGCGCCACCGCCGCCGTGCAGATCGCCATCGGGCGCTTTCATCGGCTTGACGTGTTGGTCAACTCCGCCGGCATTGCGCGCGCCGAGAAAATCCACGGCAAGGAAGGCCCACACCGCCTGTCGGTGTTTGCCAAAACGATCGAGGTCAACCTGATCGGCAGCTTCAACATGATGCGGCTGGCCGTGCCGGCCTTCGTGGCCTCGGGTGCGCTGCCCGATCCGCCTTCCAAGGGCGTGATCATCAACACCGCGTCCATCGCGGCCTTTGATGGCCAGATCGGGCAGACGGCCTATGCGGCCTCCAAAGGCGGCATCGTGGCCATGACCCTGCCCGCCGCCCGCGAGTTGGCGCGCGACCAGGTGCGCGTGATGACCATCGCCCCCGGCATTTTTGAAACGCCCATGCTCAAAGGCATGCCGCAAGACGTGCAAGACGCGCTGGCCGCCGGCATTCCCCACCCTTCGCGCCTGGGCATGCCGTCGGAGTACGCTGAACTGGTCCGCCACATTGTGGAGAACGAGTACCTCAACGGTGAAGTGATCCGCCTGGACGGCGCCATCCGCCTGGCCCCGCGCTGATGGACGGCCTGTTGACCGACGAGCAACGCGTTCAGCGCGATGCCATCCGCGATTTCGTTCAATCGACCATCGCGCCGTTTGCCGCCCAGTGGGACCGCGACCGCGACTTGTCAGGCGACATCGTGCGGCAGATGGGCGAGATGGGTTTGCTGGGCATGGCCGTGCCCGCCGAATGGGGCGGCACCCAATCGGACGACCTGAGCTACGCGATGGCGATCGAGGAAGTGGCTGCGGGCTGCGCCTCGTGCGCGGTGCTGATGAGCGTGCACAACTCGGTCGGCTGCGTGCCCATCTTGAAGTTCGGCACGCAGGCGCAAAAGGAAGCGTGGCTGCCGGCCCTGGCCCGTGGCGATCTGCTGGCGGCCTTCTGCCTGACCGAGCCCCACAGTGGCTCCGAGGCCGATGCCTTGCGCACCCGCGCCGAGCTGACTGAGGACGGCCACTGGGTGCTGAATGGGCAAAAACAGTTCGTGACCAATGGCGAGCGGGCTGATCTGGCCATCGTGTTCGCCATCACCGACCCGGGTTTGGGCAAGAAGGGCATCTCGGCCTTCGTGGTGCCCACGGATGCGCCCGGCTTCAAGGTCGGCGCGCGTGAACGCAAGATGGGCTTGCGCGCGTCCGACACCTGCCCGGTGGCGCTGGACGATTGCCGCATCCCCGAGGGCCACTTGCTGGGCGAACGCGGGCAGGGCTTGAAGATCGCGCTGTCGAACCTGGAAGGCGGGCGCATCGGCATCGCGGCGCAGGCGGTGGGCATTGCGCGCGCGGCGCTGGCCGAGGCGCACGCCTATGCGCAAGAGCGCGTGCAGTTTGGCAAACCGATCGCCGAGCACCAGGCGATTGCGCACATGCTGGCCGACATGTTGACGCGGCTCAATGCGGCGCGGCTGATGGTGCACCATGCGGCGCGATTGCGCGGGGCGGGTCAGCCTTGCACGTCAGAGGCGGCGCAGGCCAAGCTGTTCGCCTCAGAGATGGCGGAGTGGGTTTGTTCCAAGGCGATCCAGGTGCTGGGGGGTTATGGGTATCTGGAGGACCATGCGGTGGAGCGGCACTACCGGGATGCCCGGATCACGCAGATTTATGAGGGCAGCAGTGAGATTCAGCGGACGGTGATTGCCAAGCATTGGTGATGCGGTGTGGGCAGACAAAGCCCCACCGTTCATCAGGCCTGAGCCGCGACCAAGGTTGCGCAAGGCGCCCTTGCCCGACGTCACGGGCAAGCTCTCAGCGGATGAGGTGACCAAGATCCAGGCCTCCCATCCCAGCCTTGATGACGAACCGCTCAGGTCACTGAGGCACCTTGGCGGCCTGCGCGCGCGCGATGCCCTTGGCGTATTCCACCGGGCGGATGTAGCCTTTCAGCAAGGCGGCCGAGGCGGCCAAGGTGTACTTGGCCACGTAGTCCGCGTGTGTGGGGTACAGCGTCTTCAGCTTGTTGGCATCAAAGGCATTGGTGTTGCCCCCGGCCACGCAGGCAAACAGGTCCAAAAAGGCCAATGAACCCGTCGTGAAGTTGGCGTGGCCGTACTTGGCGATCGGCACGTCAAGCTCGGGCAGGCGCAAGCCGCCCAGCGCATTGCCATTGGCGTCCTTCTTGATCGAGCCCAACCAGTCGCGCTGCAAACGTGGCGCGGTGGGCGGTGCCACACCCGTGCTCACCCAGTTCTTCAAGTGGTTGAAGGCCGCGATCTCGGTCGCGTAGACGGGCATGGCGTTGTAGGGGCTCACGCACATGGGGGGCACCCAGCCCACATCGCGGCCGCTGACCTCGCCGATGTTGTCCAGCAAATACTGATCGGCGTGCGAACCGCCGGCCACTTCCCATTGGCGGATCTTGTCGGTGTCGATTTGCTTGGACGTGCCTGAACTCAAAGACGAGTCCATCTCGGTCTGCAGCAGGAACACGGGCACCTTGGTGTCGCTGCGGATGGCGGCGGTGGCGGGCAGGTTGTCGGCCGAGGCCAGCTTGGCACCGGTGGCCAGGCGCCCGTGGATCAGCAGCCCGTCAAACACATTGTCCAGCGGCTGGATGGCGTTGGCGTAAGTCAACAGGCGCATCGCGGATTGTGAATGCCCGGTGGCCAGGATCTTGTTGGGCTGGAGGCCGCCCAGCAGCACGGCAGCCTGGTCGCGCACGGCTTGCGCGGTCTGCGACAGGATGTCGTAAGAGATGTCGTCATCGGGGATGCTCATGGCGGCATAACGGTCGCCAAACTGCTTGAGCTTTTGCACGCCCGTGACGCCCACCTTCTGCACGTTCACGCCGATGTAGGCATAGCCTTCTCGCAGAATGGCTTCGTGGGCCATGCTCCAGTCCACGTCCAGCGGATAGCCGGTGCTGACGTTGAGCCATTCCACGATGACGATGCCGTTGAACTGCGCGGCACTGGCGGGCCGGCGCACGATCATCAAGGTGTTGTAGGGGTTGGCGCTGGAGACCACGGCGGCGGCCCACTTGCCATCGGCGCCCAGGGTGCCGGTGCCCTTGTACTTGCGGGCCAGGCCGCTGATCGAGAACTCCTGCTCCACGAACTGGCTGTCGGCCACGGGGTCAAGGCGGTCACCAAAACCGGGCGTGGCGGCGCTGGGCGTGATCACGGCCTGGGGTGCGGCGGCGATGCTGGATGACGCACCGGCGCAGGCCAGTAGGGCGGCCAGACAGCATTGGCGCAGGGTGATCTGGGGGGTCATCTTCATGGGAGCTTCCTTGAAAGGAATTTGGTTGCACGACAAGCGTTAATACTGCGTCGCCAAGGTAGTTCCATTGCATTACAAATGCACCGGGTAGAAGCCCTCATGGCCCCCTTGGTCAAGGGGGGTCCACCCGGCCAAGGTTGAAATGGCGGATTCGCTGACGAGCGATGAAGCCAATGCCCGACAAAGCCGCCCTCGCATGCCGCATCAGGCCTTGCGGCGGGACGCCACCTTGGTTTCAGGTGCTTGTTGGCAGGCTTTTGGGAGCCGGGCGCGGGCCTGGGCAGATTCAGCCACGAAGCGGTCCTTGCCTCGCACAGAAATGATGACCTCGGGCTGGCCGGCCAGGGCCGATTCGATGGCGGCGGCGGTCATGGGCCACCGCTTATAATCAGGCCTGCAACAAGCTCTTCTTGTTGCCCAAAACATCTCGCAGTCAGGGAGACATTCATGCGATCAATTCACCCCTTGCTTTCACTGGCAGGCGCCGCCTTGGCCCTGGCCATGACCGGTTGTGCCACCGAAAGCTCAAAAGCATTGCCTGTGCAGCAGGTCGAAAGCGCGGCGCGGCCCTACACCGGGGCACGCACGCCCATCGCCGTGGGCAAGTTCGACAACCGCTCAAGCTACATGCGCGGCATCTTTTCTGACGGCGTGGACCGCTTGGGCGGACAGGCCAAAACCATCCTGATCACACACCTGCAGCAAACCAACCGCTTCAACGTGCTCGACCGCGACAACCTGCAAGAGATGAAGCAGGAAGCCAGCATCAAGGGCACCACGCAAACACTCAAAGGCGCGGACTATGTGGTCACGGGTGACGTGACCGAGTTCGGCCGCAAAGAAGTCGGCGATCAACAATTGTTTGGCATCCTGGGTCGCGGCAAGTCTCAGATTGCGTATGCCAAGGTCAGCTTGAACATCGTCAACATCGCCACCTCCGAAGTGGTGTATTCCGCCCAGGGTGCGGGCGAGTACAGCTTGTCGAACCGTGAAGTGATCGGCTTTGGTGGCACCGCCAGCTATGACTCAACGCTGAATGGCAAGGTCCTGGACCTGGCCATGCGCGAAGCCGTCGACAAGCTGGCCTCCGCCATTGATTCCGGCGCCTGGAAACCTGCCCGCTGATCGGAGACTTACCGCATGAATCATCTGAAAAAGCCTTTGGGCCTGTTGGCCGCCGGCGTGTTCGCGTTGACCTTGGGTGGATGTGCCCAGCAGACGCCCCCACTGTACGGCTGGGAAAGCTATCAGGCCCAGGTCTACGCACACTTCAAGGCGCAAGACACCGGCCCTGAGCAGCAGATATCTGCGCTTGAAGCCGATTTGCAGAAAATCCGCGCCAAAGGCCAGACACCTCCACCGGGATACCACGCTCACCTGGGCATGCTGTATGCCTCGCTGGGCAAGGACGACCAGGCGGTGCAGGAGCTGCAGACCGAGAAAGGCCTGTTCCCTGAATCCACGGTTTACATGGACAGCTTGCTGTCCAAATACAAGAAGTGAAGGCGGGACCAAACATGCGCATTCAAAGAATCGCGAAGCTGGCTGTGCTGGCATCAACCGTCGTCCTGTTTGCCGGGTGTGCCACACAAAAGAGCGTGGACTACACCGCGTACAAGCAAAGCCGTCCCAAGTCGATCCTGATCCTGCCACCCGTCAACAATTCACCCGACGTGAATGGCAGCATCAGCGTGTTGTCGCACATGAGCCACCCCTTGGCCGAGGCAGGCTACTACGTGCTGCCGGTGACCCTGGTGGCTGAAACCTTCAAGCAGAACGGCCTGACCAATCCCCCGGATATTCACGCCGTCGCCCCAGCCAAGCTCAAGGAGATTTTTGGCGCGGACGCAGGCTTGTACGTGACCATCAACCGGTATGGCTCCACGTACACCGTGTTCAACAGCGCGGCTGTGGTGTCGGCAGACGCCCGGCTGATTGATCTGACCACAGGCGCCGAGCTGTGGTCAGGCTCAGCCACGGCCACCAACGACAACAACGGCGGCAATCAAGGTGGCTTGGTGGGCTTGCTGGTCACCGCCATCGTCAAGCAGATCCTGAACAACGCCACCGATGCCAGCCACGTGGTGGCCGGGATGGCCAGCCAGCAACTGCTGATGGCGGGGCGTCAAAACGGCATCCTGTACGGGCCTCACTCGCCTTCGTTCGGCAAAGACGCAGGCCCATGAAAAAAGCGGAGCGGCCTGGGAAAGGCTTGCTCCGCTTTTCATCGCCGCGTCAAAGCGGTGCTGATCAGGCTCAACGCACGCCGTCAGGCAGCTCGATCTTCACTTCCAGCACATCGAGGTTGTCCTGGCGCTCCAGGCTCACCTTGATGTCATCCGGGTTGATGGCGATGTACTTGATGATCACCGCGACCAACTCCCTTTGCAGGGCCGGCAGGTAGTCGGGGTTGCCGTGCCGACCATTGCGCTCATGCGCGAGGATGATCTGCAGGCGCTCCTTGGCCACCGACGCGGTTTTTTTCTTTTCACCGAGGAAGAAGGAAAGGAAGGACATGCTGCTTACCTCCCCCCGAACATGCGCTTGAAGAAGCCGGGCTTGACGGCCTCAATGAAGCGCATGGGTTTGTCTTCGCCCAGGAAGCGGGCAATCACATCCTTGTAGGCCTCGGACACGTCCGATTCGGCCAGGTGGATGGCGGGCAGGCCCTGGTTCGAGGCGGTCAACACCGATTCGGATTCAGGGATCACGCCGATCAACGGGATGCGCAAGATCTCTTGAATGTCTTGCAGCGACAACATCTGGCCCTCTTCAACCCGGGTGGGGTTGTAGCGGGTGATCAGCAGGTGCTCCTTGATGGGCGTTTGCCCTTCAATGGCGCGCTTGGTTTTCGAGGCCAGCATGCCCAGGATGCGGTCGGAGTCGCGCACCGATGACACCTCGGGGTTGGTCACCACCAAGGCTTCGTCGGCAAAGTGCATGGCCAGCAAGGCGCCGGTCTCGATGCCCGCCGGCGAGTCGCAAATGATGTATTCGAAGTCCATCGCGGCCAGGTCGGTCAGGATCTTCTCGATGCCTTCCTTGGACAGCGCGTCCTTGTCACGCGTTTGCGAGGCCGGCAGCACGAACAGGTTGTCGCACTGCTTGTCCTTGATCAGCGCCTGGTTCAGGTTGGCTTCGCCATTGATGACGTTGATCAGGTCATAGACCACGCGCCGCTCGCAGCCCATGATGAGGTCAAGGTTGCGCAGACCGACGTCGAAGTCGATGACCACGGTTTTGTGGCCACGAAGGGCTAGACCTGACGAAAAGCTGGCGCTGGTGGTGGTTTTGCCCACCCCTCCCTTGCCGGAGGTCACCACGATGATTTTGGCCATCGGTATCGAGTCCTTCTTGAACAGTTAATTGAGTTTGATCGGTTCCATCACCAGCTTGTCGCCTTCAAGGCGAATCTGGGCAGGTTTGCCCAGAACATCTGGTGACAGCGCCGTTTCAGACGTGCGGTAAATGCCTGCGATGGAGATCAGTTCGGGCTCCAGGCAGGTGGTGAAAATGCGGGCATCGGTGTTGCCACGGGCGCCCGCGATGGCTTTGCCACGCAGCGGTGCATAGACGTGGATGTGGCCGTCGGCGATGATTTCGGCGCCGTTGTTGACCGCCGCCAGCACCACCAGGTCGCCGCCCTTGGCATAAACCTGCTGGCCGGAGCGCAAAGGCTTGTCGATCACCATGGTGGGCACCGAAGGGCCGGGCACTTGCACCGGCACTTCGCGGATCACCTCGACCTCGCGAATCACTTCCTGGACCACGGTCTCGACACGCACAGGCACCTTGGCCGAGGGGCCGTCGGGCGCCTCGAACAAGCCCACGGCTTGGGCGGCGGCCATTTGCGCGGGGCTGCCGCCCTTGACGGCCACCGGCACCATGCTGTGCTGGCGCAGCAAGGCGATCAGGTGGTTGAAGGGGATGGCTTTGGGATCACCCTGGACGGGCGTCAGGTCAATGACCACCGGGTCTTGGTTGAAAAAATCGGCGGACGCACCAAAACGCTCACCCAACTCGTGGGCCAAGGCCGCCAGGTCAGTGGTTTTCAGCACGACGGCGACCAGGGTCAGCGTGGCGCTTTTCAGATCGACGATGAGCGGGGTGTTCCCTTTGGAGACAACAGCCATGGGGCAGCGAGACCTCGAAAGGGATACAGTTTACCGGTTCGTTCGCTCCCGGCCCTGAATCCGCATGCTTGAAGTTCAAGGATTGACCAAACGTTATGGCCCCGAGCCGGTGTTCGCCCAGGTTGATCTGCGCGTGCAACCCGGTGAATTCATCGCCATCGTGGGCGAGTCGGGGGTGGGCAAATCCACCTTGCTGAACTGCCTGGCAGGGCTGGACCGGGCCGACGAAGGGCACGTTACTCTGAAGGGCGTGGACGTGCAGTCGCTGGACGAGACCGCGCAGGCGCACTTTCGAAGGCAGAACTTGGGCTTCGTCTTCCAGGCCTTTCACGTGTTGCCGCATTTGAGCGTGGCGCAGAACGTGGGCCTGCCTTTGATGCTGCTGGGCGAGCACCGCGACGCGGCCTACTTAGAACGTTTGAACTCGGCTTTGCGCTCGGTGGGGCTGGAGGGCCTGGGTGAACGCCTGCCGCAACAACTGTCCGGCGGGCAACTGCAGCGCGTGGCCATCGCCCGCGCGCTGATCCACCGGCCCGCGCTGCTGCTGGCCGACGAGCCCACCGGCAACCTCGACCCCGAAACGGCCGACAAGGTGATGAGCGCTTTCGTGGCGCAGATGCGCGAGCACCAGACGGCTTGTGTGATGGTGACCCACTCGCCCTCGGCCGCGCAACGCGCCGACCGCGTGTTGCGCCTGACCCGCGAAGGTTTGCGCGATGCGGCCTGAGGCCTCGTCGCCGATCCCGACCCTGCTGCGCCACTTCTCCTGGCCGGAGCTGCGGCACCACGGCTGGCGGCATGCCACCGCCGTGCTGGCCGTGCTGCTGGGCGTGGCGCTGGCCTTCTCCGTGCACCTGATCAACGAATCGGCCTTGAGCGAGTTCAGCTCGGCGGTGCGTTCGGTCAATGGCCAGGCCGACCTCAGCCTGCGCGCGGCACGCGGTGGCTTCGACGAAGCGCTGTACCCGCGCGTGGCCCGGCACCCGCAGGTCGCGCTGGCCAGCCCCGTGGTCGAGGTGACGACGCTGGCCATCGGCCCACGCGGGCAAAAGCAGTCCTTGAAGATCCTCGGCCTGGACCCGCTGGTGGCCGCGCCCCTGGCGCCCGCCTTGATGCCTCGCTTGGCCCAAGGCGAGGACCGCCTGGTGCTGTTCGCCACCGACGCCATCTCGCTGAACGCGCAGGCGCGCCAGAAGTTGGGCGCGGCACCGGGCGACACCATCGAGGTGCAGTCGGGCCTGGCCTTGAAGAAGCTGCGCGTGGTGGGCACAGTCATCGCTGGTGGCGAGGCCTTGGGCGTGATGGACATCGCGGGGGCACAGGCGGTGCTGGGCACGCTGGGGCAGCTCAGCCGCATCGACGTCAAGCTGGTGGGCGGCGCGCAAACGGCCCAGGTGCTCAAGTCTTTGCAGTTGCCCGAAGGCGTGGTCAGCGATTCGGGCGACGCGTCCACACAGCGGGTGTCCAACGTGTCGCGCGCCTACCGCGTCAACCTGACGGTGTTGGCGCTGGTGGCGCTGTTCACGGGCGCCTTCCTGGTGTTCTCGATCCTGTCGCTGTCGGTGGCCAAGCGGCAGCCGTCTTTGGCGCTGTTGGGCGTGCTGGGCTTGAGCGCCCGTGAGCGGCTGGCTTTGGTGTTGTGCGAATCAGCGGCCATTGGCTTGGTGGGTTCGGGGCTGGGCATCGCGGCCGGCACGGGCCTGGCCTACACGGCGCTCATGCTGCTGGCGGGTGTGCTGGGCGGCGGCTACTTTCCGGGCATCGCGCCCAGCTTGCAATGGTCGCCGTGGGCCGCAGCGCTGTATGGCGGCCTGGGCGTGCTGGCCGCCGTGCTGGGCGGCTGGTTGCCAGCCCGGGCCGCGCAAGACCTGCCACCCGCCCAAGCTTTGAAGGGACTGGGCGACACGAACCGCGCGTCGCGCCTGCCCTGGCTGGGCCCGGTGCTGTTGCTGCTGGGCGTGGCGCTGGCCATGCTGCCACCGGTGGCGGGCGTGCCGCTGTGGGCCTACCTCAGCGTGGCCTGCCTGTTGATGGGCGGCATCGCCTGCGTGCCTGGCA
>NZ_JACMNS010000018.1 GCF_014378415.1 Aquabacterium sp.
AAAAGGCCTCGGGCATCAAGCAGCGCTATGTGCTTGAAAAGACGGGCATCCTGGACCCGGCCCGCATGTACCCTCGTTTTGAGGAACGTGCAGACGACCAGCTGTCGCTGATGGCCGAGATCTCGGTTGATGCAGCGCGAAAGGCCATGGCCCAAGCCGGCAAACAAGGCAAGGACATCGACGCGGTGTTGTGCTCGACCGCGAACATGCAGCGAGCCTACCCCGCCATGGCGGTCGAGATCCAGCAAGCCTTGGGCGCGGGTGGCTACGGCTTCGACATGAACGTGGCCTGCTCATCGGCCACCTTCGGCATCGAGCAGGCAGTCAACGCCGTGCGCTCGGGCAGCGCCAATTGCGTGCTGGTCGTGAACCCCGAGATCACCTCGGCCCACCAGGAGTGGAAAGACCGCGACTGCCACTTCATCTTCGGTGATGTGTGCACGGCGGTGATCGTTGAGCGGGCCGACACGGCCACGTCCAGCGACCAATGGGAAGTGCTGGGCACCAAGCTGGCCACACAGTTCTCCAACAACATCCGCAACAACTTCGGTTTCATGAACCGCAGTGAAGACAGCGACCCCAACGCCCGCGACAAGACCTTCCGCCAAGAGGGCCGCAAGGTGTTCAAGGAGGTTGTGCCGCTGGCCGCTGCGCACATCGAGGCCCATTTGGCCTCGATGGGCAAAGAGCCCACACAGATTCGCCGCTTCTGGTTGCACCAGGCCAATCAAAGCATGAACCAGTTCGTCATCCGCAAGCTCATCGGTGGTGAAGCCACAGAAGACATCGCGCCGCTGATCCTGGACGAATACGCCAACACGGCTTCGGCTGGCTCGGTGATTGCATTCCACGATCACCACGCCGACCTGGTGACAGGCGATGTGGGTGTCATCTGCTCGTTTGGCGCTGGCTACTCGGTGGGCAGTGTGGTGGTGCGCAAGCTGTCATAGCTTGCCGCCACGGGCGACCACGCCTCAGTGGTCGTCGCCCATGGGCAGTTCAATGACCTGCCCGATGGGGATGGGCTCGTCAAGCCCCCTCGCCGCGTCGCGCTCGGCTTTCAGCTGCGCACGGCGTTCGGCAAAAAAATCCTTCAGCAATTTGGATGCGGGCTCGGCCAGCAAACCGCCCACGATCTGCGTGTGATGATTCAACTGCCGGTGGCTGAACAGGTCCAGCACCGAACCGGCCACGCCAGTCTTGGGGTCGGGCGCGGCAAAGATCACGCGCTTGAAACGCGCGTGCATCAAGGCCATGGCGCACATGGCGCAGGGCTCCAACGTGACGTACAACTCGCAATCGGGCAGGCGGTAGTTCTCCAGCAATTGAGCGGCGTGGCGCAGGGCCACGATCTCGGCGTGCGCGGTCGGGTCGTGCGTGGTGATGGGGCGGTTGTAGCCGGTGGCAATGACCTGGCCCTCGCGCATGATCACGGCGCCCACGGGCACCTCGCCAGCCAGCCAGGCGTTGTGGGCCTGGTCCAGCGCGATGCGCATGGCACTTTCGTCGGCAGGGGTGAAGCTTTGCCCTTCCCCGCTCACGGCTTGGGCTCGATTTGTTGATCAATGTCGGCGGGGCGGCTTTGCATCAGCTTGTTGACGTCATCCTGAACTTGCTTTTGCAACTGATGCCCCTGCTGGGGCGTGCTGACCTGCGGGGCAGTGCCCGCCAAGGCATCGCTGACGGGCGATGATGATGCCGCCGCCGCTTTGTGCGCGTTGGATGCCGTCAACTGCTGCTTGGCCACCAAGCCAACGATGGCCAGAACAACCAACAATCCCACCAATGAAAACAGGCCGCGCATTTATGTCATCCTTTTTGGGCTGGGTCGTCATTCTCCATCCCTGAGGGGATTATCGCCTGGCTCCAATTTTTGCAGATGGCCTGGGCGGTAACGCTTTAAGCCACTGGCGGCAAACGATCCAGCAGCTTGTCGAGCGTGATGGGGTAGTCGCGCACCCGCACACCGGTCGCGTTGTAGATGGCGTTGGCCACGGCGGCACCCAAGCCGCAAATGCCCAGCTCGCCGACGCCCTTGGCCTTCATGGGCGAAGAGATCGGGTCGGTCTCGTCCAGAAAGATCACGTCCTGATGGGGAATGTCGGCATGCACGGGCACCTCGTAACCCGCCAGATCGTGGTTGACGAAAAAACCGTGGCGCTTGTCCACGGCGAGCTCTTCCATCAAGGCCGCTCCAACGCCCATGGTCATCGCACCGATCACCTGGCTACGCGCGCTCTTGGGGTTGAGGATGCGCCCGGCGGCACAAACGGCCAGCATGCGCCTGACCCGGATTTCGCCGGTGACCGCATCGACGCCAACCTCCACAAAGTGGGCGCCAAAAGTCGATTGTTGGTACTTCTTGTCGAGGTCGCCAAATTCGATGCTGTCCTCGACCACCAGGCCATCTGCTCCGGCCGCCTCTGCGAGTGGAACCGCGCGATCACCGCTCTTGACCATGCCATCCGCGAACACCACATCCGGCGAGGTGATGCCGAGCTTCGCTGCCACGGTCTCGCGCAGCTTCATGCAAGCCGCGTAGACGCCCGACGTTGAGCTGTTCGCGCCCCACTGGCCACCAGAACCGGCCGACACCGGGTGGGCCGAGTCACCCAGTCGCACTGCCACCTGACTCAAAGGCACGCCCATCACCTCAGCAGCGGTTTGCGCGATGATGGTGTAAGAGCCGGTGCCGATGTCCGTCATGTCGGTCTCGACCGTGACCAGGCCCCGGTTGTCCAGGCGAACGCGGGCGCCCGACTTCATCACCACGTTGTTGCGAAAGGCCGCGGCCACGCCCATGCCCACCAGCCAACGGCCATCGCGGACCTGGCCCACCTTGGCCTGGCGCTGACCCCAGCCGAAACGCTCAGCGCCAGTGCGCAGGCATTCGACCAAGCGACGTTGCGAGAAGGGGCGCCCGGGCTTTTCAGGGTCGACCTGCGTGTCGTTCAGCACCCGAAACTCGATGGGGTCAAGACCGAGCATTTCCGCCATTTCGTCCATCGCGATTTCGAGCGCCATCATGCCCGGCGCCTCGCCCGGCGCGCGCATCGCATTGCCCTCGGGCAGGTCCAGCACGGCCAGGCGTGTAGTCGTCAGGCGATTAGCGCCGGCGTACAACAGGCGGGTCTGGTTGACGGCGGTCTCTGGCTGCCCGTTCGGCAGATCGCCGGACCAGCTTTCATGGCCGATGGCGGTGATCTTGCCGTCTTTCGTGGCCCCAATGCGGATTCGCTGGATCGTCGCCGGGCGGTGTGTGGTGTTGTTGGCGATCAAGGGCCGCTGCAGCGCCACCTTGACCGGCCGCCGCGCCGCCCGCGCGCCCAAGGCGGCCAGGAGCGCATCGGCCCGCACGAACAGCTTGCCGCCAAAGCCTCCGCCAATGAAGGGCGAGACCAGGCGGACGTTGGCCTTGGGTATGCCCAAGGTCTTGGCGACGTCACCCACGCTCCACGCGATCATCTGGTTCGAGGTCCAGACCGTGAGCTTGTCACCCTTCCACGCTGCGGTTGAAGCGTGCGGCTCCATCATGGCGTGCGACTGATTGGGCGTGGTGTAGGTGGCATCAAGCTGCACGGGCGCCCCGGCGTATGCACTGACGAAATCACCCACCTTGGACTCGCGCGCCCCCCCGAAGTCCGAAGGCTTGGGCAGCTTGGCCGCGTCCTTTTCCTTGGCAAGGTCGAACTTGCCTGGCGAGCGCGCATAGTCGATTCGGATCAGTTGTGCTGCTGCGCGCGCCTGCTCGAAGGTGTTCGCCACCACCAGGGCCAACGCCTGGTGATAGTGCTGGATTTCGGGGCCGCCCAGCAGCGTGGCCGTGTTGAAATCACCTTTGCCCAGCTTGCCGGCATTGCGCGCGGTCACGATGGTGATCACGCCGGGCGCAGCGCGGGCCGCGCTCAAGTCCATCGAAGCGATGCGCCCTTTCGCGATGCCAGCGCCCACCACGTAGCCATAGGCGGCGTTGGGCGCGACGTCATGGCGTTCATAGGCATAGGGCGCGCGACCCGAGGTTTTCAGCGGACCGTCGATGCGGTCTATCGGCTTGCCGATGACCTTGAGTTGGTCGATGGGGTTGGTCGTGGCGGGCGTGTCAAATTTCATGGTCAGGTCCTCGCTTGGAGCAGCGCTGCGGCGAGCGAGCGCTCGGCCAGGAGCAACTTGAAGGCGTTGTCGTCGGTGGGCTGCGCGCCGGCCAGCAGTTGCGCCATCACTGCGGGGGCGCCACGGGGCATCGCTGCCTCGGCCGCTTCCATGCGCCAAGGCTTGTGCGCCACGCCGCCCAGGGCCACCCGCCCAGATCCATCGCGCTGCACGATGGCCGCCACGGACACGAGTGCAAAGGCGTACGAAGCGCGGTCACGCACTTTGCGGTAAATGTGGGTGCCACCCGCGGGCTTGGGGAGCGTGACCGAGGTGATCAGTTCGTCCTGCGCCAACGCTGTTTCAATGTGAGGCGTGTCGCCAGGCAGGCGGTAAAAATCAGCGATGGGAATGACTCGCCTGGCGCCGTCGGGGCGCACGGTCTCGATGCTCGCATCCAGCACCCGCATGGCCACCGCCATGTCGCTGGGATGGGTCGCGATGCAGGCATGGCTGGCCCCGATCACGGCGTGCTGGCGCGTGATGCCGCCGATGGCGCTGCAACCGCTGCCAGGCAAGCGCTTGTTGCAGGGCTGATCAGTGTCATAAAAATAGGCGCAACGGGTGCGTTGCAGCAGGTTGCCCGCCGTCGTGGCTTTGTTGCGAAGCTGGCCTGAGGCGCCAGACAACAATGCGCGCGACAGCACCGCATGGTCGCGCCGCACGCGTGGGTCGGCCGCCAGGTCGGTGTTGCGCACCAAAGCGCCGATGCGCAAGCCGCCTTCAGGCGTCGCCTCGATCTTGTCCACTGCCAGGCCGTTGACGTCAACCAGGTGCGTCGGCGCCTCAATCTGGAGCTTCATCAGGTCGAGCAGGTTGGTGCCACCAGCGATGAACTTGGCACCGGGGTGCCGGGCCACGGCCGCAGCGGCTTCGGCGGGGGATGTCACCCGCTCGTAGGTGAAGGGTTTCATGCCTGAGCTCCCGCGACCTCGGTGATCGCATCCACGATGTTGGAATAGGCGCCGCAGCGGCAGATGTTGCCGCTCATGCGCTCGCGCAACTCTTCAGCCGACAGGATGGGTCGCGCGGTGAGGTCCGCGCTCACATGGCTGGGAACACCGCGCTTGATTTCATCCAGCACACTCACTGCAGAACAGATCTGCCCCGGGGTGCAATAACCGCACTGGTAGCCGTCGTACTTGACGAAGGCGGCCTGCATGGGATGCGAACGCTGTGGGTTGCCCAACCCTTCGATGGTGGTGACCTGCGCGCCTTCGTGCATGACCGCCAGCGTCAGGCATGAGTTAATGCGCCGACCATCCACGATCACCGTGCAGGCACCGCATTGCCCGTGGTCGCAGCCTTTTTTGGTGCCGGTCAGGTGCAGGTGTTCGCGCAGCGCGTCGAGCAAGGTCGTGCGCGTATCCAGCGCCAAGGCATGGGCTTGGCCATTGATGTTCAGTGAAACTTTTGCCAAGGGCGTCGGTAAATCCGACACTGGCGCTCGTTCTCCAGCCGTGGCCGGCGGTGCGGTCACGGCAGCCGCCGAGGCAGCCCCCGCGATGAGCAAGTCGCGTCGCGAGATGGTCGCGTCCAAGTCGAAAGGGTTGTCCATGCCGGCTCCTGTCGTTCATGTCAGGGATAAGCGCAGAAAAGGGCAAATGACGTGCCGACGGATGTTCTAGACTGCACACACTCAACCCTGCACCCCTGAATGCCTGCCGCCTCGTCGCCGTTAATCGATACGCTCACGGAGATCAACATCGTCGATTTGCTGGATTCAATCGGCCTGTTGCGTTTTCAAGGCACGCCTTTGCGCCAGCTTTTTCGGCCTGCGGCACGCCGCTTTGCCCGCACAGCGAATGAGTTCGACAACCGCGTGGGCGACCACGGCCTGGCGCAAGGCAGCGCCTGGTTGATGGGCCAGATGACGGCTGGCGTGCGCACCTCTGGCCTGGAGCACATCCCGGCTCAGGGCCCCGTTTTCATCCTGGCCAACCACCCGGGCATGACCGACACGGTGGCACTTTTTGCCAGCCTGGCGTCGCGCCCTGATTTGCGGGTGATTGCCCTGGATCGCCCATTCCTGCGGGCCTTGCCCCATGTCGCGCGGCAATTGATCTTCTTGCCCGATGAAGAATCCGGGCGCATGGCCGTGGTCCGCGCCGGCGCCAAACACCTCAAGGATGGTGGCGCCCTGTTGACCTTCCCGGCCGGAGAGATCGAACCCGACCCCGCCACCTTTGGCTCGCGACGGGCAGTGGCGTCTTTGCAGAATTGGTCCAGCAGTTATGCCCTGTTCGCCCGCCTGGCGCCCCAAACGCAGTTTGTGCCGGCGCTGGTGAGCCACGTCATCTCACCCGCGGCACAGCGCCATCCGCTCACGCTGTTGCGCCGCACGGCACAACAGAAAGAGAAGCTGGCAGCAGCGTTGCAAGTGGCCTTGCCACGCTACCGCGACCTGGTCGCCAGGGTGACCTTTGGCGCACCGCTGACAGCCGATCAAAGCGATGCGAAGGCGCTCGGTGCTTGCGTCACAGCGCAGATGCGGCAACTCATCCTGGCGCAAGGATCGGTGGCCTGAATGGCCGAGACCCTTGCCCAAGCCTGTTGGCTGACCGAACCCGGCCACGCCGAGTTGCGCACCGAGACTTTGCCGGAGCCGGGGCCTGATCAAGTGCTGGTCAGGGCCCTGCACAGTGGCATCAGCCGAGGCACGGAAACCTTGGTGTTTCGCGGCGAGGTGCCCGCCAGCGAGTTTGAGCGCATGCGCGCGCCGTTTCAGGCAGGCGACTTCCCCGCGCCCGTGAAGTATGGCTACAACAGCGTGGGCCTGGTCGAGCAAGGCCCCGCCCATTTGCTGGGGCGCACGGTGTTCTGCCTGTATCCACATCAAACCCACTATGTGGTGCCCGCCACCGCCGTGCACCTGCTGCCACAAGGCGTGCCGCCTGCGCGGGCGGTGCTGGCAGCCAATGTGGAAACGGCCGTCAATGCCCTGTGGGATGCGGCCCCTCGTTTGGGTGACCGCATCGCCGTGGTCGGAGGTGGCACCGTGGGCCTGCTGGTGGCCTGGCTGGCGGCGCGCCTGCCCGGCTGCCAGGTTCAGTTGGTGGACACGAACGAGGCCAGGCGTGCTGTCGCCGAACAACTCCATGTGGACTTTGCGTTGCCCGATGCCGCACGTGACGAGGCCGATCTGGTGATCCATGCCAGCGGGCAATCTGCAGGCTTGGCCACGGCCCTCAGCCTGGCCGCCTTCGAGGCCACGGTGCTGGAGCTGAGCTGGTATGGCGAGCGCCCGGTGAACGTGCCGCTGGGCGGTGCTTTTCACTCGCGCAGGCTCACCCTCAAAAGTTCGCAAGTGGGCCAGGTGGCGACCGCGCAGCGCGCTCGCTGGAGCCACCGCCGGCGCTTCGAGCTGGCCTTGTCACTGCTGAATGACCCCGTGCTGGATGCCTTGATCACCGACGCCGCGCCCTTTGCCGCCTTGCCTGAAGTGCTGGCCCGCCTGTCGGCATCGATCACCGACACCACCTTGTGCCACCGCATCGATTATTCGCAGCACCCCGCCGAATGACAACCCTGACCTCACCCTCCGGCAACGAAGCCGACTGGCAAGTCTTGCTGCGGGGAGAAGAGACCGGCGTGATCGATGGCGAATCCATCATCCAAATGCTCTACGGCCCGCTCTGCGCCAAGCGGCGACAGGGCTCCTTCGTGGTCGGGCATCTGGCGCAAAGCCTGGATGGACGCATTGCCACCACCTGCGGTGTCTCGCGCTGGATCAGCGGCCAGGAAGACCTGCTCCACACCCACCGCATGCGGGCCATCGCGGACGCCGTCATCGTGGGCGCCAACACGGTCCTGCACGATGACCCCCAACTCACGGTGCGCCTGTGCTCGGGCAACAACCCGGTGCGGGTGGTGCTAGACCCAGAGCACCGGCTCGATCGCCGCCAGCGTGTCTTTCTCGATGACAGCGCGCCCACCCTCTTGCTCGTCGCCGCCGACCGCGCGGGGGCTGAGCGCCAATGGGGCCAAGCCGAGGTGATCCCGGTGCCACGCGGCCAGCAGGGCCTGGACCCCTTCGAGATCCGCCGGATCTTGGCTCTGCGCGGACTGTCATGGCTGTTCGTCGAAGGCGGCGGCATCACGGTATCCCGCTTCCTGGCCGCAGGTGCGCTCGACCGCCTGCAGATCACCGTGGCCCCCGTCATCCTAGGATCAGGCCGTCCCAGCCTGGTGCTGCCGGAAATCCACGATCTGACGCACAGCCTGCGCCCTCGCACACGCCGCTTCCAACTGGGTGAGGACACCATGATCGAATGCGACTTCACCTCCGACTTCGCCCCCGCCACCCACCACTAAAAACTCATCCATCACCATGTACAGCCTTGCCGTCTCTGATCATTTCATGATCGCCCACAGTTTCCGCGGCGAAGTTTTCGGCCCGGCCCAGCAACTCCACGGCGCGACCTACAACGTCGAGATCGATTTCCGCCGCCCGACACTGGACCAGCACGGGCTGGTGTGCGACATCGGCCTGGCCTTGCAGGTGCTGCGCGAAGTGCTGGGCGAGTTCAACTACAAGAACCTGGATGAGCTGCCGCAGTTCAAGGGCCGCAACACGACCACCGAGTTGCTCGCCGGTGAGATCTTTGCCCGCGTGAAGGCCCGTGTGGCCGAAGGCGCGGTGGGGCCTGGCACGGCAGGCGAGCTGGCATCGCTGCGGGTCGTCCTGCGGGAATCGCCCGTCGCCTGGGCCAGCTTTGAGGGCGCGCTGCGCTGATGGCTTTGGCTTTTCTGGTGCCCGGGCGGCTCGATCAGCTCACGGGTGGATACCTCTACGACCGCCACATCGTCGAAGGCCTGCGTGCGCGCGGCCAAACGGTCGATGTCGTGGAGCTGCCCGGGCAGTATCCGCAGGCCGATGTGCCCACCCGTGCATCCGCCGCAGCCGCACTCGCCCAACTGCCAGACCGCAGCACGGTCATCATTGATGGACTGGCATTGCCTGGCCTCGCTGATTGCTTGCAGGCAGAGGCCACCCGCTTGAACCTGGTGGGCCTCATCCACCATCCACTGTCCCGGGAAACCGGGCTGGATGCGGCCAGCGCACGCCAATGCGCCAAGCTTGAGGCCGAACTCTGGCCACGCCTGAAGGGCGCCATCTGCCCCAGCGAACACACGGCCGGTGCGCTCTTGGCGGCAGGCCTGCCAGCGGATCGGGTGGCGGTGGTCACCCCTGGCACTCACCGCCCCCCGGCCATCGCCAGAGCAACAAGAGGGGGGCCACTGCAACTGCTGGCGGTGGGCACCATCACGCCGCGCAAAGGCCACCTGCTGTTGATCGACGCCCTGGCTCAGTTGCCTCACCTGGGCTGGCAACTGACCTGCATCGGCAGCCTGACGAGGGACCCTGCCACCTCAGCTGCACTGCAAGAGCGCATCGTTGCCCATGGCCTTGGCGAGCGCATCGCGCTGCTGGGTGAGCAAGCCGCCGAGCGGCTGGCCCAGGCCTACCAGAGTGCCGATCTCTTCGTGCTGCCGTCGTACCATGAGGGGTATGGCATGGTCTTCGCCGAGGCACTGGCCCACGGGCTGCCGATCATCGCGACCACGGCCGTCGCCATGGTGGACACGGTGCCGGCTGAGGCCTCGCTGCTCGTGCCGCCGGGCGACCTGCCTGCTCTGCGCGATGCCCTTGAGCAGGCCCTGAGCGATCGCGCCCTGCGTGCACGGCTGTCGGCCGCAGCGCAGCAAGCTGCTCGCACACTGCCCGACTGGGACGGCACTGTGCTGAGCTGGATGGCCGCGCTCAACAAGGTGAGCCGATGACTGGATTCTCGGCAGACTGGCTGCGCCAGCGCGAACCGTTCGACCTGGCCGCGCGCCACCAAACGCTCGCCCTCCAGTTTCGAGAAGCGCTGACACCGCGGCCCCCTCAGTCAGCCTTGCGCATTCTGGACCTGGCCTCTGGATCGGGCGCGAACTTCCGGGCGTTGGCCCCTGTGTTGCAAACCGACCAGGAGTGGCTCATGGTCGATCACGACCCCCTGCTGCTGGCGGCACAACGCACCGAAATCGCCCGGTGGGCGGCCCAGCATGGCTGGCACTGCCAAGATCAGGAAGGCGCGCTCTCGATCCACGTTGGCACGGCCCGCTGGCTGGTCCGCGGCCAGCAACTTGACCTGGCCCGCGACCTCGAAAGCATCGACCTGGCTTCATGCGACGGCCTCGTCACCACCGCGTTTCTGGACCTGGTGTCTGCCGCCTGGCTGGATCGGCTGAGCGCGCTGCTAATGCGGACCCACCGCCCCCTGCTGGCCACCTTGACCGTGGACGGTCGACGTACCTGGTCGCCAGGCAGGCCCGCCGACTACCTTGTGGCTGACGCCTTCTTGTCCCACCAGGGTAGCGACAAGGGCTTTGGCCCCTCGCTGGGCGCGCGGGCAACACCCCATCTGGCCGCGGGTCTGGCCAAAGTGGGCTACCAGGTCAGCACCCAAACCAGCGATTGGACCATCGGCCAGGAACACCGTGAAATGCTGCTGACCATGGCCCGAGAAGCGGCTGGCGTGGCCATCGAAGCAGAGCCGACCAACGCACCCGCCGTGTCCGCCTGGTTGGCCGAAAAATTGGCCGATATTCAACAGGGCTTGCTGTCGCTGAACGTTGGTCACCTGGATTTGCTGGCCGTGCCTGCCGTGTAAATTGACACCTGCACTTCTTTCACCACATTCGCGGGTGGAAGCCCTGTTCTTGAATGGCCATCAACACAGCCATCTCGGGCTGGGTGGTCACCACGTCGACAAAGCCTTGCTGCAAATCGAACTGCACCAGCGCGGCCGGGTCGAGTTTTTGAATGGCCTGGGTCAGCCGCTGCACGCATTGCGGGCCTGCCAGGTCGTGCAGGTTCACATGGACTTCAGAACCGATGGTCATGGTCTTGCTCCTTTGAATTGATGTCATGAAACGCCTTTGGCGTGCTTGGACTTCTTTGTCGACCTTTTCCGGTTCACCGTCAAGCCAAGGCCTCACCCGAGGTTGGGAGAAAGCATTTTTTACGGCGATTCAATCAACAGGGATTGCACAACAAAATTGCTGGCACAAAGTATGCATCCACGTTGCCCTCGGGAGACACCTCGTGGACAGACAACGCGAACGGCGCTTTCAGCCAAATACCCTGTTTAGTGCCCCGCCCATGCAAGGCGGGGATTTAGCCCGGATTCAAATCACACGGGTCAATGCTCGCGTGCCCATGAACAGTGCAGAACAACGGGTGGCGCTGCTGATCTGGATATGCTCGATCTGCATGGCTTTGCTGGCCGCATCCAAAGTCTGTGAAATGCTTTATTTGGCTTGCCTGGCGATCATCCAAGCCCTTGCCGGGGAGTGACGTGGAGCGCCAACACCGCAGCGGCCGCACCAAAGAAAAACCCCCTGCAAGCACAAGACTTGCAGGGGGATCTCTGTTCTGGCGGAGACGAAGGGATTCGAACCCTTGATGCGCTTTTGACGCATACTCCCTTAGCAGGGGAGCACCTTCGGCCACTCGGTCACGTCTCCAGCAACAGCGCAGATTATAGCCGTGAAACGGCGCCAACCCTCACGCTGGGCTCAAAACAACGCAGCTGTAATCAACGATCAATCACGCATCGCGGGCTTCTTCCAGGCCAAAAGCCTTGTGCAAGGCGCGCACCGCCAACTCCATGTACTTTTCATCAATCACGACCGAGGTCTTGATCTCGCTGGTGGTGATCATCTGGATGTTGATGCTCTCTTCTGCCAGGCAGCGGAACATCGTGCTGGCGATGCCTACGTGGCTGCGCATGCCGATGCCCACAATGCTGACCTTGCAGATCTTGGGGTCGCCCACCACCTGCTGCGCACCCAAGGTGGGCACCACAACAGTTTCCAGCAACTCCATCGTGCGAGCGTAGTCATTGCGGTGCACGGTGAACGAGAAGTCGGTCTTGCCATCGTGCGAGACGTTCTGAATGATCACGTCCACGTCGATGTTGGCCTCGGCCACCTTGCCCAAGATCTGGTAGGCGATGCCGGGGGTGTCGGGCACGCCGACCACGGTGATTTTGGCTTCGTCGCGGTTGAAGGCGATGCCAGAGACAACGGCTTGTTCCATTTTTTCATCTTCCTCAAAACTGATCAGCGTGCCCGATGCGGCTTCCACATCGAGGTCAATGTCCCACGGGGTGAAGCTGGACAACACGCGCAAGGGCACACGGTACTTGCCGGCAAATTCAACCGAACGGATCTGCAGCACCTTGGAGCCCAGGCTGGCCATCTCCAACATCTCTTCAAAGCTGATGCTGTGCAGGCGGCGCGCCTCGGGCACCACACGCGGGTCGGTGGTGTAGACGCCATCCACGTCGGTGTAAATCAGGCATTCGTCGGCCTTCATCGCGGCGGCAATCGCCACCGCCGAAGTGTCAGAACCACCCCGGCCCAGCGTGGTGATGTGGCCGTTGGGGTCCACACCCTGAAAACCGGTGATGACCACCACTTTACCGGCGGCCAGATCGGCGCGCACGCGGGCATCGTCAATGCTTTCGATCCGCGCTTTGCCGAACGACGAATCGGTCTTGATGGGCACTTGCCAGCCAGCGTAACTGACCGCCTCCAGGCCTTCGGCCTGCAGCGCGATGCACAGCAGGGCGACCGAGACCTGCTCGCCTGTCGAGGCGAGCATGTCGAGTTCGCGGGGGCTGGCGCGGTCGGAGATTTCTTTGGCCAGGCCGAGCAGGCGATTCGTGTCGCCGCTCATGGCCGAAGGCACGACCACCAATTGATGGCCAGCCCGCACCCACTTGGCCACGCGCTTGGCCACGTTGCGGATGCGCTCTGTGGAGCCCATCGACGTGCCGCCGTATTTGTGAACGATCAGTGCCATGTCAGATGAAGTTGAAGGATAACGATTACTCGGTCGAGCCTTCGATTTTAGCCCGTTCAGTCACCGCCGCCCCGCTTCCCATGATCGAGACACGTTAAATTGTCAGATTGGGCACCCAAATCAGGGTCACTTGCGGCTCGCCTGGGGCGGCCAGGACACGAGCATCCACCCCCAGGCCCCGCACGAAAACCAGGCGCCCTTGGGCGTAAACCAGGGGGCCAAAGCGCTCCCACTCGGGCACCGCCTGCGCCTGAAACTGCTTTCGCAAAGCGCGCGAGGGGCGGTTAGGGCCCAGCTGAAAATTCTCGCCGCCTTCACGCGCACGGACTTGCGCATGCGCCAGGCTGGACAAGGGCACGCCACCGCTGTCCACCGCCGACACCACCAACTCGCCGCCCCATTCGGGCAAAGCATGGCGCCCTGGCCCTTCAATGCCCAGCAACACGGCGTCAGGCGCATCGTCGTTTGAGTGCCTGGCCAGCACCGCAGGTCGGCAAATCAACACGCCACGGTACAGACAGACATCAAAAGCACCCGCGCGCCACTGGATGGACCGGCCGGTGTCCACCAGCGGGGGCAACTCCTGCGTCAGGCGCGCCACCGCACTGGCGGGCAGATGCCGCGCGGTGCGGGTGGTGAACCAGTGCCGCAACAGTTCCCGCTGATGCGGCAAAGGCAGGGCCAACAAAGCCGGAGCACTCAAAGCATCCGCCTGCTCAGGCACCAGCAAGCCGGCCAGGGACTGAGTCAGCCAGTCATCCAGGCAAGCGCGAGCATCGGCGGCCCTGGAGGCCGACTGAGCCAGCGACACCTCGGCTTGCCCGAACGCGGCCTCCAGCGCAGGCCAGACTGTCAGCCTGAGACGGTTGCGGGCAAAGCGGGGGTCGGCGTTGCTGTCGTCCTCCACATGGCTGAGTCCATGTTGAGCCACATAGGCCTCGATCGCCTGGCGCGGATGGGTCAGCCAGGGCCGGGTCCAACGGATGCCATGGCGGTCTGCCACCGCCGGCATCGCCGACAAGCCGGAAATGCCAGCCCCACGCAGGGCTTGAAGCAAAAATGTTTCAGCCTGATCACGCCGATGGTGCGCCAGCAAGACCGTGTCGGCCCCGGCTTCGTGTGCCATCTCGGTCAAAGCGCGGTAACGCGCAGCACGCGCCAGGGCTTCAACGCTGTCGCCAGCGACTTGATCCAAGCTGAGCCGACGCCAGAGCAAACTGACGGGAAGGCCCTGCAGCGCCCAGGCATCGCATTGCGCCTGGGCATGCGCCAGCCATTGATCAGCCTGCTGGCTCAAGCCATGGTGAACATGCAGCGCGACAACACGCAAGCCAGGTTGCCCCAAAGCCGCCACGGCCGTGGTGTGCAACAAGGCTGTGGAGTCACGCCCGCCACTGTAGGCCACAGCAATGCACGCGCCCTCGCCCACAACGTTCATGAGGCTCAATGCTCTTTGGTGTCGTTGTAGCGGCCGTAACTTTGCAGACGGTCATAGCGTTGCTGCAGCAAGTCCTTCACTTTAAGGTCGCTGAGCTGGCGCATGGCGTCGTTCAGGCCGCGCTTGAGGTTGGCCGCCGCCTGCTTGTGGTCGCGGTGAGCGCCACCCACCGGCTCGCTGACGATCTTGTCAACCAGGCCCAGGGCCTTGAGGCGGTGCGCCGTGATGCCCAGGGCCTCCGCAGCCTCTTCGGCCCGGTCAGCCGTCTTCCACAAAATGGACGCGCAGCCTTCAGGCGAGATCACGGAATACACCGAGTACTGCAGCATCAACACTTGGTCGGCCACGCTGATGGCCAGCGCGCCACCGGAGCCACCTTCACCAATGATGGTGGTGATGATGGGCACTTCCAGGCGGGCCATCTCGAAGATGTTGCGGCCGATGGCTTCAGATTGGTTGCGCTCTTCAGCACCGATGCCAGGGTAGGCGCCAGGCGTGTCCACAAAGGTGAACAGGGGCAGGCTGAATTTCTCGGCGACCTTCATCAGGCGCAGGGCTTTGCGGTATCCCTCGGGGCGCGACATGCCGAAATTGCGCATGCCACGCTCTTTGGTATCGCGGCCTTTTTGGTGACCCAACACCATGCAGGCCTGGCCATTGAAACGAGCCAGACCGCCCACGATGGAAAGGTCGTCCGCGTAGTGGCGGTCGCCGTGAAGCTCCTGGAAGTCGGTGAACAGCTCGTTGACGTAGTCCAGCGTGTAAGGCCGTTGAGGGTGGCGCGCGATCTGCGTCACCTGCCAGGGCGTCAGGCTTGAATAAACGTCCTTGGTCAGTAGCAGGCTTTTTTTGCTCAGCCGGTCGATCTCTTCCGAGATGTCCACGGCCGATTCGCTTTGCACGTAGCGCAGCTCTTCGATTTTGCTTTCAAGCTCCGCGATCGGTTGCTCGAATTCCAGAAAATGTCGTTTGCTCATGGCAAGTTGTCCTCAGTCACGCAGCAACAGGTTTTTATGATGCAGAGGGCAGCGGGTCAAGGCTGCGCCACAGATACCACGTTCCCACTGTGCGATAGGGGGCCCAGGCTTCCGCGATGTCGCGCGCCTCGGCACGCGACACGGGTTCGCCGCTGAAATAGCTCTGGCTGATCGCCGTGATCAAGACCGTGTCATCCAGCGGCAGCACATTGGGCCGCATCAGGTGAAAAATCAGGAACATCTCGGCAGTCCAGCGGCCAATGCCACGGATGTCTACCAGCTCCTCGATGATGGTCTCGTCCTCCATGCGCTCCCAGTGGTTCACATGGACACGGCCTTCGGCGAAATGCTTCGCCAAGTCTTGCAAATATTCGGCCTTGCGCACGGACAAACCCGCCGTGCGGAGCTGGTCAACGCTCATGGCCAGCACCGCCTGAACCGACAGGGGCGCACGCGACTCGGGCGGTTGTTGCCCCATCAAGGTCAGCAAACGAGCCCAGACCGACTGCGCCGATTTGGGCGAAATCTGCTGCCCCACGATCGAGCGCGCCAGGGTGGTGAACGCATCGCGGCGGCTGTACAGGCGACCCTGCCCGTAGTCGGCCACCAGTTTGCGCATGACCCGATCGCGCTTGGACAGGTGCTTGCACGCCTCATCCCAGTAATGGGGCGTCACCAAAGCGATCGGCAGAGGCGAAGCGTCGGCATCGGCCGCCGAGAAAAAAGCTGAGGACGGCATCAGGCTTTCACCCATGTCGTGCCTTGCGGACTGTCTTTCAACACGATGCCTTGCTGAGCGAGCTCTTCTCGGATGCGGTCGGATTCGGCAAAATTTCGGGCCTTCTTGGCAGCAGCGCGGGCTTCGATCAAAGCCTGGATCGCGGGGGCCTGCAGACCACCCAAATCACCGCCACCTTGCATGTAAGCCTGGGGGGACTGCTGAAGCAAACCCAGAACGCCCGCCAAAGCCTTGAGCAAGGCCGCAGGCTGCGCCGAGCCCGAACGATTCACTTCCGCCGCCAGGTCAAACAACACGGCCACCGCGATGGGCGTGCCGAAATCTTCGTCCATGGCCACCTTGAAGCGCGCCGCCTGAGGATGCGCCCAGTCGATGTCCCCTGAGGGCGCATCGGCCACGGTGCCCAAGGCGGTGTACAGGCGGCGCAGGCCATTGCGGGCGTCGTCCAGACCGGCATCGCTGTAATTGAAGGGGCTGCGGTAGTGGGTGCGCAGCATGAAAAAGCGCACCGTCTCGCCGTCGTAGCTCTTGAGCACGTCGCGGATGGTGAAGAAGTTGCCCAGCGACTTGGACATCTTCTCGTTGTCCACGTTCAGAAAGCCGTTGTGCATCCAGTAATTGACAAAGCGCTTGCCACTGGCCCCTTCGCTTTGGGCGATTTCGTTCTCGTGGTGAGGAAACTGCAAATCAAGCCCGCCGCCATGGATGTCGAATTGCTCGCCCAGCAAGGCGCACGCCATGGCCGAGCACTCGATGTGCCAGCCAGGGCGGCCGGTGCCATAGGCCGAGTCGTATTTGGCATCCTGCGGCTCGTCAGGTTTGGCGGCTTTCCAGAGCACGAAATCCAGAGGATCCAGCTTGCCATCGGCGGTGCGGTTGCCAGCCCCGTTCAGCTCGCGTTCACCCGCGCGCAGTTGGTCCAGCGACTTGCCCGACAGCTTGCCGTAGCCCTCAAACTTGCGCACCGCGTAGTTCACATCGCCGCTGCTGGCCTGATAAGCCAGGCCCTTGGCCTGCAGTTTGCCGATCATGTCGAGCATTTGCGGCACATATTGAGTGGCACGCGGCTCGTGCGTGGGTGGTTCGATGCCAAGGGCACTGATGTCCTGGTGCATGGCCACGGTCATCTCGCCGGTCAACTGGCGGATCGTGATGCCGCGCTCCACTGCACGGCGGATGATCTTGTCGTCAATGTCGGTGATGTTGCGCACATAAGTGACCGTCAGGCCCGAGGCCCTTAGCCAGCGCTGCGCCACGTCGAATGACATCATCATGCGGGCGTGACCCACATGACACAAGTCATAAATGGTCATGCCGCACACGTACAAACCGACCTGACCAGGAACCAGGGGGACAAACGACTCGACCTGCCGCGACAGGCTGTTGAAAATACGCAAGCTCATTGGAGAAAAATTCTGGTCAAGCGCCGAAGGCCACATCCGGTGTCGGGCGACACGGGTCATGCGGCACTTGCGGCAAAGCAACAAGTGCGCGGGGCATGCACGGGCCCCGTCAAACTTGCAACGCTCAGATACAATCCAACGAGTATAGCGGCCCGCCCACGCCCAAGGATGACAGATCCTATTCGGCTCCTGGTCGGCTGGTATCCTCGAAAAATGGCAGGCTTTTTGTCCAGCCGCTTTGTGTGCCCATCACAATCTACACAAACCCATCGGATAAATACAACTCATGCAAGCTGTTGCGCCTAAGTTTGGAATCCGCTTCACGGCCTTAGCCGCCAAGTGCCTGGCCATTGCCGCCCTGTCCATGACCGCCTTCGCGGTGCGTGCAGACGAAGTCGGCGATGTTCAAAAACTGCTGTCCGCCGGCAAGAACACCGAAGCCTTGCAGCGTGCCGACCAGTTCCTGGCCGTCCGCCCGCGCGATCCCATGATGCGTTTCCTGCGGGCCATCAGCCTGTCGCAAGCTGGCCGCATCCCGGAGTCCATCACCGCGTTCACCAAGCTGACCGAAGACTATCCCGAGCTGCCCGAACCGTTCAACAACCTCGCTGTGCTGTATGCGCAGCAAGGTCAATACGACAAATCGCGCAATGCGCTGGAAATGGCCATCCGGACCAATCCCAGCTACGCCACCGCCTACGAAAACCTGGGCGATGTCTACGCCAAGCTGGCCAGCCAAGCCTATTCCAAGGCCCTGCAGATCGACACCCGCTCCGCCGTGGCGCCCAAGCTGGCGATGATTCGCGACCTGTTTCCCAAAGAACGTGGCGGCACGGCCGTGGCTGGTCTGACCAACAGCAACACACCAACCACCACGCCAGCACTGGCGCCAGCTCCGTTGCCGCCCCCAGCCACCACCAAGCCCGCGCCCGTTCCGGCACCAGCACCGGTGCCAGCCCCCACCAGCAAGCCCACACCGCCCGCACCAACACCCGTGGAAGCCAAGGCTGAAGCGACGGAACGCGAAGTCGAATCAGCGCTGCAAGCCTGGGCCGCGGCCTGGAGCAAAAAAGACCTCAACGCTTACTTTGCGGCCTATAGCCGTGACTTCAACGGCGGCAAGACGCGCAAGGCCTGGGAACAAGAGCGCCGCGATCGTATCCAGGAAAAACGCAGCATCTCGGTCAAGCTCTCCAAGGTTAATGTGTCCATCAATGGCAACAAGGCCAGCGTTCGCTTCCGCCAGGATTACAAAGCAGACAGCCTGAACATCAGCAGCGGTAAGCGCGTGGACTTGGTTCGCACTGGTGGTGAATGGGTGATCGTGAAGGAAAGCTCCGGTTCGTGATGATTGGTCATTTGGGCCGACCGCCGCAGCATGCGGCAGGTCGGCGGTTGTCCATGCTCGTCAAGCGCATGTTGGTGGTAAGCGCAATAGGCTGGGGTCTTCTTATTGCGGGGCCTGCCCATGCGCTCAAGCCGAATCAGCAAAGCCTGCCCGCAGAGTCTCGCCTGCTGGAAATCTACCGGCTCATCGGGGCTGGACAAGGCAAACTGGCCCTGAAAATGGCCCAGACGCTGGTCGAAGATGTTCCCAACTTCCAGTTGGCCCAAATGGTGTACGGCGACTTGCTGCTGTCCCAGACAGCGCCCCTGAAAATCATGGGCAGCGCGCCGGCCGACTTGACAAACCGGGCGCCTCAACGAATCGAACAACTGCGCACGGAAGCTGAGCGCAGGCTCTTCGCCTTGCGTGAAAGGCCTCCGGCAGACGCACTTCCAGCCCAATTCATCGAAACTCCACCCACGACACGGCATGCCATTGCGGTCGATGCCAGCCGTTCGCGCCTGTACCTGTTTGAAAACGGCCCCCATGGTCTGCATGTGATCGCAGACCACTACGTGTCCATCGGCCGCCTGGGTGCTGAAAAAGCAGCCCAGGGCGACCAACGCACCCCCTTGGGGGTCTACTACATCACCAGCCGCCTGGATGGCAAGCAGCTCACTGATTTCTATGGCGTCGGCGCCTTGCCTTTGAACTACCCCAACGAGTACGACCGTCGACAGGGCAGGACCGGATCGGGCATCTGGCTGCACGGCGTGCCCAGCGACAGTTATGCGCGCAGCCCCAACAGCACCGACGGCTGCGTGGCCTTGGCCAACCCTGAACTGCAAAACATCCTGGAAAGCGTGCAACCCCGCACCACCCCTGTGGTCATTGCCAAAAGTCTGGATTGGGTGTCCCCAAAATCGGCCGAACTTGCGCGGCGTAACATGCGCAATCTCATCGAAGGCTGGCGTGTGGCACGCGCCAGTGGTGATCTTCCCCGGCTGGTATCGTTCTATTCCAACCAGTTTTCCAACGGCACCCGTGATTTCAATCAATGGCGCCAATGGCTGGAAAAAGAAGTGGTCAGCCAGCGCGGCAAGTCCCTGCAACTCAAGGATCTGGCCATTCTGGGCTGGCGTGACAAAGGCGACATCCTCGTGGTGACCTTCGGCGAAGTCTCCGACGGTCAACGCACTGGGGCCATCAAGCGTCAATACTGGGGTAAAGAAGGTGGCCTTTGGAAAATTTTCTATGAAGGAGTGATCGGATGACCTGCCTGAACAAACTCATCAACGTTGGCCTGATGGCCGCGGCGCTCAGTGGTATCACCATGGGCTCTGCCCTGGCGCAAACGGTGAAACTGTCTACCAGCGAGGGTGACATCGTCGTCCAGCTTGACGCCGCCAAGGCGCCCAAGACGGTGGAGAACTTTCTTCAGTACGTCAAATCGGGCCACTACAACGGCACCGTGTTCCACCGCGTGATCAAGACCTTCATGGTCCAGGGCGGCGGCATGACCCCTGACATGAAAGAGAAACCCACACGCGCGCCCATTCCGCTGGAAAGCCGCAATGGCCTGAGCAACGTCCGGGGCACCCTCGCCATGGCCCGTACCAGCATTCCTGACTCGGCCACTGCGCAATTTTTCATCAACGTCAAGGACAATAACTTCCTTGACTCGACCCAATCCCCCGATGGCAACGGCTACGCCGTGTTTGGCAAAGTCGTGCAAGGCATGGACGTGGTCGACAAGATCCGGATGGTGGAAACCGGCCAGAAGGGTCCTCACGGCGACGTGCCCCTCAAACCCATCGTGATCAAACAAGCTACCCTGGAGAAATAACATGACCAAAACCGTTGAACTGCAAACCACGGCAGGCGTGATCCGCCTTGAACTGGACGACGCCAAGGCACCCGTCACCGTCGAAAACTTCCTGAACTACGTTCGCGCCGGCCACTACAACGGCACGATCTTTCACCGCGTGATCAAGGGCTTCATGGTGCAAGGCGGCGGCTTCGAGCCTGGCCTGAAGCAAAAGCCCACCACCGAGATGATCCAGAACGAAGCCAACAACGGCCTCAAAAACGAGCACTATACCGTTGCCATGGCCCGCACCAGCGCGCCTCACTCGGCCAGCGCTCAGTTCTTCATCAACACCACCAGCAACGATTTCCTGAACTTCAAGTCGGAAACCGGCAGTGGTTGGGGCTATGCCGTTTTTGGCAAGGTGGTCGCAGGTACCGAAATCGTCGACCAGATGGAAAAGGTCAAGACGGGCCGCAGCGGTGGTCACGATGACGTGCCCGTGGAAAACCTGGTCATCACCCAAGCCACGGAAGTGTGATGTTGTGATTGGGGACACACTCCCCTTTCCTGCCGCCGAGGCAATCAATGCACCGCCCTCGTGGCGGTGCATTGATTTTGTGTCCGATCTGCACCTGCATGCTGGCCTGCCACGCACCGCGTCAGCATTGGCCCGCTACCTGCAAAACACGCCCGCCGATGCCGTCCTGATCATGGGCGACTTGTTCGAGGCCTGGGTGGGTGATGACATGCGCCACACCGGCTTTGAAGCCGATTGCACCGCCTTCCTGGCGGATGCTGGCCAACGCCTTCACCTGGGCATGATGGTCGGCAACCGCGATTTCTTGTTGGGCCACGACATGGTCGCAGCCTGCCATGGGCACACCCTGGCCGACCCGACCATCTTGCATGCCTTCGGCCAACAGCTACTGCTCACCCACGGCGATGCCCTGTGCCTGGCCGACCAGGCCTACCTTCGTTTTCGGGCGCAAGTTCGCCAACCCGCCTGGCGCGACGCCTTTCTGGCCAAACCGCTGACAGATCGCTTGATGGTGGCCCGCCAGATGCGCGAAGCCAGTGCCGCCCATCAACACCAACAAACACCCGACAACTGGGCCGATGTCGATGAAGCTGCTGCAGGCTCGTGGATGCAAGCCGCCCACACGCCTGTGCTGGTCCATGGACACACGCACCGCCCTGAGAGCGCGCCCTTTGGCCTGCCTGGCGGGATCCGCCACGTCTTGAGCGACTGGGATTTTGACGGCGCCCCTCGACGCGGTGAAGTGCTGCGCCTCAGCGCCCAAGGCTTTGAGCGCTTGGCACTGCCAGCAGCCACGGGCTGAAGAAGAAGCCGAAACAACAAGGGCCCAGCCAAAGCTGAGCCCTTGTCCAATCTAACCAAGCCAGACAAAAGATCACTCGGCCGTGGCAGCCTCCGCCTTGGGCTTGTCGCTCTTCTTGTTGGGCTGGATGTCCAGCTTGACTTCCATCTCGCCGCCGACACCTTCAACCACGTCGACCGTCAGGCGACCGCCATCCACCAGGCGACCAAACAGCAACTCGTCGGCCAGCGCACGGCGGATCGTGTCCTGGATCAGACGCTGCATCGGACGGGCGCCCATGAGCGGATCGAAGCCCTTCTTGCCCAGGTGAGCGCGCAAGGCATCGGTGAAGGTGACGTCCACCTTTTTCTCGGCCAGCTGGCTTTCAAGCTGCAGCAGGAACTTGTCGACCACTCGCAGGATGATCTCTTCGTCCAGCGCCTTGAAGCCCACGATGGCGTCCAGGCGGTTGCGGAACTCTGGCGTGAAGACACGCTTGATGTCCGCCATCTCGTCTCCGGCCTGGCGCTGGGTGGTGAAACCAATGGTCGACCGCTGCAAGGTTTCGGCACCCGCATTGGTCGTCATGATGATCATCACGTTGCGGAAGTCAGCCTTACGGCCATTGTTGTCCGTCAGCGTGCCGTGGTCCATCACCTGCAGCAGGATGTTGAAAACGTCCGGATGGGCCTTTTCGATTTCATCGAGCAGCAAGACGCAATGCGGCTTTTTGGTCACAGCTTCGGTCAACAGACCACCTTGGTCGAAACCAACGTAGCCCGGAGGCGCACCGATCAGGCGGCTGACCGCATGGCGCTCCATGTACTCCGACATGTCAAAGCGGATCAGCTCGATGCCCAGGATGTAGGCCAATTGCTTGGCCACCTCGGTCTTGCCGACGCCAGTGGGGCCACTGAACAGGAAGGAGCCGATTGGCCTGTCTGGCTTGCCCAATCCCGAGCGCGACATCTTGATCGCGGACGACAGGGCCTCGATGGCCAGGTCCTGACCAAACACCACGCTCTTCAAGTCGCGGTCCAGGCTCTTAAGCTTCGAGCGGTCGTCGTTGGACACGCTGGTTGAAGGCACGCGCGCGATCTTGGCGACGATGTCTTCCACCTCGGCGCGTGTGATGGTCTTCTTCTGCTTGCTCTTGGGCAGGATGCGTTGCGCCGCGCCAGCCTCGTCAATCACGTCAATCGCCTTGTCGGGCAAGTGGCGATCGTTGATGAACTTGGCGGACAACTCGGCCGCGGCTTGCAAAGCACCCAAGGCGTACTTGACGCTGTGGTGCTCTTCGAAGCGCGACTTCAGGCCCTTGAGGATCTCGATGGTTTGCTCAACCGACGGCTCGACCACTTCGACCTTCTGGAATCGACGCGACAGGGCCGCATCCTTCTCGAAGATGCCACGGTATTCCGTGAAGGTGGTGGCGCCAATGCACTTGAGCTGACCCGAACTGAGCGCGGGCTTGAGCAAGTTACTGGCATCCAGGGTACCGCCCGAAGCCGCACCCGCACCGATCAAGGTGTGAATCTCGTCGATGAACAGGATCGCGCTGGGCTGCTCTTTGAGCTGTTTGATCACAGCCTTGAGGCGTTGCTCGAAGTCACCACGGTACTTGGTGCCGGCCAGCAGCGCACCCATGTCGAGGGAATAGACCTCGGCATCGGCCAGCACATCGGGCACGTCTTTTTGCGTGATGCGCCAGGCCAGGCCCTCGGCGATCGCGGTCTTGCCCACGCCAGCTTCACCCACCAGCAGCGGGTTGTTCTTGCGGCGGCGGCACAGGATCTGAATCACGCGTTCGACTTCATGATCGCGACCGATAAGGGGATCGATCTTGCCTTCACGGGCCAGCACATTGATGTTCTGGGTGTATTGCTCCAAAGCCGACGCCTTTGGCTCGCCGCCCTCTTCCTTCTCGGTCTCGGCGGGGCTGGACTCTGAAGAAGACTTGATAGGCTCAGGGGGATCGGCCTTGCGGATGCCGTGGGCGATGTAGTTCACCACGTCCAGGCGTGTCACGCCCTGCTGGTGAAGGTAGTACACCGCGTGCGAATCCTTCTCGCCGAAGATGGCCACCAGTACATTCGCGCCGGTCACTTCCTTCTTGCCACTGCCCGAAGATTGGACATGCATGATGGCGCGTTGAATGACACGCTGGAAGCCCAGGGTTGGCTGGGTATCGACTTCGTCGGTCCCGCCCACGGTGGGGGTGTTATCGCGCACGAACTGATCAAGGTTCTTGCGCAACTCTTCCAGGTTGGCCGCACAAGCTTTCAACACCTCGGAAGCGGAGGGGTTGTCAATCAAGGCGAGCAACAGGTGCTCAACGGTGATGAACTCGTGGCGTTGCTGACGGGCCTCGACAAAGGCCATGTGCAGACTCACTTCCAACTCTTGCGCAATCATGCGGTCTCCAGAATGCACTGCAGGGGGTGCCCGGCTCTGCGGGCGGCGGCAAGAACGAGTTCGACCTTCGTGGCCGCGACGTCTTTGGTATAGACCCCGCACACACCACGCCCTTCGTGGTGGATTTTGAGCATGATTTGCGTCGCTGTCTCGATGTCGTGACGGAAATATTCCTGCAAGACGATGATCACGAATTCCATGGGCGTGAAGTCATCGTTGAGCATCACCACCCTATAAAGCTTTGGCGGCTCCAGGCTGACGGTTTCTTTTTCGGCAATGGCCAGCCCCTCTCCACCTTCACCTGGCCCTGACGGCGGTTCGGATGATTTGGGCTTTAACGGTTCAGTCATGAATTCATTCTACGAGACGCGATTGCTTTGTGTCTTCACATGTTGCGGTAACCCACCTGACTTCAAGGGGGGAAATTCACCCAGGTTTCACGACTTTTCAAAGCACCGACGGTTGGTCGGCCGTGTCCGCGCTCAACGCAGCTTGGGGCCAAACAAAGAATCTCCAGTTAATTTCACATTGCAAAATTACAACCCTGTCAAGGCAAAAAACCCAGCTGGGTCCTGGGTGCTTGACACCTGTGGATTCGGACTAGAAAATAACGACAAACTAACTAACTAACAGGAGGGAAAGCATGGCTATAGGCACTGTCAAATGGTTCAACGATGCCAAAGGGTTTGGCTTCATTGAACCCGATCAGGGTGGGGGCGATGTTTTTGCCCACTTTTCAGCCATCCAGATGGAAGGTTTTCGCACGCTCAAGCAGGGCTCGAAAGTTCAATACGAACTGATAGCCGGCCCCAAAGGCATGCTTGCGCAGAATATTCAGCCGGTTGACGACCTCACGGCGGAACAGGCTCAACCCGATGCTCTGAGTGACATGCACTTCAGGGATGTGTCCGGAGGACCTGGGCACAGCTTGCCGCACTGACGCCCCTCACCAACAAGAACCCCGCCTTGAAGGCGGGGTTCTTGTATCAAGCTGTGACTCTTGTTATCAGTCACAGCTCAGCTTGCCAGGTGCCGGGGTGCAGGTGTCTTTGCGTTTAACGGTGCCCCCGCCTTCGGTGGCGGCACGCCCCGCGCCAACCTCACCGATCACGCCGTTGCGCACTCGGGATGAAACATTGGCGCCAGTCGGTGCCTGCCCGGCTTCGGCCACGCAATCCAAACTGTTGGTTTTAGGCGTGCATTTGCCAGGCAGACGCAAAACGCGGCTACCTTCAGTCACTGGTTGGCCCGAACCAACCTGGGTCATCAGTCCACCGCGAATGCTCAGGGCGTCGCCCTGCTTCAAGGACCGTGTCACCGGCGTGCCTTCGGTTTGGTCAATGGTTTTGACTGCAGAATTTTTGGCGGCCACACCAGGAGGCATGTCGGCTTCAGACTTCATGACGGATGGAGTCTGCCCTTCCGTGGGGGATGAGACAGTCTGCGCCCAGATCGTTGAAGACAAACCGGCACAACAAGCCGCCAAAGCGACCTGAACCAGGCAACGCTGGGTGCAAGAGAAAGCTGATCGATCAGTCATGTATAGCCTCGGCCTTCAAGCTCAGAAGTTCTTGGCCAGCACGGCATTGGCGCGCGGCTGGTGGGTGTTGTTGTCTGCCAGCGGCTCGCCAGTGGCACGCCATGCCAGGTTCAGGCGCAGCGCAAAATCACTGGGGCGTGCCCAGATCATGCCCAGGCCATAGCCGCTGAGGGTGCTGCTGGTCGATGGCGACACTGAGTTCTGCGCCAGCTTGGCGTGGCCCCAATCATAAAAAGTGCTGAACGCCAGTTCATGCGCAAAGCGCCCCAACCAGGCCTCAGGCGGCAGGAAGCGCAATTCCGCAGTCACCACATGGGCGGTATCGCCAGCAGCTTCACCGGGGGCAAAAGCGCGAACGCCCGTGGGGCCACCCGCCGCGAAGCGCTCGGTCGCATCCAGGGTGGTCCCGGCAATCTGGCCTTTGTAGCGTGCGTACAGTTGCAATCGGCCGCTGACCAGGTTTTGCAGGCGGGAGTAGCCCAGACTGGCCTTGCCAAAATTGGTTTTCAGACCGGTGGTGGTCGTGTCGGCCGCATCAAACTTCATCCGCCCTTGCAGCCAACTGAGCTCGTACGTGTTGACCCCGCCATTCAGCCAGTTGTCGCGGAAATCACCGACCACCCCGAACTGAACGTCGTCACTGATCTTGCGGGACGACACGCCAGAGTCCTGATCGTCGAATCGCTTGTTTTCATAGCTCAGCAAGCTGAACACATTGAGGTTGCGCGAACGCACCACCGGGTACAGCGCAAAGCCGCTGGCCGCGACGACCGTGCCGGTCAAGTCGGAAGCAACATACTCTATGTCCAACTCGTAGCGCACCTTAGACAGGGCCGCGCCCAGCTTCAAGCCATTCGCACCGACCGGCGAGACGTAGCTCACGCCCGCGAATGCCAGGCCACCATTGAAGGAAGTCAAAGCGTTGACGGACACGGCATCGCCAAGCCCGGTGGGGCTGGCCACGGTCAGGCCGCCGCTGATGCGACCCATGCCGGTGTAGCGTGAGCCCAAGGAGTCCAACTCGAACCGGCCGCTAACACGGGCTTCGGCGGTGGGGGTGACGATCAGCGATGCGGTGCCAGGCTCGCGACCCTCGCCAATTTCAAAGCGCGTGCGAACACCTTGCAGATCGTTGACCAGGAAAACAACCCGCTCGACATCTTTCACGCGGATGACCTTGCCTGGCTTCAACGCAGCCAGGTAGCTTTCAACCACGTCGCGGTGAACAGGCACGGCGGTGTCGGGCCAGTTCAACTGCACTTGATCAAGGCGACCTTCGAGCACCGCAATGTGCACCACGCCATCTTTGGCCTGCTGTTCGGGCAGGTAGGCAAAGCCAACGTAGTAGCCCAGTTCGCGCTGCATGTACAAGGTCACGGCGGCCGTGGCATTCACCAGGGCTTCATAACTGCGACCCTTGCCGGTGAAGGGCGCGGTGATGGCGGCCAGCCTGGCGGCTGAAGCATCGGGCAAGCCATCGACTTGGTAGGCGATCACATCCAGGGCGATGTCTTCTTCGGGCTTGCCCAATTCTCGCAGGGGCGCTGTGGAAGCAGCTGCGCCTGGCGTGACGGGTTGAGCCCAGGCTCCACCGGTGGCCAGCATGATGGCCGCAGCGGCCAGAACTTTCAAATTCAAAGACGCAAAACGCACGGCAACAATCCCTTTTGAAGTGGTGATTTCGCAAGGCTGCATGGGCTTAAGGCACCGCAGTCCTCCGAGCAACCGTGAGGCCGAGATGATGGTATATCAACGCCCATTCAATTAACAGGCGCCACGGTAAAACACAACGGCGGCCACTTTCTTGGTCTTGACAGGCGGGAAAGGATGAACGTCTAGACTTCAGCATGACCGACGCCTCCCGCACCGAAACCACCACCCGCCCTGACCCCATCGCCTTCTGGGAAGCCTTTCGTTTCTGGCTCAAGCTGGGCTTCATCAGCTTTGGCGGCCCGGCCGGGCAGATCGCCATCATGCACACCGAACTGGTTGAGCGCCGCCGCTGGATCAGCGAGAAGCGCTTCCTGCACGCGCTGAACTATTGCATGGTGTTGCCCGGCCCCGAGGCCCAGCAACTGGCCACCTACATCGGTTGGCTGATGCACCGCACCTGGGGCGGCATTGTGGCTGGCGCTTTGTTCGTGCTGCCCTCGCTGTTCATCCTGGTCGCCTTGTCATGGGTTTATGTGGCGTTCGGGCAGGTGCCGGTGGTAGCGGGCATTTTCTACGGCATCAAGCCGGCGGTGACGGCCCTGGTCGTTCACGCGGCGCACCGCATCGGCACGCGGGCCTTGAAGAACGGCTGGCTTTGGGGCATTGCGGCGGCATCCTTCGTGGCCATCTTTGCGCTGGAGGCGCCCTTCCCCCTGATTGTGTTAATCGCCGCCCTCATCGGGCATCTCGGCGGCCGAATGGCCCCACAGATTTTTGTGGTGGGTGGCGGGCATGGCAGCACCCAGCACACCTATGGGCCCGCGTTGATCGATGACGACACCCCAACGCCAGCGCATGCGCGCTTCACCCGAAGCCACCTGGCCAAGGTGTTGATCATCGGGTTGGGCTTGTGGGCTGGCGCGATGGCCCTGCTGTTAGTTACCCATGGCGTGCAAGGCACACTCACGCAGATGGGCTGGTTCTTCACCAAGGCCGCCCTGCTGACTTTTGGCGGCGCCTATGCCGTGCTGCCCTATGTCTACCAAGGCGCGGTGGAGCACTACCACTGGCTGACGGGCCCCCAGATGATCGACGGTCTGGCCTTGGGCGAGACCACACCCGGTCCGCTGATCATGGTGGTGGCGTTTGTCGGGTTTGTGGGTGCCTGGACGCAGCAGGTGTTCGGGCCCGATGCCTTGATGCTGGCTGGCGTCGTGGCGGCCAGTGTGGTGACCTTTTTCACCTTCCTCCCATCGTTCATCTTCATCCTGGCTGGCGGCCCCTTGATCGAATCGACGCATGGCAAGCTGAAGTTCACCGCACCGTTGACGGCCATCACGGCAGCCGTGGTCGGGGTGATCCTGAACCTGGCGATGTTCTTTGCGTACCACGTGCTGTGGCCCCAAGGCCTGAGTGGGCGCTTCGATTGGGTGTCTGCCGTGATTGTGCTGGGCGCCGCGGTGGCCTTGTTCCGCTTCAAACTGGGCGTCATGCCTTTGCTGGGCCTGTGCGCCCTCGTTGGCCTGGCCAGCACCTGGCTGCGCTAGTCGGCCAAACCGCAGTCAGCTTGGAGCTTGCTTTCCAGCGGCGCAGCATCAAGGCGTTGGTGACCACACTAACGCTGCTGAACGTCATGGCCGCACCAGCGATCACCGGGTTAAGCAGGCCCATGGCGGCCAGCGGGATGCCCACCAGGTTGCAGGCAAACGCCCAGAACAGGTTCTGGCGTATCTTGGCGTAGGTGCGCCGACAGATGTCGATGTCGATGGCGATGCCCACGTCCGCAGCGGCGACGCCCGGGGCATCGTTGATGCCATCGCCCGCCATCGCCACGCGCAGGCCCGACGCCTTGAGCTCATTCACGATGGACGCCTTGTCTTCAGTAGCCTGCTTTTCCAACGGCGGCCGACAGTTTGTGCCTGATCAACCCATTTCGAGGTCTCCCGATGTTTGAATTCCAAGTTCCCGACATGTCGTGCGGCCATTGCGTCAAGGCCGTGACCCAGGCTGTTCAGTCGGTTGACGGCCAAGCCAAGGTTCAGGTTGACCTGGCGAAACACCAGGTCACCGTCGAGACGACGCACGAACGCCAGGCCATCGCGGCGGCATTGGCCGAGGCGGGCTACCCGGTGCAATGACCTTCGTGGCCCTTGGGTTCGCGAACTGACATTCAAACTGAGGTGACGACACCTTGTCGACTTGGCGGGCGAGCCGCACCACAGGACCGGTCCACTCATCGGCCACCCCCGCTTTCAGGTCCTTGCGCACCTTGCGCAATTTCTCGTCATTCTGGGCTTGATCATTGCAGCGCTTGCCCTGGGCTGCAATGCCCACTTGAAGCGGCTGCTTGACCTCCAGACTTGCGTTTTGTCACCAAGCTGACGCCAACCTCGGGTCTGATGCGGTGGCATGCATCTGCATGAACCAGACCAAGAGTGACATGACCAAAGCAATGATTCTGGCAGCCGGCCAGGGAACACGCGTCCGGCCCCTGACCAAGCGAACACCCAAGCCCATGATTCCGATCCTGGGCAAGCCGGTACTGGAGTACCTCATCGAGCTCTTGGCTCGATATGGGGTCAAAGAGATCATGGTGAACGTGTCTTCCAATCATTGGAAGATCGAAAACTACTTTGGTGATGGCCACCGCTGGGGGGTCGAAATCGGCTACTCCTACGAAGGGGTGCGTGAGCATGGCGAGATCATGCCGAAAGCTCTGGGTTCGGCTGGCGGCATGCGCAAGATCCAGGACTTCAGTGGGTTCTTTGACGAGACCACCATCGTGCTTTGCGGAGATGCCATCATCGATTTGGACATCCATGCTGCACTGCTCGAACATCATGCCAAAAAGGCCATGGCCAGTGTCGTGACCTTGGCGGTACCAGACGATCAGGTCAGCAACTATGGCATCGTCGTGGCTGACCGTGAAGACAGGGTCACTTCCTTCCAGGAAAAACCCAAGACCGGAAAAGCCAAATCGAACTTGGCCAGCACGGGCATCTACATTTTCGAGCCCGCCATTTTAGAGTTCGTGCCCCCTGGGGTGGAGTTCGACATTGGCAGCCAGTTGTTTCCTTTGTTGGCCGAACAAGGCTTGCCGTTTTATGCGCAACGCCGAACCTTCAACTGGATCGACATTGGCCGTGTCAGTGACTACTGGTCTGTATGCCAGCGTGTACTTCGCGGAGAAATTTCCGACATGCGGATGCCGGGAAAAGAGGTTCGGCCGGGCGTTTGGGTTGGCCTGAACACGCGCATTGACTGGAACACAGTCAACATCACAGGACCTGTCTACATCGGCTCAGGATCGTGCATAGATTCTGGTGTGACCATCGAGGGCCCGAGCTGGATTGGACACGGCTGCACCCTGCGCAAAAACAGCACTGTGGTGAGAAGCACCTTGTTTGAATACACGCGCCTGAGTGAAACCGCTACCTTCAACGAGGTTGTTGCATCACCGCAGTATTGTGTAGACCGCCATGGGCATACCACCTACCAAGGCGATGAAAGCACCACTTTGCGTTGGGGCGACGCACGCGCCTGAGAAAACAGCCAGGCAAGGGGGGGCACTCTGGCGCGGTGCTTCAATCGGATCATGCGTGATCCATCAATGCGTCATGTCACCTTGTTCTGATGCACGCCAAGCCTTTCAACTTGGAGCGTGTCATGTCATTCCTCAAATCCGCCCTGCTGGTAACACTGACCACCGCGGCGCTGGCAGCACATGCCACGTCAACACCCTTGGCTGCTGATGATCAGTGGCAGACGTTCGGCGTCGATAGCTACTCGGCCCTGTCCGGTGGCACCGAGTGGATCGACAACGACTACACCAATGAAACCGGTTACGGCACGGCGCTGGATTTCAATTTCACCATCGGTGCTGGCTTCGTGGGACAGTTGACCGTGGTCGATGCCAGCATGGCAGGCGACGTCTTCAATGTGTTCAACCAAGGCCAACTGTTGGGCAGCACCAGCAGCGTAGCCGTTCAGCTGTACGGCAGCGCCCCCGACGTCGGCGATGACCATGACGCGGCCTTGCTGAGCAGCGTCTTCAGCCGTGGCTTGTTCGCCCTGGGGGCTGGCAATTACAGCATCAGCGGTGTGCTGACGCAGTCGCTGATGCTTGACGACGGCGCGGGTAGTTTAAGCCCGATCAATGCCACCTCTGGCGCCCTCAAGCTGAGCGTGAGTGCTGTCCCCGAACCCTCGACCCTGGTGTTCGCCTTGCTGGGCCTGGCCTGGCTCGTCGCCCCGCGTCGCACCTATTCGCGCTGATTCCTCACGCTGATCCACATCCATTCGGGAGTTTCAACATGATCGTTCGTACCTTGTGCGCCAGTCTGGCGCTGGCTTTTTCTGCTGCCGTGATCGCCCAGACCACCGCCCCCAAGCCCCCTTTCACCGTCAAGATCATTGGCTTCAATGACTACCACGGCAACCTCGAAACGCCAGGCACTTTCGGTGCCAACACCCTGGTGCCAACAGCCAGCCGTCCGGCAGTCGGTGGGGCCGAGTACATGGCAGCCTATGTGGCCCGCATGAAGGCGAGCAACCCGTTGAATGTCGTCGTCGGTGCGGGTGACTTCATTGGCGCCACGCCGCTGATCTCAGCCCTGTTCTTTGACGAGCCAGCCGTGGAAACGCTCAACCAGATCGGCGTGGAATTCAACGCTGTGGGTAACCACGAGTTCGACAAGGGCAAGACCGAACTCAAGCGACTGCAAAGCGGCGGCTGCAAATTCACCGGCAACGTCCAAGAGGCCAACAGCTGCAGGGGCTTTGGCTCCGCCACCCCAGGCACCTTCGACGGCGCCAAGTTCACATGGCTGTCAGCCAACGTGGTGGAAACCGCCACATCCAAACCGCTGCTGCCCGCTTATGGCGTGAAGACATTCAATGGCGTGAAGGTGGCCTTCATCGGCATGACGCTCAAGGGAACCCCGGGTATCGTCACGCCCGCTGGCGTGGCTGGGTTGAGCTTTCAAGATGAAGCGGACACCGTCAACGCCCTGATCCCGCGTCTGCGCGCCCAAGGCATCGAATCCATCGTGGTGCTGTTGCACCAGGGTGGTTTCCAGAACCAAGTCACTGGCGTGTCGAACCAAGCCATCACCAGCGACATCAACGGTTGCACCGGTGACTTGAAGAACACTGATGGCACCGATTCCGACCTTCGCGCCATCGTCAAGCGCTTGGACAATGCGGTGGACTTGGTGATCAGTGGCCACACGCACGCGGCCTACAACTGCTCGGCCAACACCATCGATGTGCGAGGTACCTCACTGAGCAATGCCGTGACGACAGCCCGCACGGCCGGCTTGCCCAACAAGGCAGGTCGCCTGGTCCCTGTGACCAGCTCCAGCGCTTTTGGCCGCGTCTTGACGGAGGTGGACGTGACCATCAACCCCACCACTCGCGACATCGTCGCCGTGAGTCCACGCAACGTGTTGGTGGACCGCACCGATGCCGCGATCAACAATGCCATTGCGGCCCATCCTGAGGTTAAAAACGTGGTGAACGCCTACAAGGCCGCCGCGTCGCCTTTGGCCAATGCGGTCATCGCCAGCATCACTGCCCCGATGAACAACGCGGCCAACACGGCCGGCGAGATGGAAGCAGGTGACTTGATCGCGGATGCCCAACTGGCCGCGACGCAGCCCACAAGCCTGGGCGGTGCCGTGATCGCCTTCATGAACGCAGGTGGCGTGCGCAGCCCCGGCTTCGTCAATGGCACCAATGCCTACCCCTACGACCTGACCTACGGCAATGCTTTCACCACCCAACCCTTCGGCAACAGCCTGGTGACGTTGACCCTGACCGCCCAGCAAATCAAGGATGTACTTGAGCAGCAGTTCATTGGGTGCAATGGGCAGACGGCCAACCGCATCATGCAGATCTCCAATGGCCTGAAGTACACCTGGAACTCGGCCGGCACCTGCGGCACCCGCATCACCGAGGTGACACTCACTCCGACGGATGTGACCGTGACCCCGCCCGTGGTCACAGGCCCTACTGAGGTCCTGGTCCTGGGGGGCGTGGTTCACAGTCCAGCCAAAACCTACCGCGTGACCGTGAACAACTTCATGGCCACCGGGGGCGACGGCTTCGGCGTCTTTGTGGGTGGTGCGGCCCAACTTGGTGGCGCGCAAGACATCGATGCGCTGACCGCTTATCTGACCGGATTCAAGAGCCCGAACCCGGCCTACAACCCCGCGAGCGCGGTGCTGGCCAAGCCTCGGATCACCCGCCAGTGATCACCCGACGATGGCCGCTGCGGGTGTGGGCCGTGGCGCTGAGCGTGTTGGCCTTGTCGGCGACGGCAGATGCGGAGCAAAAAAAGGCGCCGCCTGCCAAGCGCCATGCCCACGAGCACTCTGAGGCAGGCAGCACACCGCAATCGCTGGCCGAGCGTCGGCGCCTGCTGTCAAAGGGCGAGAGTTGCCTTCGTGAAGGTGACGTTGAGTGTGCGCGGCAGGCATTCGAGCAAGCCGCATTGCAAGCACATGAAGCCCACATCGAGTTGGGCATTCTGCGCACCCAGATGCAGGCTGGTGAGTACCGCCAGGCACTCGCCTTTGCGGCCCACACCGCCGGCGTCCATGCTGACGAGGTAGAAGGCCGAGTGTTTTACGCTTGGCTGTTGAACCTGGGCGGCCAGGTGGCCGTGGCCAATCAGACGCTCAAGCAAGCCGAAGCCAGCGAGCCTGATCACCCCATGGTGAAAGCGGCGCGCCACCGCTTTCAAACAGGCGCGCTGTTGGCGGACGGCGCCTTGTTGTCCCTGCCAGCCCGCTTGGCACCTTTCGCCACGGGCCTGACCGTGGGCCGGGATGCCCGAACGACCGGCACCGCGCTGCTGCTCGCCGATGGGCGCCATGCGCTGGCACCGCAAGCGGCTTTGCCGTCCTCTGGCGGAATCTGGTTGCGCAATGGCCTGGGACAAACAGTCGCGGCCTTGGTGGATCATCAGGACGAGTCTCTGGGGCTGGTGTTGCTGACATTGTCGGCAGCCCTGCCCGTTGCAGGAGGAGCAATCGTTCCGCCAAATGACGCATTTTCCGGCTCGCCGGTGTTCGCCATGGACTACCCGAATGACCCAGCTGGGCAGCCTGCCTGGCCAGTCATGCGACCGGGTTTCCTTGGCGGCCCTGTCGCAGGCTCCTTGGCAGGCACCCTGCGCCTGGGCGTGGAGTTGCCCGACAACGGCCCACACGGGGGCCCGGTGTATGACCAGGGTGGCCGGTTGGTCGGACTGGCGCTGGGACAGGCCTCAGGCAGCACGGCAGCGTCCGATCGCCTGATCTCCGTCGGGGCTTTGCGCGACCGATTCGGTGAGCACTTTGGCACGCAGGCGGTTGAGTTGCGACCAACCCCAATCGGGGCAGATGATGTGTACGAACGCGCGATGACGACCAGCCTGCAGGTGCTCGTGGTTGCACCTTGATTTGCAACCAGCCCAAGATCTGCCCCTGGTCCAGGCGTTCTCAAGGTCTGCGCGACAGCGCTCCCCATGGCCGCCCGCCACACTCATTGAGATGATGCCGAGTTATTTCATGTGCTCCCGCCTTGTTGTGAAAGGCGGCTCCAGCCGCCGAGTTCTGGCTGCGCATGACAAGCCGTTTGCGGCGAAGTTTCGCTTCTGGCGTGTTCCGCACCCGCCGTCGTTGACAAGGAGGCACGCCCACCACTACAGTGACAAACGGTATGATGGCCCGCAGCTGTCTGCTGCTCAATGCCCCCCCTCGACCACACGCCCATGACCCGCGACTTCAAACAAATGATCTGCCGACTGATGGTCGGGATCATACTGTTTGCGCAAATGAGCATCGCCGCCTACGCCTGCCCGGGGGTCTCGGCCCAAGGCGCCGCGCAGGCCAGCACCATGGAGGGCATGGCCAACTGCGAACAGATGGCGGGCTACCCCGACAAGACCTTCGCCAACCTCTGTGCCGAGCATTGCCACCAGGGTCAGCAAAGCGACCACACGCAGTTGCCCAGCTTGCCCGCCGTGGTACTGGTCAGCCTGTACCCGGTTGGCCAGACGGCTGGCGGCTCTGAGCCTTCATGGCGGGCTCTGACGACGGGCCTGCGCCCTGACCCGGCGCCTCCGCCCCTGTCGATACTCCACTGTTGCTTCCAAATTTGATCTTCCGAACGACGCGGCGTTGAGGACCTCACCGGTCACTCGGACGCCACGGTCGCGCTGCCGCGTGTCTGAACTTTGTTCGCACGCCTGTCAGCAGGCGCGCCTTTGCGCTTCGTTTTGGAGACCTCATGTTCACCGATTTTTTGCCCCTTGCCCAGCGGGGCGCGATCCTGCTGCTGGCAGGCAGCGCCTGGGCCTTTAACGCCCACGCCCAGGACACCTTGGATTTCGACCAGGCGCTTGGTCTCTCGCAAGCGCGGTCCCGCCAGTTGGCCGCACAGGATCATGCGGTCGCCGCAGCCCGGGACATGGCCGTCGCGGCAGGCCAGCGGCCCGATCCCACCTTGACGCTGGGCATCAGCAACCTGCCCATTGACGGCCCCGACCGCTTCAGCCTGGGGCGCGACTTCATGACCATGAGGTCGGTCGGCGTCATGCAGGAGTACACCCGCGAAGACAAACGACTGGCCCGCTCCCGCCGTTTCGAGCGAGAGGCGCAAGCCAGCGAGGCCAGCCGCGCGCTGGCGCTGTCCAACCTGCAACGCGACACCGCCGTGGCCTGGCTGGAGCGCCATTTCCAGGAACGCATGCTGGCGCTGCTCAAAGCTCAGCGGGACGAGACCCGCCTTCAGGTCGAGGCGGCCGAAGCGGCCTACCGGGGTGGCCGGGGGGCCCAGGCCGATGTGTTCGCTGCCCGCTCGGCCCTCGCCCAACTCGACGACCGCATCGAGCAAGCCGAACGCCTGGTGCGCACCGCCAAAACGCTGCTGGCGCGCTGGACGGGCGATGATCTGAACAAGCCGCTGGGCGCACCGCCCGACACCAGCAGTGTCCGCCTGCAACAGGCGAATCTGGAGAATGAACTGGCCATCGGCCACCCCGAAGTCGCCGTGATGGCCAGGCAAGAGGAGGTGGCCCAGGCCGATGCAGACCTCGCCCGCGCCAACCAACACGCCGATTGGAGCGTGGCATTCATGCTCAGCCATCGTGGCCCGGGCTACTCGAACATGGCCTCGCTGAGCGTGTCGGTGCCCCTGCAATGGGACCAGGCCAACCGCCAGGACCGGGAACTGTCCGCCAAGTTGGCCATCACGGACCAGTGGCATGCCCAGCGCGAAGAGGCCGTGCGCGACCACCTCGCCCAGGTGAGGGCCACGCTGCAAGCCTGGCAAAGCGGCCGTGACCGCTTGAGCCGCTACGACGCCACCCTGATGCCCTTGGCGGCTGAGCGCAGCAACGCCACGCTGGCCGCCTACCGTGGCGGCGGCATGCCCCTGGCCTCGGTGCTGGAAGCCCGGCGCATGGCGTTGGACACCGGCATGGAGCGCCTGAGCCTGGAGATGGAGACCGCCCGCCTGTGGGCCCAGCTCAACTTCCTGATCCCCGCCGACCACGACGTGGCCACGCCTCGGCCCTGACCTTTGCCATGGAAAACAACATGAAAACCAAACACCTGGTGATCGCACTGGCCGCCGCGTCGGTGCTGGCTGCAAGCGGCTATGGCTTGTATGCCCTGGGCATGAAAAATGGCAGCGGCATGGCGGCCACGGCTGACGCAGCCGCCCCGGCGAAAGCGGCAACAACGCCCGCCTCGACCATGCCGACACAGGCGGTGCCACAAGGCATCGCCGAGGGCGAAGAAGCCACCCGCCGCCACATCGCCTCAGGCATCAAGGCTGGCGACGTGGACCCCATCACCGGCAAGCAGGTCCTGTACTACCACGACCCCATGGTGCCGGGCAACAAGTTCGACAAGCCCGCCAAGTCGCCTTTCATGGACATGATGCTGGTGCCCGTCTACGCCGACAGCGAGGGCGACCAGGGCAAGGTCACCATCAGCGCGCGCATCCAGCAGAACCTGGGCGTGCGCACCGCCGAGGTCGTGGAGGGCACGCTGTCGCCTCAGGTCTCGGCCGTGGGCAGCATCGCCTACAACGAGCGCGACCAGGCCACCGTGCAGGCCCGTGCCACCGGCTACGTGGAGCGGCTCCATGTGCGCGCGACCCTGGACACCGTGAGCCAGGGGCAACCCCTGCTGGACCTCTACGTGCCCGAGTGGATCGCGGCTCAGGAGGAGTTCCTGTCCGTTCGTCGCATGAAGGGCACCGACCTCGCGCCCTTGGTCGATGGTGCTCGCCAGCGCATGCGCCAAGTCGGCATGTCGGACGACCAAATTCGCCTGGTCGAACGCAGCGGCCAAACCCAGCCGCGCATCACTCTTCGCGCACCGATCAGCGGCGTGGTCGCCGAACTGATGGCCCGCGACGGCATGTCGGTGATGCCCGGTGCCACCTTGCTGCGCATCAACGGCGTCTCCAGGGTCTGGGCCAATGCCGAGGTGCCCGAGAGCCAGGCGGCGCAACTGCGGCCCGGCGCCAAGGTCCAGGCCAGGAGCCCAGCGGTGCCAGGCACCCTTTTTGAGGGCACCGTGCAGGCCCTGGTGCCCGAGGTCAGCGCGGCCACCCGCACGATAAAGGCCCGGGTGGAGTTGGCCAACCCCGGCGCGCGGCTGGTGCCGGGCATGTTAGTGACCATGCAGTTCATGGACATGCGAGCGGACAAGGTGTTGCTCGTCCCCACCGAGGCGGTGATTCAGACCGGCAAGCGCACGGTCGTGTTGCTGGCCGAGGAGCAAGGGCGGTTTCGCCCGGTGGAGGTCGAGTCAGGCATCGAGAGTGCGGGACAGACCGAGATCAAGCGCGGGCTGGAGGCCGGCCAGCGCGTGGTGGTGTCCGCCCAATTCTTGATTGATTCAGAGGCCAGCCTCAAAGGGGTCGAAGCCCGCCTCAACAAGGCCCCGGTGCCCACGGCCGCCAACACATCGCCCCGCCATGAAGGCCAAGGCAAGGTCGAAGCCATCGGCCGTGATGCGATCACGCTGTCGCACGAAGCCATCGCCTCGCTCAAGTGGGGACCGATGACCATGGACTTCAAACTGCCGCTCAAAGGTGGTCTGCCGCGCAACCTGGAGGTCGGCGACCCGGTGAATTTCGAGTTCTACATGGATGCCGACGACACGCCCCAACTGACCAGCGTGAGCCCCAAAGCGCCCGACCCCAAGCCGCCAGCCACCCCCACTGCTGGGAGCAAGCCATGATCGCCCGGCTCATCCGCTGGTCCATCGTCAATCGCTTCCTGGTGCTGTTGGCCACCGTCATGCTCAGCGCCTGGGGCGTGTACGCCGCCTTGAAGACACCGCTGGACGCCCTGCCCGACCTGTCCGACGTGCAGGTGATCATCCGCACCACCTACCCCGGCCAAGCGCCACGCATTGTGGAGAACCAGGTGACCTACCCGCTCACCACCACCATGCTGTCCGTGCCCGGGGCCAAGACGGTGCGGGGCTATTCTTTCTTTGGCGACTCGTTTGTCTACGTTTTGTTCGAGGATGGCACCGACCTGTACTGGGCACGCTCGCGCGTGCTGGAGTACCTGAACCAAGTGCAATCCCGCCTGCCTGCCAGCGCCAAAGCTTCGCTGGGGCCGGATGCCACGGGCGTGGGCTGGATCTACCAGTACGCGCTGATCGACCGAAGCGGCACACAGGACGCCGGGCAACTGCGGGCGCTGCAGGACTGGTTCCTGAAGTACGAACTCAAGACCGTGCCCAACGTGGCCGAGGTGGCCTCGGTGGGCGGCATGGTGCGCCAGTACCAAGTCGTGCTCGACCCGGACAAGCTGGCCGCCTACAAGATCCCGCACACCAAGGTTGTCGATGCCATTCAGAAAGCCAACCAGGAAGCCGGTGGCTCGGTGTTGGAGTTGGGCGAAGCCGAGTACATGGTGCGCGCCTCCGGCTACCTGCAATCGCTGGAGGACTTTCGGCAAGTGCCACTGATGACGACGGATGCCGGTGTCTCGGTGCGCCTGGGCGACGTGGCCCGCGTCCAGATCGGGCCGGAGATGCGCCGGGGCATTGGTGAACTCGATGGCGAGGGCGAAGCCGCAGGCGGCGTGATCGTGATGCGCTCGGGCAAGAACGCGCTGGAGACGATTGCGGCGGTCAAGGCCAAACTCAAAACGCTGCAAGCCAGCCTGCCCAAGGGCGTGGAGATCGTGCCGGTGTATGACCGCTCCAGTCTGATCGAGCGTGCGGTGGAGAACCTCTCCCACAAGCTGCTGGAAGAGTTCGCCGTCGTGGCCGTGGTGTGCTTCATCTTTTTGTTCCACCTGCGATCAGCTTTGGTCGCGATCATTTCCTTGCCGCTGGGCATCCTGGCCGCCTTCATCGTGATGCACTACCAGGGGGTGAACGCGAACATCATGTCGCTGGGGGGCATTGCGATTGCCATCGGTGCCATGGTGGACGCGGCCGTGGTGATGATCGAGAACGCGCACAAGCACCTGGAGCACTGGGCTCATGACCACCCTGACCAGACGCTGGAGGGGCCCGAGCGCTGGCGCGTCATCGGGGATGCGGCCGCTGAAGTCGGGCCCGCCTTGTTCTTCTCGCTGTTGATCATCACCCTGTCCTTCATCCCGGTGTTCACGCTGGAGGCGCAGGAGGGGCGGCTGTTCTCGCCGCTGGCGTTCACGAAGACCTACGCCATGGCGGCAGCCGCTGGCTTGTCCATCACGCTGATCCCGGTGCTGATGGGCTACCTGATCCGAGGCCGCATCCCCGACGAGAAGAGCAACCCGCTCAATCGCTTCCTGATCGCCGCCTACCGACCGCTGCTCAACGCGGTGCTGCGAAGTCCCAAGCTGACCCTGGTCATCGCAGCGGTGCTGCTGGTGCTCAGCTTGTGGCCCTTGCAGCACATTGGCGGCGAGTTCATGCCGCGCCTGGACGAAGGCGACCTGCTCTACATGCCCACCGCCCTGCCCGGCTTGTCGGCGGGCAAAGCCAGCGAGTTGCTCCAGCAGACCGACCGCTTGATCAAGACGCTGCCCGAGGTGGCCAGCGTCTACGGCAAGGCAGGCCGTGCCGAGACCGCCACCGACCCGGCGCCCATGGAGATGTTCGAGACCACCATCCAGTTCAAGCCGCGTGACCAGTGGCGCGCAGGCATGACGCAGGACAAGCTGGTGGACGAGCTCGACCGCATCGTCAAGGTGCCGGGCCTGGCCAACATCTGGGTGCCGCCCATCCGCAACCGCATCGACATGCTGGCCACGGGCATCAAGAGCCCCGTGGGCGTCAAAGTTGCGGGCACCGACCTGGCCACCATCGATCGCCTCACCGGCGAGATCGAGCGGGCGCTCAAAAACGTGCCCGGCGTGAGCAGCGCCTTGGCCGAACGCTTGACGGGTGGTCGCTACATCGATGTCGACATCCGCCGCGACGCTGCGGCGCGCTTTGGCATGAACATCGCCGATGTGCAGTCGGTCATCAGTTCGGCCGTGGGTGGCGAGAACATTGGCGAGACCGTCGAAGGCCTGCAGCGGTTCCCGATCAACCTGCGCTACCCGCGCGAAACACGCGACTCGCTAGAGAAGCTGCGCACGCTGCCCATCGTCAACGAACGCGGCCAGCGCCTGGTCTTGTCGGATGTGGCCGACATCCGCATCACCGATGGGCCGCCCATGCTGCGCAGCGAGAACGCGCGCCTGTCTGGCTGGGTCTATGTCGACATCCGGGGGCGCGATCTGCGCTCGGCGGTGCAGGACATGCAGCGTGCCGTGACCGCCAAGGTGACGCTGCCGCCGGGCTATTCGATTTCGTGGTCTGGCCAGTTCGAGTTCCTGGAGCGGGCCACGGCCAAGCTCAAGGTGGTGGTGCCGTTCACGCTGCTGATCATCTTCGTGCTGCTGTACCTGACCTTCGGCGCTTTGGATGAAGCCCTGTTGATCATGGCCACCCTGCCCTTCGCCCTGATCGGCGGCATCTGGCTGCTGTACCTGCTGGGCTACAACCTGTCGGTGGCTGGGGCTGTGGGCTTCATCGCCTTGGCGGGCGTGTCCGCCGAGTTCGGCGTCATCATGCTGCTGTACCTCAAGAGCGCCTGGAACGAGCGCATTGAGCGAGGCGAGGTGACGACCGAGGACCTGCTGGACGCCATCCGCGAAGGGGCCGTTCTGCGTGTGCGGCCCAAGGCCATGACCGTGGCAGTGATCCTGGCAGGCCTGTTCCCAATCATGTGGGGAACGGGTACAGGCTCCGAGGTCATGCAGCGCATAGCAGCGCCCATGGTGGGCGGGATGATCACGGCGCCCTTGCTGTCGATGTTCGTGGTACCGGCCGTTTACCTGCTGATGAGGCGTCGGCGAAAACCGTCCACCTCAAGTCCTCCAGGCAGGGGGATGGGCTAGGAAAAATTCACCGTGAATTCAACGAAAAACCCCTTTTCTTATCTTTACCCCCCAAGCAAAAGACGGCCACGCGCATGCGGCAAACTGCAAGCAAAACAACAAACAGGCCACCTTGTCATGACCCCCAATGCGATCCAGTCCTCCGTCAAAAACCAGACCGGAAAAGTCACCCCTTGGTTGATGGGCGTCGTTCTCGCACTGGGTGCATCAGGTGCCTGGTGGTACTCGCAGCACCGTGGCCAGGCAGGTCAAGACGGTGCCGGCCCGGCCAGCAGCGCGCCCCAAGGCAAAAATGCACCGCGTTTTGGCGGCGTCAACAAGGTCCAGCCCGTGTCGGTGGCCTTGGTCAAGCGGCAGGACATCCGGGTCACCGTGAACGCGATCGGCACCATTGCCGCGGCCAACACCGCCGTGGTCAAGGCCAAAATCGACGGTGAACTCAAAGCCATCTACTTTCAGGAAGGCCAGGTGGTGAAGGCCGGTGCCTTGCTGGCCGAGATCGACCCACGCCCGTTTCAGATTGCACTGGCGCAAGTTCAAGGCCAACTGGCCCGCGATCAGGCCCAGTTGCAGAACGCCAAGCTGGATGCCGAACGCTTTCGTGATCTGCTGAACAAGGATGGCATCGCCAAGCAGCAGGTCGACACGCAAGATGCGCTGGTGCGCCAGTTGCAAGGCACCGTGCAATCGGACCAGGCCCAGGTTGACAGCGCCAAGCTGCAGCTCTCTTACACCCGCATCACCGCGCCGATTTCGGGCCGCCTCGGGCTCAAGCAGGCCGACCTGGGCAATGTGCTGCATGCCAGCGATGTCAACGGCCTGATCTCGATTGCGCAAACGCAACCCGTGAACGTGGTGTTCGCGGTGCCCGACACCCAATTGCCCCAGATCACCAGCCAGCTCAAGGCCGGCCAGGCCCTGCCCGTCGAAGCGTGGGACCGTGAGCAGAAGCTCAAGCTGGCCGATGGCAAGGTGGCCAGCACCGACAACGCCATTGACCTGGCCACTGGCACGATCAAACTCAAGGCCTTGTTCCCCAATCTGGACGGCGGCTTGTTTCCGAACCAGTCGGTGAACGTGCGCCTGCAACTCAAGGTCTTGCAAGGCACGCTGGCGGTGCCGAGCGCAGCGGTGTTGCGCGGCGCCAAAGGCACCTATGTGTACCTGGTCAACGCCGACAAAACGGTCAGCACCAAGGCGATCCGAGCTGGCGCCAACGATGGCGACTGGGTCAGCGTGCAGGGCGACTTGCAACCCGGCCAGCAAGTGGTGGTTGATGGCACGGATCGTCTGCGGGAAGGCGCTCAAATTGACATCATCACGCCAGGTGCCACCGCTTCAGCAGCCTCGTCACCCAAGCGCCGTCATCGCGAATCCTCGAACTGATCCTGGGTCTGCATGAATCCCTCCAAAATATTCATCGAACGCCCGGTGGCCACGGCGCTGCTGATGCTCGCCATCTTGCTGGCGGGCCTGCTGGCGTTCCGGCTGCTGCCGCTGTCAGCTTTGCCCGAGGTCGACTACCCCACCATCCAGGTGTCCACGCTGTACCCGGGCGCCAGCCCCGACGTGATCGCCTCATCGGTCACCGCACCACTGGAGCGGCAGTTCGGCCAGATGCCCGGCTTGAACCAGATGTCGTCGACCAGCTCCGGTGGCGCCTCGGTGATCACGCTGCGATTCACGCTGGAGGTGTCGCTGGACGTGGCCGAACAGCAAGTCCAGGCGGCCATCAACGCGGGCACCAGCTTGCTGCCCAGCGACCTGCCGATGCCGCCCACTTACAGCAAAATCAACCCGGCCGACGCGCCCATCCTGACCATCGCCGTCACCTCGCCATCGCTGCCGGTAATCAAGGTGCACGACCTGGTCGAAAGCCGCATGGCGCAGAAGATCTCGCAAGCGCCCGGTGTGGGTTTGGTCAGCATCGCCGGGGGCCGGCGGCCCGCCGTGCGCATTCAGGCCAACCCGGTAGCCCTGGCCGCAGTGGGCATCTCGCTGGACGACCTGCGCACCATCATCGGCAACGCCAATGTGAACCAGGCCAAGGGCAGCTTCGACGGCCCCGCGCGCGCCTCCACCATCGACGCCAATGACCAGCTCAAGGCGGCCAGCGACTACGCCAACCTGATCATTGCCTACAAGTCGGGCACCCCCATCCGCTTGAAGGACGTGGCCACCTTGGTGGACGATGCCGAAAACCTGCGCCTGGGTGCTTGGGCCAACACCACGGCGGGCGTGATCCTGAACGTGCAGCGGCAACCTGGTGCCAACGTGATCGAGACGGTCAACCGTGTCAAGGCGCTGTTGCCGCAGTTGCAGGCCACCCTGCCCGCATCGATTGATGTGAAGGTGCTGAGTGACCGCACGGTCACCATCCGCGCGTCGGTCGAGGACGTCGGGTTCGAGCTGATGCTGGCCATCGTTTTGGTGGTCATGGTGATCTTCGTGTTCTTGCGCAGCCCCTCGGCCACGCTGATCCCGGCGGTGGCCGTGCCTTTGTCGCTGATGGGCACGTTCGGCGTGATGTACCTGGCGGGGTTCTCGATCAACAACCTGACCTTGATGGCGCTCACCATCTCGACCGGCTTCGTGGTGGACGACGCCATCGTGATGATCGAGAACATCGCGCGCCATGTAGAGGCCGGCGACAGCCCCATGGAAGCCGCCTTGAAGGGCTCCAAACAAATCGCCTTCACCATCATCTCGCTGACCATCTCGCTGCTCGCGGTGCTGATCCCGCTGCTGTTCATGGGTGACGTGGTGGGCCGCCTGTTCCACGAGTTCGCCATCACGCTGGCCGTGTCCATTTTGATCTCGGCCGTCGTGTCGCTCACCCTGACGCCCATGATGTCGGCCCGGCTGCTCAAGCACTCGCCCGAAGACAGCCACGGCCAGCTCTACCAAGCCGTGGGCCGCATGTTTGACCGCACCATCGCCGGCTATGGCCGCATGCTCAACTGGGTGCTGGACCGCCAGGCCCTGACCTTGCTGGGCTTCGGCCTGACCTTGCTGATCACCGTGCTGTTGTACATGGTGGTGCCCAAGGGCTTCTTTCCGCTGCAAGACACTGGCGCCATCCAGGCCATCACGCAGGCCTCCCAATCGATTTCCTACGGCGCGATGGCCGAGCAACAACAGCGCCTGGCCGAGATCATCCTGAAGGATCCTGCAGTCGACAACCTGTCGTCCTTCATCGGCGTGGATGGTGCCAACGCCACGCTCAACACCGGACGCATGCTGATCACGCTGAAGCCCAAAGCAGAACGCGGCATGTCGGCCAGTGAGGTCATCGCGCGGCTGTCGCAGTCGGCCCGCAACTTGCCAGGCATCTCGCTCTACATGCAGCCCGTGCAAGACCTGACCATTGAAGACCGCGTTTCCAAGACGCAGTACCAGGTCACCTTGAGTTCGCCCGACACCAACGACCTGTCTGCCGCCACCGCGCTCATGCTGACGCGCATGCGGGCCTTGCCCCAGCTGAGCGACGTGGCCACCGACCAGCAGGACGAGGGCCTGCAAGCCTTTGTCGACATCGACCGCGACGCCTGTGGGCGCCTGGGCGTGACCGTGGCCGCCATCGACTCGGCGCTGTACAACGCCTTCGGGCAACGCATCATCTCCACCATCTTCACGCAGTCCATGCAGTACCGCGTGATCCTGGAAGTGGCGCCCAACTACCGGCTGGGTCCGCAGTCATTGGAGAGCCTGCATGTCTCGGGCACCAATGGCGTGCAAGTTCCCTTGTCGTCTGTGGCCCGCGTTAGCGAAAGGGCCGCGCCCCTGGTGATCAACCACGTGGCGCAGTTCCCGGCGGCCACCTTGTCCTTCAACCTGGCACCGGGTGTGGCGCTGGGCGATGCGGTGGACGCTATCAAGGCCGCGCAGGCCAAGATGACGCTGCCCGCCAGTGTCGAGTCCAACTTCCAGGGCGCAGCCCGGGCTTTTGAAAGCTCGCTGAGCAACACACTGATGCTGGTGATCGCGGCCGTGGTGACGATGTACATCGTGCTGGGCGTGCTCTATGAAAGCTACATCCACCCGCTGACCATCCTGTCCACCCTGCCATCGGCCGCCGTGGGTGCTTTGCTGGCCTTGATGATCTTCAAGCTGGACCTGGGCATCATCGCCGTCATCGGCATCGTGCTACTGATCGGCATCGTCAAGAAAAACGCCATCATGATGATCGACTTTGCACTGGAGGCCGAACGCGACCAAGGCCTCAACCCGCGCGATGCCATCTACCAGGCCTGCCTGCTGCGGTTCAGGCCCATCCTGATGACCACGATGGCGGCCCTGCTGGGCGCCCTGCCCATGATGCTGGGCACCGGCGTGGGCAGCGAGTTGCGGCACCCGCTGGGCGTCACCATGGTCGGCGGGTTGATCGTCAGCCAACTGCTCACGCTGTTCACCACGCCGGTCATCTACTTGGGGTTCTCGGCGCTGGTGCGCCGATTCAAGGCATGAACATCTCGGCGCCATTTATCACCCGGCCGGTGGCCACCACCTTGCTGACCATCGGCACGGCGCTGGTGGGGATTTTGGCGTTCTTCCTGTTGCCCATTGCGCCGCTGCCACAAATTGACTACCCGACGATTTCGGTGTCTGCCTCCTTGCCGGGGGCCAGTGCCGAAACCATGGCCGCCACCGTGGCCACCCCCCTGGAGCGGGCCTTGGGCAGCATCGCTGGCGTCACCGAGATCACCTCCAGCTCGTCACTGGGCAGCACACGGGTGACCTTGCAGTTCGACCTGGACCGGGACATCAACGGCGCGGCCCGCAATGTGCAAGCGGCCATCAATGCCGCCCGGGCCCTGCTGCCCACCGGCCTGCCCAGCAACCCGACCTACCGCAAAGTCAACCCGTCCGACCCGCCCATCATGATCTTGTCGCTGACGTCCAGCACGCTCAGCACGGCGCAGATGTACGACGCGGCCTCCACCGTGCTGGCGCAGCGCTTGGCTCAGATCGACGGCGTGGGCGATGTCTCCATCGGCGGTGGTTCGCTGCCCGCCGTGCGCGTGGACCTGAGCCCCAGCCAATTGGTGGCCAACGGCATTTCGCTGGACCAAGTGCGCATGGCCTTGGTCAACACCAACGCCAATCGCCCCAAAGGCACGGTAGAAGATGGCCTGCGGCAATGGCAAATCGGGGCCAACGACCAGTCCCGCACCGCCGCCGAATACGAGCCCATCATCCTGAGCTACCGCAACGGCGCCGCCGTGCGCCTGCAAGACGTGGCCAGCGTGAGTGACTCGGTGCAAGACGTGCGCGCTTACGGCCTCGCCAACGGCAAGCCCGCCATCATCTTGCTGCTCAGCAAGGCGCCAGGCGCCAACATCATCGAGGCCGTGGACCGCGTCAACGCCTTGCTGCCCCAACTGCGTTCGTCCATCCCCGCCGCCATCGACCTGGGCGTGGTGATGGACCGCACGCACACCATCCGCGCTTCGCTGCACGAGGTCGAGAAAACCCTGGCCATCTCTATCGGACTGGTCGTGGTGGTCGTCTATGCCTTCTTGCGCAATGCCCGCGCCGTGTTGATCCCATCGGTGGCCGTGCCCGTGTCATTGGCCGGCACCTTGGGCGTGATGTACCTGCTGGGCTACAGCCTGGACAACCTGTCTTTGATGGCACTGACCGTGGCCACCGGCTTCGTGGCGGACGATGCCATCGTTGTGTTGGAGAACATCACCCGCCACATGGAGCGCGGCAAGACCGCTGTGCAGGCCGCCCTGGATGGCGCCCGAGAGATCGGCTTCACCGTGTTGTCCATCAGCCTGTCCTTGATCGCGGCCTTCATCCCGATTCTGTTCATGGGGGGCATTGTCGGCCGCCTGTTCCGCGAATTCGCGGTCGTGCTGTCGGTCGCCATCCTGATCTCGATGGTGGTCTCCCTGACCACCACGCCCATGATGGCCGCCGCCTTGTTGCGGCCACAACAGGCCATCCGCCAAGCCCCGGGCCGAATGGCGCGCAGGCTGACGGCTTTGCAAGCGGCGGTGCAACGAGGCTACCGCCGATCTCTGAGCTGGACGCTGCGGCACCAGCCTCTGGCCCTGCTGGCTTTGATCGGCGTGATCGGGCTGAACGTTCACCTCTACCGCGTCATCGACAAAGGCTTCTTCCCCACGCAGGACACAGGCCGCATCATGGCCAATGTCCAGGCCGACCAGGGCAGCTCCTTCCAGTCGATGAAGATCAAGCTGGACAGCTTCATGGACATTGTTCGCAAAGACCCGGCTGTGGACACCGTCACGGGCTTCACCGGCGGGGGGCAACGCAACTCCGCCAACATGTTCATCGCACTCAAGCCTTTGAGCCAGCGCGATGCCACCGCCGAGCAAGTCATCGACCGCCTGCGCACGCAAGTGACCAGAGTGCCGGGCGCGAACCTGTTCATGAGGTCGGCCCAAGACATCCGCATCGGCGGGCGCCAGTCGAACTCCGAATTCCAGTACACCCTGCAGGCCGACGAGCTGCAAGACCTGCGCACCTGGGAGCCCAAAATCCGCCAGGCCCTGAGCAAGCTGCCCCAGCTTGAAGACGTCAGCAGTGACCAGGAAGACCGTGGCCAGCAAACCTCGCTGGTGATTGACCGGGACGCGGCCACGCGCCTGGGCCTGACCATGCGCAACATCGACAACACCTTGAACAACGCCTTTGGCCAGCGGCAGGTAGGCGTCATCTTCAACCCCTTGAACCAATACCGCGTGGTGATGGGCCTGGCGCCCGACTACCTGCAAAGCCCTGAAGCGCTCAAAGGCTTCTATATGACCTCGGACAGTGGCGAGCAAGTGCCGCTCAGCACGGTGGCCCGGGTGGAGCCCACGCTGGCGCCACTGTCGGTCAGCCATGACAAGGGCACACCGGCGTCCACCATCAGCTTCAATTTGCCGGCGGGCGGATCGCTGTCGCAGGCCACCGATGCTGTCAACAACGCGGTGGCCGAACTGGGGGTGCCGGTGTCCGTGCGCGGTACCTTTGAAGGCACGGCCAACGCCTTCCAGGCTTCGCTGAAAAGTCAGCCGCTGCTCATTCTTGCTGCTGTGATCACGATCTACCTGGTGCTCGGCATCCTGTATGAAAGCCTGATCCACCCGATCACCATCTTGTCCACCCTGCCCTCCGCAGGCGTCGGTGCGCTGCTCGCCTTGATGCTGTTCAAGACCGAGTTCTCCATCATTGCCTTGATTGGCGTGGTGCTGCTGATCGGCATCGTCAAGAAAAACGCCATCATGATGATCGACTTTGCGTTGGCGCAGCAAAAGCGGGCCCGCGCACGCGGCGGCGAGATCAGCGCGGCCCAGGCCATCCACCAAGCCGCGCAGCTTCGCCTGCGACCCATCCTGATGACGACCCTGGCCGCCCTGTTTGGCGCCATCCCCTTGGCCTTGGGCACGGGCGGCGGCGCCGAGCTTCGCCAGCCACTGGGCATTGCCATCGTCGGCGGCCTGGTGCTCAGCCAGTTGCTGACGCTGTACACCACGCCCGTGGTCTTCGTGTGCATGGACCGCCTGAGCCGTCGTCGCCAAAGGCCAGACCTGGTCCCCCACGCCCTGCCCTCTGCCGCCTGAGACCCCAATGCCTGCCTCCTGCCTTCAACGCCTTCCTGTCATCGCCACACCATGGGTCTTCGCCTTGCTGCTGGGCGGCTGCGCGGTGACTCGGGTTGATCCACCAACCCCGGCACCCTCGCCCTCCCAATTCAAGGAAACCGCGCTGTGGCAACGCGCGCCCAGCAGCGCGGTCGGCAAGGTGCCTGACGAATGGTGGACGCTGTTCAATGACCCGATGCTGAACGAGCTGCAAAGCCAGTTGGTCATCGGCAACGAGAACCTCAAGTCCGCCGTGGCCCAAGTGGCCAGCGCGCGTGCCGAGCTGGGAGCCAGCCGGGCCGCGCAGTTGCCAACCCTGTCAGCAGGCCTGTCGGGATCGCGCAGCGACAGTGGCAGCCAGAGCAGCAGCGCGAGCAATCAACGGGGCCCACAAAACAGCGTCTCGCTGTCGGCCACCGCCGCTTGGGAGTTGGACCTGTGGGGCCGCCTGTCGCAAGCCACCAGTGGCAGCGAGGCCCGCTATCAAGCCAGTGTGGCCGACTTGGCCTCAGCCCGCTTGTCCGCCCAAGCCACCCTGGCACAAACGTATTTGTCCATGCGCGCGGCCGAAGCCCAACAGGCCTTGATCGAACGCAGCATCGCGGGCTACCAGCGTTCGCTGGACCTCACGCAAGCCCGCTACCAGTCGGGCGTGGCCGCGCAGACCGATGTGTTGCAGGCACAAACTCAACTCAAGACCGCGCAAGTGCAGGGCCTGGAAGCGGCCACTCAGCGGGCCCAGCTGGAACACGCGCTGGCCGTGTTGTTGGGTAAAGCGCCCTCTGCATTCAGCATCGCGGTCAATGCCGCCCTGCCGCAGGCGCCCGAGGTGCCCACGGTCTTGCCCGCCACATTGCTGGAGCGCCGGCCCGACATCGCCGCGGCGCAGCAACGCGTGAATGCGGCCTATGCCCAGATCGGGGTGGCCGACGCGGCCTTCTTCCCGGCGCTCACCTTGTCGGCCACGGCGGGCTACCGCAACACCAGCCTGAGCAACTTGCTGAGCGCGCCCAACCTGTTCTGGTCCATCGGACCGGCGCTGGCGCAGACATTGTTGGATGGTGGCGCCCGCCGCTCTGCCAGCGACCAGGCTCGGGCCAATGCGGACCTGGCCACGTCCTCCTACCGCCAGACGGTGCTGACCGCGTTTCAGGAAGTGGAAGACAACCTGGTGCTGGCCAGCCAACTGCGGGCAGAAGCACAGATGCAGCAAGAGGCGCTGCAATACGCGCAGCGCAACCTGGACATCACCAACGAGCAATACCGCGTGGGCACGGTGAGCTACCTGAACGTGGTGACGGCGCAGACCTCGGCTTTGAGCAGCGAACGCACCTTGCTGGACGTGCGCAATCGCCAACTGGCTGCTGTCAATCAGTTGCTGAAGAACATTGCTGGGCGCTGGCAGGACGACAAGGCCCAGTGACTTTTGGCGTCAATCAAACTTGATCGTCAATGAGCTCTTCGCCGTTGGTGTTGCGCATGGCCTGCTCGACCACCGCCCGCGTCAAAGTCGGCGCAAAGGTTTCGATCAGCGCGAAAATGTAGGCTCGCAAGAAAGCCCCACGCCTGAACGCAATGCGCGTCATGTTGACCGCGAACAAGTGCCCGGCGTCAATGGCGCAAAGGTTGCGATCACGCTCTTCGTCATAAGCGATCGAGGCCACCACGCCCACCCCCATGCCCAGCTCGACGTAAGTTTTTATCACGTCAGCGTCCATCGCGCTCAGCACGATGCGGGGTTGGATGCCCTCTTTGGCAAACGCCTCGTCGATGTGCGAACGGCCGGTGTAGCCCGCGTCGTAGGTCACCATTGGGAAGCGCGCCAGGCGTTGCAGTGTCAGGGGCTCTCCGTCCAGCAAGGGATGCCCATGCGGCACCACCACGCTGTGCGTCCAGCGATAGCAAGGCAGGGTCACCAACTGATCGTACTGGTCCAGCGCCTCAGTGGCCACGCCAATGTCGGCCTCACCGCTCAGCAGCATCTCGGCCACCTGGCGCGGTGAGCCTTGGTGCAGGCTCAAGGTCACTTGCGGGTACAGCTCACGGAAATCGCGCACCACCGACGGTAAGGCATAGCGCGCCTGCGAGTGGGTGGCTGCGATCGACAGCGGGCCGGCGTCGTGCTGAGAAAAATCGCGCGAGGCATTGCGCAGGTTCTCGGCGTCGGCCAGCAGGCGCTCGATGATGGGCAGCACCTCAGCGCCCGGCACCGTCAGGCCCGTCAGGCGTTTGCCCGCGCGCACAAACAACTCGATCCCCAGCTCGTCTTCCAGCTCGCGGATCTGGCGGCTGACACCCGGTTGCGATGTGTGCAGTGCGTTGGCAACCTCGGTCAGGTTGAAGCCACGGCGCACCGCCTCTCTCACTGATCTCAATTGTTGGAAATTCATAAGCCCTCGGGCATCAGGAAATGGTGTCGGCAAAGCGGCGCACGCGGCGCGGCTTCAGGTGAACCGTGGCACCGGTGACCAGGATGCCGCTGTCGCGCAAGGCCGCGAACTCGCCACGGGGCAATTCCACATCGACCTCACCTTCGCCATCGACCCGGCGAAACTCCAGGCGAGTGTTCGGCCCCACGGTCAGGACGTGCGCCAGGGTGACGGCCAAGCTGCCTTCTTCCGGATGGGCCAGCACCTGGATCTCGTGCGGACGCACATAGCTCACGTCATCCGTGCCACCGGTGCCAGCCGACTCGGCCACGGCACCTGGCGCATGGTCACGGCCATGGAACAGGTTCACGTCACCCAGAAACTTCAGCACGAAGGGCGTGGCCGGGTGGTCGTAAACCTCGTCCGGCGGGCCGTCTTGCTCGATGCGGCCCTGGTTCATGACCACGATGCGGTCGGCCACCTCCATGGCTTCTTCCTGATCGTGGGTCACGAACACGCTGGTGATGTGGACTTCATCGTGCAGGCGGCGCAGCCAGCGGCGCAGTTCCTTGCGCACCTTGGCATCAAGCGCCCCAAAGGGCTCGTCCAGCAACAGCACCTTGGGCTCCACCGCCAGCGCACGCGCCAGCGCAATCCGTTGACGCTGGCCACCCGACAACTGGTGCGGGTAGCGGTCGGCAATCCAGTCCAGCTGCACCAGCTTGAGCAACTCGGTCACCTTCTTGCGGATCGTCGCCTCATCAGGACGTGTTTCCCGAGGGCGCACGCGCAGACCAAAGGCCACGTTCTCAAAGATGCTCATGTGCCCGAACAGCGCATAGTGCTGGAACACGAAGCCGACCTGGCGATCGCGCACCGACACATTGGTGGCATCGGCGCCATGGAACAACACCGAGCCGCTGTCGGGCTGCTCCAGGCCGGCAATGATCCGCAGCAGCGAGGTCTTGCCCGAGCCCGAAGGGCCCAACAGCGCGACGAGTTCGCCCGAGGGGATTTCAATGTTCAGGTTGTCACACACCGTGACCGACCCAAATCGTTTGACGAGGTTCTTGACTTCAATGCTCATGCGGAAACTCCAACATCCTTGACTTGGGCCAGCTCTTGCCTGACCTGACGCTCAACGATGAATTTCAAAACCAGGGTCACCAGTGCCAGGCTGGCCAAAATCGAGGCCACCGCGAACGAGGCGGCAAACTGGTACTCGTTGTACAAAATTTCAATGTGCAAGGGCAAGGTGTTGGTCTGCCCACGGATGTGGCCGGATACCACCGACACCGCACCGAACTCGCCCATGGCCCGAGCGTTGCACAAGATCACGCCGTAGAGCAAGGCCCACTTCACATTGGGCAGCGTCACCTTGAAGAAGGTCTGCCAACCCGAGGCGCCCAGTACGCGCGCGGCTTCTTCCTGCTCCTGGCCTTGCGCCTGCATCAGCGGGATCAACTCGCGCGCGATGAAGGGGAAGGTCACGAAGATGGTGGCCAACACGATGCCGGGCACCGCGAAGATCACCTTCAGGTCGTGGTCGCGCAACCACTCGCCCCACCAGCCTTGCAGGCCGAACACCAGCACATAGACCAGACCGGCGATCACCGGTGACACCGAGAATGGCAAGTCGATCAGGGTGAGCAACACGCTCTTGCCACGGAAGTCGAACTTGGCAATCGCCCAGGCGGCTGACACGCCAAACACGAGGTTCAAAGGCACGGCGATGACGGCGGCGGTGAGCGTCAGCACGATGGCCGACAAGGCATCGGGCTCGCTGATGGAGGCCACGTAGACCTCCCAGCCCTTTTTGAAGGCTTCGAAGAACACCGACACCAGCGGCAGGAACAGGAACAAGGCCAGGAAGACCAGCGCGAGGCCAATCAGCAGGCGGCGCACCCAGGCGGGCTCGGTGCGGCTGGCGGAAACATTGGGAGGAGACTGCGACATGTCACTGGCCTTGACGTTTACGGGTCCATGCTTGCAGGGCGTTGATCGCCAGCAGCATGACAAAGGACATCATCAACATGACCACGGCGATGGCGGTGGCCCCCTGGTAGTCGTATTGCTCAAGCTTGGTGATGATGATCAGCGGCGTGATCTCGGACACCATGGGCATGTTGCCCGCGATGAAGATGATGGAGCCGTACTCGCCCAAGGCACGGGCAAAAGCCAGCGCGAACCCGGTCAGCAAGGCCGGTGTCAGGATGGGCAAAATCACCCGGGTGAAGGTTTGCAAGCGCGTGGCGCCCAAGGTGGCCGAGGCTTCTTCAAGCTCGCTGGCCAGGTCTTCCAGAACGGGTTGCACCGTGCGCACCACGAAGGGCAGGCCGATGAAGGTCATCGCCACGAAGACACCGATAGGCGTGAAGGCCACCTTCAAGCCCAAGGGCTCCAGGTATTGGCCGATCCAACCGTTGCCGGCGTACAAGCCCGTCAAGGTGATGCCCGCCACCGCCGTGGGCAAGGCAAAGGGCAGGTCTACCAGCGCATCGATGATCCGCTTGCCAAAAAATTCGTAACGCACCAGCACCCAGGCGACCAGCAAGCCAAACACGGCATTGACCACCGCCGCCGCCAAAGAGGCGCCAAAGGTCAGTTTGTACGAGGCCACCACCCGAGGCGAAGCCACGGCCTCCAAGAAGGCCGACCACGTCATCGTGAACGTCTTCAGGAAGGCGGCAGACAAAGGTATCAGCACGATCAGTGTCAGGTACATCAGCGTCAGGCCCAGCGCCAGGTCGAAACCCGGCAGCACGCTGGGCTTGCGCAATAGAGTTTTGGAGAAAATCATGAATCAGCCGTTTGATACTGCCACGGTCACTTCTTGCCCACGCCCAGGATCTGGTCGTAAGCGGCGCCATCGTTGAAGTGGTCCTTCTGGGCCTTTTGCCAACCGCCAAAGACCTCGTCCACGGTGAAGGTCTTGACCTTGGGGAACTCTTTGGCGAACAAGGCCTGGGCCTTGCCGGTGCGGGGGCGCAGGTGGCTCTTGACCGCGATGGCCTGGCCTTCGTCCGACCACAGGTACGTCAAGTAAGCCTCGGCCTGCTTGCGCGTCTTCTTGCGGTCAACCACCTTGTCGACCACGCTGACGGGGTTCTCGGCCAGCACAGTCCACTTGGGGTAGACCACTTCGAAGTCGCCGCCGAACTCGGTCAGGATCAGGGGCACTTCGCTCTCGAAGGTGACCAGGGCATCGCCAATGTTGCGCTGGGCGAAGGTGGTGGTAGCAGCTCGGCCGCCGCCATCGAACACCGGCACGTGGGCAAAGATCTTGTGGACCAGGGCCTTGGCCTTGACCGCATCGCCACCTGTCTTGATCACCGAGCCCCAAGCTGCCAGGTAGGTGTAGCGGCCATTGCCCGATGTTTTGGGATTGGGGATCACCACCGAGATGCCGGGGCGGGCCAGGTCATCCCAGTCCCTGATGTTCTTGGGGTTGCCCTTGTGCACCAGGATCACCGTCACCGAGGCGGTGGGCGAGCTGTTGTTGGGAAAGCGCTTGGCCCAATCGGCCGGGATCAACTGGCCGCGCTCGGCCAGCAGGTCGATGTCATTGGCCTGGTTCATGGTGATGACGTCGGCTTCCAGGCCATCAACCACGCTGCGGGCCTGCTTGCTGGAGCCGCCGTGCGACTGGTTGATGGTCAAGGTCTCGCCGGTCGTCTGCTTCCAGTACTTGGCAAAAGCGACGTTGTAATTCTTGTAGAACTCGCGGGTGACGTCGTAGCTGGCATTGAGCAAAGCCGTGTCAGCCCAGGCAGAGCCGGCCAGCGCCGAGGCGGTCAGGACGCCGACGGCGACATGGAAAATTTGTTTCTTCAAAGAAAAACGCATGACAAGACCTTATTTGATGCAGCAAGCGAATGTTAAAGAGCCCGCTTCTTCATAAGAAGTACGCTTTTGTCAGTTGCTTATTCGAAAAGTGATTATGCAAGACAAAAAATAGGCGGCTCTGACCTGAATCAGAACCGCCCAAAACACTCCCCCACTCGCTAGAAATGGGTCAGGATTTACTTCTTGGTGTAGATCTGGTCAAACACACCGCCATCGGCGAAGTGCGTCTTTTGGGCCTTGGCCCAGCCACCGAAGGTGTCGTCAATGCTGAACAGGTTCAGCTTCGGGAACTGCTTGGCGTACTTGGCGGCCGCAGTCTTGTCCAGTGGACGGTAGAAGTTTTTGCCGGCGATGTCTTGGCCTTCTGGCGAGTACAAGTACGCCAGGTAGGCCTTGGCCACCTCACGGGTGCCACGCTTGTCCACCACCTTGTCGACCACGGCCACGGGTGGTTCGGCCAGGATGCTGATCGGTGGGTAAACCACGTCAAACTTCCCGGCACCAAACTCTTTCAAGACCAGGCCAGCTTCGTTTTCCCAACACAGCAACACGTCGCCTTGGCCGCGTTCTGCAAAGGTCACGGTCGATCCACGGGCACCGGAATCCAGCACAGGCACGTTTTCGAACAAGCGCTTGATGTAGTCACGGGCCTTGGCATCGGTGCCGCCAGCTTGCTTCAGGGCGTAGCCGTAGCCAGCCAGGTAGGCCCAACGCGCGCCGCCAGAAGTCTTGGGGTTGGCGGTGATCACACCCACGCCCGGCTTGATCAGATCGCCCCAGTTCTTGATGCCCTTGGGGTTGCCCTTGCGCACCAGAAAGATGATGGTGGATGAGTAGGGTGTGCTGTTGTTCTTGAACTGCTTTTGCCAGTCAGCGGCCAGCAGGCCCTTATCGGCGATGGCGTCAACGTCATAGGCCAAGGCCAAGGTCACCACGTCGGCTTCCAGGCCATCGATCACCGAGCGGGCTTGCTTGCCCGATCCGCCGTGCGAGGCCTTGACGGTGACGCTGTCACCTGTCTTGGCTTTCCAGTGCTTGGCGAATGCCTCGTTGTACTCTTTGTAGAGCTCACGGGTGGGGTCGTAGGACACGTTCAACAGGGTGATGTCTTTGGCTTGGGCGACCGCAGGAGCCAGAGAAGCCACCCCGGCCACGGCCGTCAAGGCCGCGAGCGCGAGAACGTTGAAGGTGCGACGAGTGCGGGTAGAGACTGCTTGCATGTTGGGTCGACTCGTGTGTTGTGGTGAATCAATGCACGAATCGTAAAACCTGCCGCATCAAAGCGAAACGAATGAATATGCCTTTGCATATTCACTTCATCAACTAGGCGCACCCAATGACCAACCTTTAATCATTGCGCTCAACCCATCTTGCGCCGCTTTGGGTTCGAGGCCACAGTGCGGCCTTCGCTGGCGTTTTACAACCCCACGGGTGAAGTTGACACACTGGTGAACACCTTGCACCGTTCGGTCAGTTCAACCCGGTGCCTGAATCTTGGTCAGCGGGTTCATGGCCTGCAACTGCGACGACGAACTGGTGTAGGTCGTCAGGTCAGGCTGGTCACCGCTCCAACTCGGGTCGGGGATCGAATCGAACACCTGGCGCAAACGCTGTCCCCACGAGCTGCGGATCATGCGGAAGTAGGCGTTGGTGTCGTCGATGTTGATGACCTTGTCGCTCTTCAAGGCATCAGCCTCGTAGACCAACAGGTCCAGCGGCAAACCCACAGAGAGGTTGGACTTCAAGGTCGAATCCATGGAGATCAGCGCGCACTTGGCGGCCTCTTTCAGCGGCGTGCTCGGCGTAACCACGCGGTCGATCACCGGCTTGCCGTACTTGGACTCGCCGATCTGGAAGTAGCAAACGCCATCAATGCCCGCCTCGACAAAATTGCCGGCCGCGTAGACGTTGAACAGGCGCATGGTCTCGCCCTTGATCTGGCCGCCCACGATGAGGTTGCAGTTGAAGTCGATGCCATGGTGCTGCAGGGCTTCGGCGTCCCGCGCGTAGACCCTGCGGATGGCGCTGCCCACAATGCGGGCCACGTCGAACATGCTCTTGGCGTTCCAAAGGGTCACGGCTTTGCCGTCTGGGCCCTCGATGTGCTCGGTGCCCAGCAGCTGCTTAACGGCCTGGGTGATCGCCAAGTTGCCGGCGGACAGCATCACGATGACCCGGTCTTCGGTTTGCTCGTAGACCGTCATTTTTCGGAAGGTGCTGATCTGGTCCAACCCGGCATTGGTGCGCGAGTCTGAGAGAAAAACCAGCCCGGCATTCAGCCGCATGGCAACGCAATAAGTCATGATGAACTAACAGATTTGAGTCGGTACAAAGCGTCGAGCGCCTCGCGTGGTGTGAGCGTATCAGGATCGATGCTGGCCAGCATCGTCAAAGTCTCGGCTTCGGCCGGGGTCAAACCCTCACCCCCCGATGGCGCCAGCGTCAAACCATCGTGTGCGTCCAATATGGGATCTGATGCAACCGAGACCGCGAACAGGTCAATCTGGTCATCAGCGTGGCGTTGCTGGGCTTCCAGTGCCTCCAAAGTGGCGCGCGCTTGTCGAATCAGGGCATGTGGCATGCCTGCGAGACGCGCCACTTGCACGCCGTAACTGCGGCTGGCAGGGCCAGGCTGCAACTCGTGCAAAAAGACGATGTCGTCGCCCGACTCGGCCACGCCCACGTGCACGTTCATGGCGCGCGGGTGCTTTTCAGGCAGGGCGGTCAACTCGAAATAGTGGGTAGCGAACAAGGTGAAGGCCTTGTTCTTGTCGTGCAATTGGCTTGCGATGGCGCCGGCCAGGGCCAAGCCGTCAAACGTTGAAGTGCCGCGTCCGATCTCGTCCATCAGCACCAGCGAATGCTCGGTGGCACCGTGCACGATGGCCGCAGCCTCGGTCATCTCCATCATGAAGGTGGATTGGGCGTTGGCCAGGTCGTCGGCCGCACCGATGCGGGTGTGGATGGCGTCGACCGGGCCCAGACGGCAACTGGACGCCGGCACGTAGGAGCCCATGGCCGCCAGCAAGGCGATCAACGCAATCTGCCGCATGAAGGTCGATTTGCCGCCCATGTTGGGGCCGGTGATGACCAGCATGCGGTGCTTGGCGTCCAGGCGGCAGTCGTTGGGGATGAAGGTGACGCCGCTGGTTTCCATCAGGCTCGCTTCGACCACCGGGTGGCGGCCTTTTTCAATCTCGATGCAGGGGTGGTTGACGAACTCGGGCCGCGTCCACCCCAGGGTGCCGGCACGTTCGGCCAAAGCTGACAGGGCATCGAGCGAGGCCAAGGCACGGGCCAAAGCACTCAGCGCACCAAGGTGCGGCTGCAAGGTGTCCAGCAACTGGTCGTAAAGCCACTTTTCACGCGCCAGAGAGCGGTCTTGCGCAGACAGGGCCTTGTCTTCAAAGGCCTTGAGCTCGGGCGTGATGAAGCGCTCGGCGTTCTTCAGGGTCTGGCGGCGCTGGTAGTCCAGAGGCACCTTGTCGACCTGGCTTTGCGTGACTTCGATGTAGAAGCCGTGCACCTTGTTGTATTGCACGCGCAGGTTGCCGATGCCGGTGCGGGTGCGTTCGCGGGCTTCCAAGTCGAGCAAGAAAGCATCGCAGTTCTGCGAGATGGCGCGAAGCTCGTCCAGGTCTGGGTCCAGGCCGGTGGCGATGACGCCGCCATCGCGCAGCAGCACGGCGGGAGTCTCGGCCAGGGTGCGTTGCAGGCTTGCGGCGATGGCCGGGTCGGGCTGCAGGGCCGCGTAGAGTTTTTGCAGCAGCGCAGAACAAGCCCCCTCCCCCTCACTGATGCCAGGCACGCGCAGGCGCAGCTCGGGCAGCACCAAGAGCGTGTCGCGCAGACCGGCCAGTTCGCGCGGGCGCACCTGGCGCAAAGCCACGCGGGCGGTGATGCGCTCGACATCGCTCAGACTGCGCAGGGATTCGCGCAAGGGCTCAAAGCCCTGCTCGGCCGACACGGGTTGTAGCAGGCAGGCCATTGCATCGTGGCGTTCGCGGGCAATGGCCCGATCACGCGGCGGGTGCGTCAGCCAGTGGCGCAAAGTGCGGCTGCCCATGCCGGTGCGGCAGGTGTCCAGCAAGGACAGCAGCGTGGGCGAGTCTTCACCGCGCAGGGTTTGGGTCAGCTCCAGGTTGCGCAAGGTGGCGGGGGGCAATTCCAGCAGGTCGCTGGCGCGGGCCACGTCCAGGCTGGCGACGTGGGCCAAGGCGCGGCCTTGGGTGTGTTCGGCGTAGCTGAGCAGGCCCGCCGCGGCCGCGTGGGCCAGGGTCAGGTCTTGCGCGTTGAAGGCTTGCAGACTGGCCACCTTCAGTTGCTCGCACAGCTTGCGTTGGCCCAGCGCGCTGTCAAACTGCCAAGTGGGGCGGGACGTGAGCGAGGTGCGGGTCTGGCTCAACAAGTTTTGCAAGCTGGCAGGGGTGCGGTCGCGGTCATACAGCAATTCAGCAGGTTGCAGGCGCGCCAGCCAGCCAGGCAACTCGCGCTCGGCGCATTCGCTCAGGCCCAGGTTGCCGCTGGACAGGCCCAACCAAGCCAGGCCGCAGCGAACCGGGCCATTGGCGCGCCCGCGCTTTTCAAGCACCACGGCCACCAGCAGCGCATCAGCGCGTTCGTTCAGAAGTTCGGTGTCGGTCAGGGTGCCGGGCGTGACCACGCGGACCACCTTGCGCTCGACCGGGCCTTTGCTGGCGCCGACCTCACCTACCTGTTCACAGATGGCCACCGACTCGCCCAGCTTGATCAGCTTGGCCAAGTAGGTGTCGAGCGCGCTGACGGGCACGCCAGCCATGACAACGGGCTCGCCGCCCGACTGACCGCGCGCGGTCAAGGTGATGTCGATCAGGCGATTGGCCTTGCGAGCATCGTCGAAAAACAGCTCGTAGAAATCACCCATGCGGTAGAACAGCAGCGTGTCAGGGTGCTCCGCTTTGAGGCGGAAATACTGCTGCATCAT
>NZ_JACMNS010000148.1 GCF_014378415.1 Aquabacterium sp.
AGAGCGCCGGCCGCCTTCATGGCTTGCAGGATGGCCAGCAGGTCCTGCGGGTTGGCGCCCAAGGTGTTGAGCGCCTTGACCACGTCGGTCAATTTGGTTCCGGCCGGCAGCTGGATCAGCGCGCCGGGTTCCTGGTTGATCTTGATGTCGGCCTTCTCGGTGACGACCGTCTGGCCTTGCGACAGCGCATTGGGCTGGCTGATGACCGGGGTGGAGCTGATGGTGACCGACAGGTTGCCGTGGGCAATGGCACAGGGGCCGATGGTCACGGCTTGGTTCACCACCACCGAGCCGGTGCGGGCGTTGATGACGATGCGGGCGGAAGGCGTGGCGCGGTCGATCGACAGGTTCTCGATGTCGGCCATGAAGGCCACGCGCTCGCCGGATTGGGTGGGCAGCTTCACGCTGACGGTGCGGCCATTGATGGCCTCGGCGGTGCCGGCGCCCTTGGCCTTATTGATCACACCAGCAATGTCGCGGGCGGTGTTGAAGTCGTCGGCTTGCACGTCCAGCTGGACCACGCTGCTTTGCAACCAGGGGGTGGGCACGCTGCGTTCAACCGTGGCGCCGTTGGGGATGCGGCCGGCGCTCAGGTGGTTGACCTGCACCTTGGCGCCGCCTTGCGAGGCGCCAGCGCCGGCGATGATCAGGTTGCCCTGGGCCAGGCCGTAGATCTGGCCGTCGGCGCCTTTCAAAGGCGTGGCGACCAACATGCCGCCGCGCAGCGACTTCGAATTGCCCAGCGAGGACACATTGACGTCAATGGCTTGACCGGGTTGCGCAAAGGCGGGCAGGGTGGCCGTGACCAGCACGGCGGCCACGTTTTTGACCTGCATGGCCACGCCAGCGGGCACGGTGATGCCCATCTGCTGCAGCATGGAGTTCAGGCTTTGCGCGGTAAAAGGGGTTTGGGTGGTCTGGTCACCGGTGCCGTCCAGGCCCACGACCAGGCCATAGCCCATCAACTGGTTGGAGCGCACGCCCTGCACGCTGGCGATCTCTTTCAGTCGGGCTGCGCTGGCCTCAACGGGCCACCACACGGCTGCTGAGGCGGCCAAAAAGGCCAGGCCAATCAGCAGTTTGAGGAGTCGTTCTGAAGTATTCATGAGGCCAGATTCCGGAAGGGTTCGGCCTCATTTTGGAGTTCTTTAGATCGGCAGAATGCTCAAAAAGAAGTGTGCAAGCCAGCCTATTCCCTGCGCGTCGGCCTGGGCGCCACGGCCGCGTTGCTCGATGCGAACGTTGGCCATTAGGGTGGACGACACGGTGTTGCCCGGCTGGATGGTGGTGGGGTCAACCTGGCCTGAAAAGCGCAACAATTCCACGTTTCTGTTCACGCCGATCTGCTTTTCGCCCGAGATGATCAGGTGGCCGTTGGGCAGTACCTCGATCACCGTGGCTGTGATGGTGCCCACGAAGTTGTGAGAGCTCTCGGTGCTGCCTTTGCCGTCAAAGGTGTTGGCCGAGGTGCCGGCGGCGCTGAGCTTGGCCAATTGATCGGCCCTCAGGAAGGGCACGGCCGAGACCGAGGCCGACGTCGCGCCTTTCTTTTCGACGCTGCTGGTTGATGCCTGCTTGGCGGCAATCTTCTCGACGATCGTGACGTTCACGATGTCGCCCACCATGCGGGCGCGGTAGGTCTCGTACAAGGGCCGGTAACTGGCGTTTTGAAACAGCGAGCCATTGCCGACCTCTGGCACCACCGCGACAGCGGGCCGCGCCTGGGTGGGCTCCAGCACATCGACCTTGGCGGTGGTGGGCAAGACCGCACAGGCGCCCAGCAGGCTGCACACGGCGATGATCGCCAGGTGGGCGCGGCGTGGCATGGCGGTCATCACAGTTGTGCCAGACGTTGCAGCATCTGGTCCGAAGTCTGGATGGCCTTGGAGTTGAGTTCGTAGGCGCGTTGGGTCTGGATCATCGTGACGAGTTCTTCCACCACGTTCACGTTGGAGTTTTCTACGAACCCCTGCGCCAGCGTGCCGGTGCTGTTGGTGCCTGGGTTGGCGGTCTGGGGTGTGCCGGAGGCGGGCGTCTCGGTGTAGAGGTTTTCGCCGCGTGGCTCCAGGCCGGCCGGGTTGATGAAGTTGGTCAGCTGGATCTGGCCCAGAGTCTGCGCGGTGTTCTGGCCCGAGATGGCAGCGGTGACCGTGCCGTCGGCGGCGATCGTCACGGAGGTGGCGTTGGCGGGCACCGTGATGCCAGGCTGGATCTGGTAGCCGTTGTTGGTGACCAGTTGGCCCTGGTTGTCCAGCTGGAAGGAGCCATCGCGGGTGTAGCCCGTGGTGCCATCAGGCATGGCGACCGGGAAGAAACCGTTGCCTTTGATGGCCACGTCAAGGTAGTTGGTGGTCTGCTGCAGACTGCCCTGCGAGAACTGGCGCGAGGTGGCCACCGGGCGCACACCCAGGCCCACTTGCAGGCCGGTGGGCAGTTGTGTCTGCTCCGAGCTGTTGGCACCGCTTTGGCGAAGGTTCTGGTACATCAGATCCTCGAACACCGCGTGCGAGCGCTTGTAGCCATTGGTGCCGCTGTTGGCCAGGTTGTGAGAGATGTGGTCGAGCTGGGTTTGCTGGGCTTCCATCCCCGATTTCGAGATCCACAGTGATCGCATCATGGTGCTACTCCTCAGGCGTCAAGCCAGGTAAAACAGATCAGGCATTGCCCGACAACAATTGGGATGCCGCTTTTTCGTTGCTCTCGGAGGTCTGGATCAACTTCATCTGAGCTTCGAACTGGCGGGCCGCCGCGATCATGCTGATCATGGTCTCGATGGGGTTGACGTTCGAGCCCTCCAGGGCCCCGTCTTGCACACGTGCCGCAGCATCGACCGGCAGTTCGGCCCCGCCGGGGTCGCGAAACAGGCCATCCTCGCCCCGCGTCAGCTTGGTTTCCGGGGTGACCAGCTTGAGCTTGCCGATGCCGGTGATCTTGCCGCTGGCCTCCTTGGCGCTGACCGTGCCATCGGGCGCGATGCTGGCCTG
>NZ_JACMNS010000149.1 GCF_014378415.1 Aquabacterium sp.
CCTCTGCTGCTTGGTCAAAGGCATGGCGCCATCACACTCGACCATGAGAAAAGCCTGTGCTGTCATGGCTAACAACACAGGCTTTCAGTTTTGGTGCCGCTTGTCGGATTCGAACTGACGACCTACCGCTTACAAGGCGGTTGCTCTACCAACTGAGCTAAAGCGGCGAATCACTGGTAAGCGCAGCATTGTACTGCGCTCCAGACTCCAATTTCAATTTCACTTCACACGGCGCAAAGCGGGACGACCTGCGCCCGAAGGTGGGGGCGAATCCGGAGGCGGTTCATCGCCTTCAGAGCTGACGATGCTGACGGATGACAAGGCCTTGGTGGGGCTTTTGTCTTCCTCCTTGGCGGATGCCTTGCTGTTGGCACGCTCTTTTTCTTTCACTGGCGCAGCACGCGGGGTTCTGGCCAAACGCAAAGGCGACGCCGAACGGTCCGTGCCATCGACAGGTGAATCAACACCAGCCGAATCATCGATGGACTGCTCGTCATCCGCCCAACCCGATGCCGTTGGAACAGGGAAGGCCATGCCTTGACCGTTCTCACGTGCATAGATCGCGATCACATGGTCCACAGGCACCGAAATCTCACGGGCGATGCCACCGAAACGCGCCTTGAACTCTACGAACTCATTGCCCAGCTGGAGCTGGGTGGTCGCCTCGAAACTGACGTTGAGGACGATTTCGTTGTTCTTGACGTATTCCTGCGGCACCTGCACCGAACGATCCACATACACGGCCAAGTACGGCGTGAAACCATTGTCGGTGCACCAGTCGTGCAAGGCCCGAATGAGGTAAGGCCTGGTAGACGTGCCCTGGCTGTCTGAATCGATCGGCGTCGTGGTCATAGGATCCGGTGGCCAGTGATGATCACTTGCGCATGACTTTCTCGGACGGGGTGAGCGCCTCGATGTAAGCCGGTCGCGAGAAGATGCGTTCGGCGTACTTTAACAAGGGCAATGCGTTTTTCGACAACTCGATGCCGTAGTAATCCAGGCGCCACAGCAAGGGTGCAATGGCCACGTCGAGCATCGAGAAATCATCGCCCAGCATGTACTTGTTCTTCAGGAAGATGGGCGCCAGCTGGGTCAGGCGATCGCGGATTTGCGAACGGGCCTTCTCCAGTTGCTTGTCGTTACCCTTGATGCCACGGCCTTCCAGCACATTGACGTGGGAGAACAACTCCTTCTCGAAGTTGAGCAGGAACAAGCGAACGCGAGCACGCGCCACCGGATCACCCGGCATCAATTGAGGATGCGGAAAACGCTCATCAATGTACTCATTGATGATGTGCGATTCGTACAAGATCAAGTCGCGCTCAACGAGGATGGGCACCTCGTTGTAGGGGTTCATCAGCGCGATGTCTTCCGGTTTGGCGAAAATATCAACATCCCGGATCTCGAAATCCATGCCCTTCTCGAACAGCACAAAGCGGCAGCGGTGCGAGTAGGGGCAGGTCGTTCCGGAGTAAAGCACCATCATGGCGGAGGACTCCTCAGTGACAAAAAAAGGGGGTGCAAGCACCGAAAAAATGAGCAAGCGCAGTGGTCACCGATCAGGACAAGCACTGCGCCCAAGGCCGTTACAGCTTTACTTCACGTCTTTCCAGAAAGACGCGTTCAGGCGCCAGGCAATGATGAAAAAGATGCTCAGGAAAATCAACACGCCCACACCGATGCGAACACGCTGACCCTGGATGGGCTCGCCCATCCATTGCAGGTAGGCCACCAGGTCGGCCATTTGGCTGTCAAATTCCTGGGGCTTGAGCTTGCCATCGGTCAACTGCTCGAAGCCTTCGAACTTGTGGATTTTCTTGGCAGGATCGTGCGGATCTTGCTCTTCCACGAACTTGGCTGCACGCTGGCCCTGCAATTCCCACAAGACGTGAGGCATGCCCACGTTGGGGAACACAATGTTGTTCCAGCCGGTGGGGCGGGCATCGTCACGGTAGAAGCTGCGCAGGTAGGTGTAGAGGTAGTCGGCCCCCGAACCGGCATGGCTGGCGCGCGAGCGGGCCACCAGGGTCAGGTCGGGCGGCGTAGCGCCAAACCAGGCCTTCGCGTCCTTGGCATCCATGGACACCTTCATGGTTTCGCCGACCTTGTCGGTGGCGAACAGCAGGTTGTCCTTGATCTGCTTTTCAGTCAGGCCAATGTCGCGCAGGCGGTTGTAGCGCATGAACGCGGCGGCGTGGCAGTTCAAGCAATAGTTAACGAACAGCCGGGCACCATTTTGCAAGGCTGCCAGGTCGGTCACGCGTTCTTCAGGAAACCGGTCCAGCACCAACTCGGTGTTGGCACGAGCGCCGCCCAGCAGAGCGAACACGGCCAGCAAGGATGCAAGAATTTTCTTCATATTGTGTCTCTCCTGCAGGCGGTCAGTGGGACTCAAAGGTCACGCGGTCAGGCACCTGCTTGAAGGTACCCAGCTGACTCCACCACGGCATCAGCAGGAAGAAGCCGAAGTAGAAAATGGTGCCGATCTGGGCCACGAGCGTGCCAATCTCTGATGGCGGCTGGATGCCCAGGTAGCCCAGCACCACAAAGAACAGCACGAAAACGGCGTACAGGCATTTGACGAAGTCGGGGCGATAGCGGATGGACTTGACCGGGCTGTGGTCCAGCCAAGGCAGGAACACCAGGATCACCACTGCACCACCCATCACGACCACGCCCCAAAACTTGGCATCGAAGGTTTTGAGCAGGAAGATGCCGATGGCTGCAGCGACCACAGCCACCACCTTGGCCTGGATGCTGCCTTTGCCTTTGACGAGGTTCAACACAGCGGCCAAGCCAGCGATGACGCACAACACGTTGACAAGGTCGTTGGTGGTGGCCCGCAGCATGGAATAAAAGGGCGTGAAGTACCAGACTGGCGCGATGTGCGACGGCGTCTGGAACTGATCGGCCGGGATGAAGTTGTTGTATTCCAGGAAGTAGCCACCCGCTTCTGGCGCGAAGAAGATCACGGCCGTGAAGATCATCAGGAAGCCAGCGACCCCCATGATGTCGTGCACGGTGTAGTAAGGATGGAAAGGAATGCCATCCAGAGGGCGCCCCTTGGCATCCTTCTTGGCCTTGATTTCAACGCCGTCAGGGTTGTTGGAGCCCACTTCGTGAAGCGCGATCAAATGCGCCACCACCAGGCCCAGCAGCACCAGCGGCACTGCAATGACGTGCAGGGCGAAGAAGCGGTTGAGCGTAGCATCTCCGACCACGTAGTCACCCCGGATCAGGATGGCCAGGTCAGGGCCAATGAATGGGATCGCGGCGAACAAGTTGATGATCACCTGGGCGCCCCAGTAGGACATCTGGCCCCAAGGCAGCAGGTAGCCCATGAACGCTTCGGCCATCAGGCACAGGAAGATCAGGCAACCGAACACCCAGACCAACTCACGCGGTGTGCGGTAGGAACCGTAGATCAACCCGCGGTACATGTGCAGGTAAACCACCACGAAGAAGGCAGACGCACCAGTTGAGTGCATGTAGCGCACCAACCAGCCCCAGGGCACATCTCGCATGATGTACTCGACGGAGGCGAAGGCCGTGGCCGCGTCCGGCTTGTAGTTCATGACCAGGAAAATGCCGGTGACGATCTGGATCACCAGCACCAGCAAGGCCAGCGCGCCGAAAAAATACCAAAAATTGAAGTTCTTGGGGGCGTAGTACTCGGCAGCGTGCTCGTTCCACAGCTTGGTGGCTGGGAATCGGTTGTCCACCCAGTTCATCAGCTTGGCGCCAGCACTGGCACCAGCAGGCGCTTCTTTGAATTCAGCCATCTCAACCTCTCCTGTCAGGCTTTTTTGTCTTCACCAACGAGAATCTTGGTGTCTGACAGGTACATGTGTTGCGGCACTTCCAGGTTGTCTGGCGCGGGCTTGTTCTTGTAGACGCGGCCAGCCAGATCGAAGGTCGAACCGTGGCAAGGGCACAAGAAACCACCGGGCCAGTTGTCAGGCAAGGACGTTTGTGACCCCGACTGGAACTTGGAAATGGGCGAGCAACCGAGGTGCGTGCAAATGCCCACCGCGACGAACACGTCGTTCTTGATGGAACGGTGCACGTTGCGGGCGTACTCGGGGGTGAGTTCACTGGGCTTGCGTTCGGAATTGGGGTCGGCCAATTCGCCGGACAGTTTGTCGAGCGCAGCGACCTGCTCGGCCGTGCGCCGAACGATCCAGACCGGTTTGCCACGCCATTCTACCGTCTGCATGTCGCCAGGCTTGAGGCCGCTGATGTCGACTTCAACCGACGAACCCGCCGCGAGCGCACGCTCGGACGGCTGAAAGGTAAGGGCAAAGGGCACGGCAGCGGCCACGCCGCCTGCTCCACCTGCGACACAGGCGATGGTCACCCACGTCCGGCGGCTTTGATCCACTGGCTGATTGCTCATGGTTTGGATGGCTTGAGTTTTGGGGTCAGCCTTGCATTCTAGCGGACGCCGCAGCGCCAACGTTGACAACGCACGGTTTCCGCCAATACTCCTAGCCGGTTGAGCAACACATCCCTTTCAAGGGAAGGAGAAAGTCGATGGGTTTCGTCAGTGAATTCAAGGAGTTTGCCGTCAAGGGCAATGTGGTGGATCTGGCCGTGGGTGTCATCATCGGTGGCGCATTCGGCAAGATTGTTGATTCGGTCGTCAACGACTTGATCATGCCCCTGGTTGGCAAAGCGGTTGGCGGCCTGGATTTCTCCAACTACTACATCGCGCTGGCGGGTCAGACCCCAGGGTCGCCTCTGGCAGAGGCGAAAAAAGCCGGCGCCGTGTTCGCCTATGGCAATTTCCTGACAGTGGCGCTGAATTTCATGATTTTGGCTTTCATCATTTTCCTGATGATCAAGCAGATCAACCGCCTCAAGAAAGAATCCGAACCTGCGCCCGCAGCGCCGGCCGCCACGCCCGAAGACATCGTCTTGCTGCGCGAGATTCGTGACAGTTTGAAACAATAGCGAAAGAAGGGGCGGCAGCGGTCGATATCCAGAGATCAAAAGAAGTCCCTTTCTGGGACAGTGGTGGCGAGCAAAGCCGCCAATTGATTGAACTGACTGGATCCGCCCCGTGACCGACCCCCGTCTTGAACCCGTTTTGCAGGCATCGCTCAGCCGCATCCAGGTGGCGATGGCGGAGGCCGTTGACAAAGCTGGCGGTCAGATAGGGTTGCTGGCGACCACTTCCACCAGCAACGCACAACGTCAATTGCTGATGACCGCCGAATTTGATTTGCAACGCAAGACTTCGGCGCTCAACCAAGCGTTCATGGTCGAGTTGCGCAAACGCGTGAACAAAGATTCCAAACGCAAAGCTGTGGTCGGCGCGGCCTACGCGGAAACCGACTGGGACGCCCTCAGCCTGGTCGATAACGCCGAGGTGGAACGCAATGTCGTGGCCGAGCGACTGGCACAAAGTCTGGGCCAGGAGTGCGAGAGCGAGTTCAAGGCGGTCCATGACCACCTGAGCCCTTTGCTGGACGATTCGCTGGCCGAGCACAATCCATTGCGCCCGCAGACGGTGAGCGGGGCATTGCTAGAAGCCCTGACCGAGGTCAGCACCGATCCAGAAGTGACTACCCTGCTAGCCCAGCAGATTGGTCGGCACCTGGCCATCGGACTCAAGAACAGTTACGAGATGACTGTGAAGGAGCTTCGCTCGCAAGGCGTGCGACCCGTGGACCTGGTCAGTGCCAGCAAATTCCGAGCATCTATACAGGGAGGGCGAACCACCAGCCCCGGCAGCCTGTCAGGCGCGCCGCCCACCCAGCCTGGGGCGTTCAATGACACGGCCCCGCAAGGCCACAGCCAGCATGGCGGTCAGCACAACAGCGGCAGTACGCCACTGCAGGCGCACCAACGCGCCGCCATGGCACTGAGTGAGATGTTTGGCGTGTCCATGCCTGCCTCGGCGTTCAACACCCCACCGTGGGGTGCGCACAGCTGGATGGGCGGCCGGCCGACGGGGGGAGGTGGTGCCGTTCAAGCCGGAGGCGCTGCGGGTGAATTCAACGCCCTGATCCGCCGACTCAACAGCGTGCCCTACCTGCAAGGCTGGGGTGGCGTGGACGCGGGCTCGGTGGCCTCGGCCGCCGATTTCGCGGGGACTATCCCGGGCGTGCCGATCGACGGTGCCGCGCAAGGCGGCTTCGCGGGCCCCATGATGGCCGTGAACATGATCCGCGCCCACCGCGAGGAACTGGTTCGCGCCAGTGGTGGCGCGGCGCTGGACCAGATGGTCATCGACATCGTGGCGGCCTTGTTCGACCAAGTGTTGTCAGACCCCAAGGTGTCGCCGCAGATGGCCCGCCAGATTGCCCGGCTGCAATTGCCCGTGTTGCGCGTGGCATTGCACGACATGGGATTTTTCAGCTCGCGCAAACACCCGGTGCGGCGTTTGGTGAACCGCATCGCCAGTCTGTCCGCCGCATTTGACGACCACGAGCAAGGCGTGGGGCAAGCCTACTTGGCCAAAATCACCTCGCTGGTAGACGATGTCGTCGAAGGTGACTTCGACAGCATGCCGCTGTACGAGGCCAAGCTGACGGAGCTGGAAGCCTTCATCGATGAGCAAAACCGCCAGGAAAGCTTTGAGAACGCTGCCGTGGCCGCCCTGCTCAGCGGCAAGGAAGCCGACCTGCGCGTGCAGCAGCGCTACATGCAGGTGCTCAAAAAAGAACTGGCCGACGTGGAGATGCCAGCGTTCGTCCGCGACTTCCTGACCCAGATTTGGAGCCAGGTGCAGGTGATGGCCAGCGCCCGAGATGGCGTGCACTCGGTGATGGCGCAACGGGTCAAGAAGGCCGGGCACAACCTGGCCTTGAGCGTGCAGCCCAAAGGCAGTCCGCAGTTGCGCAAAGAGTTTCTGATGAAGCTGCCGCAGCTGATGAAGGACCTGAATGAAGGCCTGGCCCTGATCCAATGGTCTGAAGAAGCCAAGCAGGATTTCTTCTCGAAATTGCTGCCCTCGCACGCGGAGTCGCTCAAGGCCCAACCGCAACACGACCTGACGGTGCGCATGCTCGAAGCGCAGCTGAGCAAGGTCGAAAAAATCAACATCCCCAGCCGGGAAGAAGCCGCCAACGACCCGCTGCCCGCGTCGCTGGACAACATCGCCGAGATCCCCACGCTGACGGTGGTGACCGCGCTGAGCGCGGACGAGATCAAGCAAGCCGGCTTCATGCCCGAGGCCTCGCTGGCCAACGAGCCGCTGGACATTGACCTGGACGCCACGGGCCCCAGCGACCCCAGCCTGCTGGACATCGACATCAACCTGGACGCGCCGCCGGTGCCCTCCGCTGGCGCCCAACTCGTCCACCACATCAACAAAGGCACGGCCTACCAGATGCAGATGCAGGGTGAATGGAAGCGCGTGCGCCTGACCTGGATCAGCGAAGGGCGCAGCTTCTTCATCTTTACGCAGGGCCACCAGCACAAGCAGACCATTTCGCTGACCTCGCGGACGCTGGCCAAGATGTGCGACTCGGGCCGCTTCAAGGCGTTCGAGCAATCAGAGTTGATCGAGCGGGCCACGATGCGCGCGCGCCGTCAGCTGGCGGCACTGGCTGGCAACAAATCGGCCGCCTAGGCTGGTTGGCTAAGCGGCCCCCTGCCCGCTCACCAGTTGGCGTGCCATGCGCCAGGCCTGCAGCAGGCTGGAAGGATTGGCGCGCCCGGTGCCCGCCAGGTCAAACGCGGTGCCATGGTCCGGGCTGGTTCGCACGAAGGGCAAGCCCAATGTGACGTTCACGCCATGGTCCAGCCCCATGTACTTGACGGGGATCAGGCCCTGGTCGTGGTACATCGCGATCACCACGTCGAACTCGCCTGGGTGATCCGCCGCGTGGCGGGCACGCATGAACACGGTGTCGGGCGCGAGCGGCCCGGTCACGTCAATGCCCAAAGCCCGCGCCGCCTGGATCGCCGGTCCAATGAGGTGGATCTCTTCGTCGCCAAACAAGCCGCCCTCCCCCGCATGCGGGTTCAAGCCGGCCACGGCGATGCGAGGGCGCTCCACACCCCACAGCCTGGCGCTGTCATGGGTGATGCGAATGGTGTCCAGCACGGACTCGAAGGTGACCGCATCGATCGCTTGGCGCAAGGCCATGTGGATGGTGACCAGCACCGTCTTGAGTTGGCCGTTGGCCAGCATCATGCGCACGGGTGCGGGCGGCTGGCCTGGTGGGGCGCCCTCGGCCTGCAGGAGTTCGGTGTGCCCTGGATAGGGCTCGCCCGCCAAGGCCAAGGCTTCTTTGTGCAAGGGGGCGGTGACGATGCCGGCCACCACACCGGTCTGCGCCAGACGCACGGCCGCGCGGATGCAGGCGGCGGCGGCACGGCCGGCACGCACGTCCACCTGGCCCACGGGGGCGTCGATCAGGTCTTCGGGCAAACCGGGCGGCGCCCAGACGGGCATCGCGCCTGCCGGCACATCGGCCCAGTTTTTTGGATCATGAATTTCGACCACCACCGGCGGATGCTCCCCCCTGGCTTGGGCTACCCAAGCCGCCGCGCGGTGCATGACCTGTGGAGAACCCAACACCAACGCATCAGGCATGGCCGAATCCAGCCAGAGGCAGGAGATGATCTCAGGGCCGATGCCGCAAGCGTCGCCCATGGTCAGGGCCAGAACGGGCGGGGTTGGGGTGTGAAAAGCAGGCATGGCGACATTGTCCCAGCAACGCCCTGGCATTGCGATTGCTACACTAGCATCCATGAATTGGTTGGATGACATTCGCTGGGATGATCAGGGCCTGGTGCCCGTGATCGCGCAAGAAGCCAGCACAGGTGATGTGCTGATGTTTGCATGGATGAACCGTGATGCCTTGGCACGCACCGCCGACATCGGCGAGGCCGTGTACTGGAGCCGCTCGCGTCAGCGTTTGTGGCACAAGGGCGAGGAATCCGGGCACACGCAAAAAGTGCAATCCATCCGCCTGGATTGTGACAACGATGTGGTGCTTTTGAGCGTTGAGCAATTGGGGCACACGCCCGGCATCGCCTGCCACACCGGGCGCCACAGCTGCTTTTTCCAGAAATACGAACAAGGCCAATGGGTGAGCGTGGACCCGGTCCTCAAAAACCCCGAGCACATTTACAAGTGACCGCCCTCTTCCCTGATGCCCCATGAGTGAACCTGTGCCCACCACCACCGACGTCCTGCTGCGGCTGGCCGCCGTCATCGAATCCCGCAAAGGCGGTGATCAGGACAAGAGCTATGTGGCGCGTCTGTTCCACAAAGGCACAGACGCCATCTTGAAAAAAGTGGGCGAAGAGGCCACTGAAACGGTCATGGCGGCCAAGGACGCGGCCTTTCATCCCAGCCCCGAACACAGCAAGGCCTTGGTGGGCGAATTCGCCGATCTGTGGTTTCATACCATGGTGGCGATGGCGCATTTCGAGCTCAGCCCGGCCGACGTGGTGGCCGAACTGGCCCGCCGCGAAGGCTTGTCCGGGCTGGAAGAATTTGCTCTGCGCAAGGCGCCAACGCGCCAAGCCACCGAAGGCGACAACATGTAGTCTTCAATCACAGGCAAGATGGCCTGGATTGTTTTTTTGTTTTTGGTCGAAAGACCGGTTTAGGAGAGCGACATGGGTTCATTCAGCATTTGGCACTGGTTGATCGTGCTGGTGATCGTGATGATGGTTTTTGGCACCAAGAAGCTCAAGAACATTGGCGGCGACCTGGGTTCGGCCGTCAAGGGCTTCAAGGACGGCATGAAGGATGGCGGCACGACCGACGCATCCGACGCCCCCGGCGCGCCTGCTTCGCAGCAGGTCACCAACCACGCCAAGACCGACGCCAACACCGTCGATGTCGAAGCCAAGACCAAGTCGTGATGCTGTCGTCCGCTCGGGACTGTTGAGCCATGATCGACTTTGGCATTGACAAACTCGCCCTGATTGGCGCTGTGGCCCTGATTGTGATCGGGCCAGAAAAACTGCCGCGCGTGGCCCGCACGGTGGGCTTGCTCTTGGGCAAAGCCCAGCGCTATGTGTCGCAGGTGCAGACCGAGGTCAACCGCTCGATCGAAATTGAAGAACTCAAGAAGGTGAAAAGTGGGTTCGAAGACGCGGCGCGCAATGTAGAGCAATCGGTCTCGGGTGGCATCAACCACGCCGAGGGCGAGATCAACTCCGCCCTGGGCAGCGGCCAGTCGGACAGCTACTACAACGATCTGCACCAGACGTCTTACAACAGTTTTGTACCCAAGCCTGTCCGCAAAAACTGGCGCCTCAAACGCGCGGCCATGCCGACTTGGTACAAACAACAAAGTGGCGTGCGCCGCCATGTGCAATCGGGTGCCGCGCGCGTGGCGCGATTCCGCCCACCTGCCGCAGCACGCTCCAGCCAACCTTGATGTGATCCCTTTGTGAGCGACAACGACCCCAAGCAGCCCAACCTGGAGGGAGCCGAGCAGCCCTTCGTTGCCCACCTGATTGAATTGCGCGACCGATTGATCCGCGCCGCGCTGGCCATCGGCCTGGCCTTTGCCATCCTGGCGATCTACCCCGGACCGGCCAACCTGTACGACTTGCTGGCCGCGCCGCTGGTGGCCCACCTGCCCAAGGGCGCCACCTTGATCGCTACCAGCGTGATCTCGCCCTTCATGGTGCCCATCAAGATCACCATGATGGCGGCCTTTTTGCTGGCCCTGCCGGTGGTGCTGTACCAGGTTTGGTCCTTCGTGGCCCCTGGGCTGTACACGCACGAAAAAAAACTGGTGATGCCGCTGATCGTGTCCAGCACTTTGCTGTTCTTCATGGGCGTGGCATTTTGCTATTTCTTCGTGTTCGGGCAGGTGTTTGCATTCATTCAGAGCTTTGCGCCCAAGAGCATCACGGCCGCGCCAGACATTGAGGCCTACCTGAGCTTTGTGCTCAACATGTTCCTGGCCTTTGGGGCGGCCTTCGAGGTGCCCGTGGTACTGGTCATCCTGGCGCACATGGGCATCGTGACCGTGCAAAAGCTCAAGGACTTCCGCCGCTATTTCATCGTGTTGGCCTTCGTGATCGCGGCCGTGGTCACGCCACCGGATGTGGTGTCCCAGCTGGCCTTGGCCATCCCGATGTGCATCCTCTACGAGGTCGGCATCTGGGCCGCGCAATGGTCGGGCAAGCCCAAGGATGAATCAGCCGCCGACGCGGCTTCTTCCGCCGATCACTCTTCCTGAGAAGGCGCCTGCTGGCGATTGACTTCGTTGCGCGAGGCCTTGGGTCGTTGCGCAGCGACCACGTCCAGCGCCATCACCTTGCCAGCCCGCTGAACCGTGATCCTGGCGGGCTCGCCTGGCTTGAGGCTGGCCACCGCGTTGAGCAACTGCGAGGTGTTGGCTACCGGGGTCTGTGCGATCTGAACGACCACGTCACCCGGGTGCACGCCGCCCTGCGCGGCCGGACCGTTCTGCAACACGCCCGTGATCAGCACTCCGTCCTTGAGCGGCAAATTGAAGGTCTCGGCAATTTCGGCGGTCAAATCACGAGGCTCCACGCCAATCCAGCCACGCGTGACCTGGCCGTCGCGGATCAGGCTTTCCAGCACATGCTGGGCCGTCGACACCGGGATGGCAAAGCCGATCCCCAGGCTGCCACCGGAGCGCGAATAGATGGCGCTGTTGATGCCCATCAGGCTGCCGCTGGCGTCCACCAAAGCGCCGCCCGAATTGCCGGGGTTGATGGCCGCATCGGTCTGGATGAAATTCTCGAAGGTGTTGATGCCAAGTTGATTGCGGCCCAGCGCGCTGACGATGCCCGCCGTGACGGTCTGCCCCACGCCAAAGGGGTTGCCAATGGCCAGTACAGCATCTCCCACCTGCAAGGTGTCGGAGTTGCCAAAGGTGATGGACGGCAGGCGGTCGAGCTCAATCTTGAGCACGGCCAGGTCGGTCTCGGGATCGCTGCCGATGACCTTGGCGCGCGCCTTGCGCCCATCGGTGAGCATGACCTCGATGTCGTCCATGCGCTCGACCACGTGATTGTTGGTCAGCACATAGCCGTTGGACGACACGATGACGCCCGAACCAATGCCCGATTGCGGCTGATTGCCCTGCTCGCCAAAGAAGTACCTGAACCAGGGGTCGTTTTGCTTGGTGCCACGGCGCGAAGCCTCCTTGCTGGATGTGAGCACACTGACCACGGCGGGCGCCGCGCGCTTGGCCGCATCGCTGAAGCTGAGCATGGGTGTGCCCGACAGACCACCCGTGGGCTTGTTGGCCAACGGTGCCGCGATGACGGTGGCCGGCTGGTTGGAACGCCAAGGCATAGACTGTATCCACTGCGGTTTGAGCGTGGTCACCACGAACAACGCCGCCACGAACACCGTGACGGCTTGCGAGAAAATCATCCAAAGTTTGCGCATTGAACCCACAGACTCCAAAAGGGCCCGCCGTGATTGACCGAGATACTTTGCACCACCACCTCAACACCGTGCTGGAGGCGGCCCGCTTCAAGGATTATGGGCCGAATGGTTTGCAAGTGGAGGGCCGGGTCCAAGTCAGCAAAATCGTCAGCGGGGTCACGGCCAGCAAGGCCCTGATTGAAGCGGCCATCGAAGCCCAGGCCGATGCCATCCTGGTTCACCACGGCCTGTTCTGGCGGGGGCACGACGGACGCGTGACGGGCTGGATGAAGCAGCGCCTGGCATTGTTGCTGGGGCACAACATCAATTTGCTGGCTTACCATTTGCCTTTGGACGCCCATCCCACCTGGGGCAATAACGCCCAGTGGGGCGAGCGCCTTGGGCTGGCCGCTGATGGGCGCTTTGGGGATCAGGACCTGGGCTTCATCGGTCCTGCGCCTGCCGGCCTGACGTTGGAAGGCTTGACCCACCTAGTGGCCTCAAAACTGGTCAAAACGCCGACCGTCCTGCCAGGTGATGGCCGACCGCTGAAGCGCGTCGCGTGGTGCAGCGGCGGCGCTCAAGGCTTCTTTGAAGGGGCCATCGCGGCGGGTGCTGATGTGTTCCTGACCGGCGAAATCTCGGAGCCACAGGCCCACTGCGCGCGCGAGACGGGCGTGGCGTTCATGGCCTGTGGGCACCACGCCAGCGAGCGCTATGGAGTTCAGGCCCTGGGTGCCGCCGTGGCGCAGGAGTTTGGCCTGGCCCACGAGTTCATCGACATCGACAACCCGGCCTGACGAAGCCCCCTGCCCTGATGCCGTCAGCGCACCAGCACAGCTTCCAGTTCGGCAAAACTGCGCGAGTGCAGGTCGCTGCCGATGGCCTGGCCCAAGGCCTGCTCGAGGCGGGTGGCGGAGAACAAACCGCGCAAGGTGGTCTGCCCATCCTTGAGCTGAGTGACCAGCAGGTAGCGCAAACCATGCTCCTTCATGGTGGCCACGATGTCGCCCAGGCGGGCGGTGCGCACCTGGGACAGGTCCAGCACTTCCCAGTGATTGATGGGGATCATCATGTCGGCCACGGTCAGGTCTTTGTGGGCCACATGGTGGTTGGACGCGCGAAGCACCGGACGTTCACCTTGCAACAGATCGGCAGTGACAACCCCGGCCAGCAGGCCATCGGCACCCGACACGAATACCATGCGCACACCCGCGCGCATCATCACGTGCAAGGTACTTTCAAGGCTGTCGCGGTGGCTGGCTACCACGCAGGCGCTGTGGGTCAGGTCGGTGAGCAGGGCCAGCGCAGGATCTTCAAGGTGGGCTTGCCGGTGGGTTTGCGGCAAGCCGGGCGCCGTGTTCAAGGAGGACAACTCAAGGGGCTTGAATCTCGGGGCTAAAGCCATGTTCGCTCCAGGAAGTGACGATGGAATCAAGCGTACGCCTTTCGCCCTGCTCCCCCTGTACCTATTTCATGGCCATGTCTCGACTGGTGACACCCTCTGGCCAGGATCGGGCGCAAAGGTTCATAATTCTGGTCCCGACCGTCAAAGACGAACGGGGATGCCTCGCTGTTGCATGAGCGCCTTGGCCTGGCCCACGGTGTATTCACCATAGTGAAAGATGCTGGCGGCCAGCACCGCGTCGGCGCCACCTTGTTGCACACCATCGGCCAAGTGGTCGAGGTTGCCCACGCCGCCCGAGGCGATCACGGGCACGCTCACCGCGTCGCTGACCGCCCGGGTCAACTCCAGGTCGAAGCCCGACTTGGTGCCATCGCGATCCATGCTGGTCAGCAGGATCTCGCCGGCGCCGAACTCGGCCATCTGCGCGGCCCAGGCCACCGCGTCCAGGCCCAGGTTTTTGCGGCCACCATGGCTGTAGACGTCCCAGCCCGGACCGCGTGCGGCCAAGTCATCGCCCACGCGTTTCTTGGCGTCGATGGCCACCACGATGCACTGCGAACCATAGCGGTCAGATGCGGCGCGGATGATGGGCGGGTTGGCCAAGGCGGCGGAGTTGAAGCTGACCTTGTCGGCGCCAGCGTTGAGCAGGCGGCGAACATCTTCGACCGTGCGCACACCCCCACCCACCGTCAAGGGGATGAAGACTTGCGAAGCCACGGCTTCGATGATGTGCAGGATCAGGTCGCGGCCATCGCTGGTCGCGGTGATGTCCAGGAAGGTGAGTTCGTCGGCGCCTTGCTCGTTGTAGCGCGCGGCGATTTCGACCGGGTCACCGGCGTCGCGCAATTCAACGAAGTTGACGCCCTTGACGACACGACCACCAGTCACGTCCAGGCAGGGAATGATTCGTTTGGCCAGCACGTCTTGCCTTACCTTACCGAGCGCCGTTGAGTTCGTCGGCCCGGGTCTGGCCGGCGGCGAAGTCGAGGTCGCCGCTGTAGATGGCGCGGCCGCAGATCACGCCTTGCACGCCTTCGCCTTCGACGGCGCACAGGCGCTCGATGTCGGCCAGGTTGGACAGGCCGCCCGAGGCGATCACGGGGATGGTCAGGGCCTGGGCCAACTTGACGGTGGCCTCGATGTTGATGCCCGTGAGCATGCCGTCGCGGCCGATGTCGGTGTAGATCACGCCTTCAACGCCGTAGTCCTGGAACTTCTGAGCCAGGTCGATGACTTCGTGGCCGGACAGCTTGCTCCAGCCATCGGTGGCGACTTTGCCGTCCTTGGCGTCGAGGCCCACGATGATGTGGCCGCCAAAAGCGGTGCACGCATCGCGCAGTAAGCCGGGGTTCTTGACGGCGGCCGTGCCGATGATGACGTAGCTGATGCCGTCATCGAGGTAGCGCTCGATGGTGTCGAGGTCGCGGATGCCGCCGCCCAGTTGCACCGGGATTTCGTTGCCAACCTCTTTGAGGATGGCCTTGATGGCCGCCTCGTTGACGGGCTTGCCGGCAAAGGCCCCGTTCAAGTCCACCAGGTGCAAGCGCCGGGCACCGGCATCAAGCCAGCGCCGGGCCATCGCGGCCGGGTCTTCTCCGAAGGTGGTGGAATCGTTCATGTCGCCTTGTTTGAGGCGAACACATTTGCCGTCTTTCAGGTCAATCGCGGGGATCAGCAACATGGCTGTGACAGGTGGTGAAGAAAGTGGAAGCGGAGCCGTGAGGAGCCGCGGGTTCAGGGTTTCCAACGCAGAAAATTGCGGTACAGGGCGAGGCCGTGCTGCGCGCTTTTTTCTGGATGGAACTGGGTCGCAAAAATATTATCCCGGGCGACGGCGCTGGTAAAGCGCGCGCCGTAGTCCGTTTCACCCGCAGTATGTTGCGGATTGTCCACTTGGGCGTAGTAGCTGTGGACGAAATAGTAGTAGCTGCCGTCGGGGATGCCTTCCCAGACCGGGTGGGCTTGACCACCCCGGACATCGGCGTGCGTGCTTTGGAAGACACGGTTCCAGCCCATCTGGGGCACCTTGTAGCGGCTGCCGTCGGGTTGGCGCTGCTTGTCCAGCCGGAAACGCTTGACCTGGCCCGGGAAAAAACCCAGCCCGGGGGTATCTTGTTCTTCGCTGTGATCCAGCAGCATCTGCATGCCCACGCACACACCCATCAAGGGCTTGTTGTTGGCAGCGTGCAGAACGGCGCCCAGCAGATCGCCGCCATGGGCGTCGCGCAACTCCGCCATGCAGTCGCGCATGGCGCCCTGCCCTGGGAGGACCACCCGTTCGGCGGCGTGCACCACTGCGGGGTCATTGGTGACGACCACGTTCAGGTTCAGGCCTTGCGCGGCGTGTTCGACCGCTTGCGACACCGATCGCAGGTTGCCCATGCCGTAATCGATGACGGCCACAGTCGAGGTTTGGCTCATGGCGTCAGCAGATCAAAGAGAGCCTTTGGTGGACGGGATGACCCCAGCCATGCGGGGATCGCGCTCCAGCGCCATGCGCAAGGCCCGAGCGAAGGCCTTGAAGACCGTTTCGCACTGGTGGTGCGCATTGACGCCTTTGAGGTTGTCGATGTGCAGGGTCACGCCCGCGTGGTTGACAAAGCCCTGGAAGAATTCAAACGTGAGCTGGGTGTCGAAGCCACCGATGCTGCCGGCCGTGAAGGGCACGTGCATGGTCAGGCCGGGGCGCCCGGAGAAATCGATCACGACGCGCGACAGGGCTTCGTCCAGGGGCACGTAGGCGTGGCCGTAGCGGCGGATGCCTTTCTTGTCGCCCACGGCCTTGGCGAAGGCCTGGCCCACGGTGATGCCCACGTCTTCCACGGTGTGGTGGCCGTCGATGTGCAGGTCGCCTTCGGCATGGATGTCCAGGTCGATCAAGCCGTGGCGGGCGATCTGGTCAAGCATGTGGTCGAAAAAGCCAATGCCGGTGTGCAGCTTGGCTGCCCCCGTGCCGTCCAGGTTGACGCGCGCGGTGATCTGCGTCTCGGCCGTGTGGCGGGTGACTTCGGCCACGCGGGCCTCAAACGAGGCGTCGGCGGATTGCGGCGCCGTCTCAAAAGCATTCATGTTGGGATCGAGTTCAAAGTGGACTGCAATGCGGCAATCAAGGCGTCATTTTCAGAGGGCAGGCCCACGGTTAAGCGGACACAGTGTGCCAGCAAACCATGCATGCCCGCCACATTTTTGATCAGGATGCCACGTTCCTTGAGCCCCGTGAAGACAGCGGCGGCATCCGGCACGCGCACCAGGATCATGTTGGCTTGACTAGGGTAGGACTTCACGCCCGGCATGGTGGCCAAGGCGGCTTGAACGCGCTCACGCTCGGCCTTGATGACCTGGGCCTGACGGGTGAATTCGGCCTCGTGCTCCAGCGCGAAGAGCGCGGCTTCGGCGTTGAGGACGCTGACGTTGTAAGGCGGGCGGGCCTTGTCAAACTCGGCCACCAGGGCTTGCGGGCCGATAAGGTAACCCAGGCGAACACCGGCCAAGCCGAATTTGCTGAGGGTGCGCATCAGCAAAACGTGCGGGCTCTTTGGCAGGCGGCCCAGGTAGCTTTGGCTGGCAAAGGGTTGGTAGGCCTCGTCCATGACGACGAAGCCGCAGCCTTCTTGCGCCACGGCATCGACGATGGCCTGGATGGCGTCGTCATCCCACAGGTTGGCCGTGGGGTTGTTGGGGTAGGCGATGTAGGTGATGGCCGGGCGGTGCTGGCGCACGGCCGCGACCATGGCGGCGGTGTCCAACTCGAAATCAGCGGTGAGTGGCACGCCCACGAAGTTCAAGCCTTGCAGCTTGGCCGACATCTCGTACATCACAAAGCCCGGCAGCGGGGCCAGCACAGTCGCGCCGGGTTGGGCGCAGGCCAAGGACAACAGCGAGATCAGCTCGTCGGAACCGTTGCCCAGCACGATGCTGTAGCCATCCGGTACCTGGGCGTGGCGATGCAAGGCAGCGTGCAGGTCGTTGATGCGCGTGCCGGGGTAGCGGTTCAATGCCACGGCGCCCAGGCGTTGGCCCAGCTCGACTTGCAACTCAGCAGGCAGCGTGAAGGGGTTCTCCATCGCGTCGAGCTTGATGAAGCCGGCGGCATCTTGCACGTGGTAAGCGTGCATGGCCCGCACATCGGGGCGGATGACCTCGATGGCCTTGGTGGCCTTGGACAAGCTGTTGCTCATGATTTGGCGTGGGACTTGAGTCGGAATTCAGCCGCTCGCGCGTGGGCTTGCAGGCCTTCGCCGTGGGCCAGCACGGCGGCGATCTGGCCCAGGGTCTGGGCACCGGCTTCGCTGACCTCGATCAGGCTGCTGCGCTTTTGGAAGTCATAGACCCCCAGCGGCGACGAGAAACGCGCGGTGCCCGAGGTGGGCAGCACGTGGTTGGGGCCAGCGCAGTAGTCGCCCAGGCTTTCGCTGGTGTAAGCGCCCAGGAAGATGGCGCCGGCGTGCTTGAGCAGGGGCTCCCAGCGGTGCGGGTCGTTGCTCGAAACTTCCAAGTGTTCGGGCGCGATGCGGTAGCTGATGGCACAGGCCGCTTCCTTGTTGGGGGTCAGGATCAGGGCGCCCCGCCCTGCCAGCGACGCGCGGATGATGTCGGCGCGCTGCATGGTGGGCAGCAGGCGGTCGATCTCGGCCTGGACCTTGGCGATGTAGTCGGCGTCGGGGCACAGCAGGATGCTTTGGGCCAGCTCGTCGAGCTCGGCCTGGCTGAACAGGTCCATGGCGACC
>NZ_JACMNS010000150.1 GCF_014378415.1 Aquabacterium sp.
CCTACATCGTCAACTCGATCGATGATCTGGTCTATGAGTTCGCTGGGGCCGCCAACGGCACTGCGGATGAGGTCAAGTCCAGTGTTTCTTACTCCGTTGATCAACGGTTCACACAGGGCGTCGAGAACCTCACCCTCACAGGGGCAGGCAGCATCAACGGCACGGGGAATGCTTCCAGCAATGTGCTGACGGGCAACAGTGGTGCCAACACATTGGCAGGCGGAGGGGGCAACGACACCTACCGTGGCGGATTGGGCGCCGATGCATTGGTGGCCGCTTCGGGCACATCCAACGACACCTACATCTGGGGTCGAGGCGAGGGCGCGGACACCTTGAGCGATGCCGGCGGCACCGACCAACTCAGCGTGCTGGTCGGCGTCACCGCCGACCAATTGTGGCTGCGCCATGTGGGCAATAACCTGGAACTGTCGGTGATCGGCACCACCGACAAGTTCACCATTAACAACTGGTACACGGCGGTAGCCAACCAGGTCGAGAGCGTGAAGCTGTCGGACGGCAAGGCACTGATCGCCAGCAAGGTAGAGAATCTGGTCAATGCCATGGCCGGGTTCACGCCACCTGCGGCGGGCCAGACCACCTTGCCAGCCAACTACCAAACGTCCCTCAACCCGGTGATCGCGGCCAACTGGGCATAAGGCCCCTCAGCGAAGCAACCATGCGCATCCTCTTCATCCACCAGAACTTCCCTGGCCAGTTTCGCCGCATTGCCCAATCCTTGGCGGCGCAGCCCGGCTGGGAAGTGCTGGTAGGGTTAGGCCGCCGCACGGTGTCAGGCATGGAGGGGGGGCGCTGGCACAGCAAGATGCAGCAGCCCGATACAGCTTTGCTGGCGAACAGGCCTATCGGCAATTTCTGGAACGAAAATTCTAGGCGTCCGCCAAACCTTCCACCATGATCTGAACGCGCTGGCGTCCCTGGTATTCGTCCAGGCCGATGCGAAACGCCAGGTGCACTTTGTCGGGCAGCGGTTCCGTGCGCCCAAACCAGATGCCATCGCGCACCTGGCCTTGCACCCGCAGGCTCAGCTTCATGTGGCGCGTGCCGACCAGGCGCTGGCTGATCACCTCGACCGCGTCGCTGAAGACGGGTGTGTCAAAGCCCGGCCCCCACACCGTTTGCTCCAGTGCCGATGCCGTCTCAGGCGTGAACCATTGCGTTTCCAACGGGCCGTCTGTGCTGATCTGGCGCGCCAGCAGGCTGGGGTCCAGGCCCTCGTGGGCGACCAGCATGATGGCTTGCTCGAAGGTGTCGAAATCTTCCTCCAGGATGGTGCAGCCGGCCGCCATGGCGTGGCCGCCGAACTTCTTCAGCAAACCCGGGTGGCGTTTGCTGACCAAGTCGAGCGCATCGCGCAAATGAAAGCCGGGGATCGACCGGCCCGAGCCTTTGAGCAGGCCGTCCTGGCCCAAGGCGAACACGAAGGTGGGGCGGTGCTGGCGGTCTTTCAGGCGCGAGGCGACGATGCCCACCACGCCTTCGTGAAATTCCGGATCGAAGATGGCGATGGCGGGCGGCGGTTCGTCTTCGGGCATCAGTGATTCGAGCAGCGCTTCGGCTTGCTCGCGCATGCCGGTTTCCAGCTCGCGGCGTTCGCGGTTGATGGCGTCCAGTTGCTGGGCCAGTTCTTGCGCGCGGCCCACATCATCGGTCAGCAGGCATTCGATGCCCAGGCCCATCTCGGCCAGGCGGCCCGCCGCGTTCACACGGGGCCCCAGGGCGAAACCGAAGTCCTGGCTCGAAGCTTTGACGGGATCGCGCCCCGCCGCGACAAACAGCGCCGCGATGCCCGGCTGCATGCGGCCCGAGCGGATGCGTTTGAGGCCCAGGCTGACCAGTCGGCGGTTGTTGGCGTCCAGGCGGCCCACATCGGCCACGGTGCCCAGTGCCACCAGGTCAAGCAGGCTGTCGATGCGGGGCTGGTTGGCGGCATCGAAGGCGCCGCGTTGGCGGAGTTCGGCGCGCAGGGCCAGCAGCACGTAGAACATCACGCCCACGCCCACCAACGCCTTGCTGGCAAAGGGGCAATCGGGCTGGTTGGGGTTCACGATCACGTCGGCCAGCGGCAGGCTGACCTGGCCATCCGCGTTGACCACGGGCAAGTGGTGGTCGGTGATGACGACCTGGATGCCCAGGGCATGGGCACGGTCCACGGCTTCGTGGCTGGCCATGCCGTTGTCCACGGTCATCAGCACCTTGGCCTGCTTGGCGTGCACCATCTCCACGATGGGTGGCGTGAGGCCATAGCCGTGCAGGGCCCGGTCGGGCACCACGAAGCTGATCTGGCCGGGCAGGGCGCCCAGCATCTTCAAGCCGCGCAAGCCCACGGCGCAGGCGGTGGCGCCGTCGCAGTCGTAGTCGGCCACGATGCAGATGTGCTGGTTTTGCTCGATGGCATCGGCCAACAGGCGAGCGGCTTCCAGCGCGCCTTTCAGCTCGCTGGGCGGCAGCAGTTTGGCAGGGGCATCGTCCAGTTCATCGACGTGGCGCACGCCGCGCGAGGCGAACAGGCGCGCCAGCAGCGGGTGCACGCCGGCTTGCTCAAGCGCCCAGGTGGTGCGGGCGGGGACGTCTCTGGCGGTGATTTTCATGGGGCGGGATGGGGCCAGTTCAAAGTGTGGCGAGCAGGGCCGAAGGCAAGGTGCCGGGGCGGCCCAGCCAGCGCTGGGCGCGGCTGATCAGGCGCTGCGAGAAAGAGGGCGCAGCGGGGGCGCTCAAGGTGATGGCGCTGCGCTCGCCGCACAGCGTCAGCTCAATGGTTTGGCCGGCGTCCAGCGCGGCGCAGGCGGCTTTCAACACGGTGCCGTCCAGCGCATGCCAGGTGGCAATCCAGTCGGCCAGGTTGCTGGCGAGCAAGGGGGCGCGCAAATCGATCACCAACTCTGTGCCTTCGGGCAAGGTTGGCGTGGCTTGGCTGGGCAATTGCCCGGTGCCGCTCAGCCAGAAGGAGTTGACGGTCAATTGGCCGGCCGCCTCGCGCGGCGCGTTGAGCGGGTGCTCGTACATCAGCATCTGCACTTCGTTTTGCAGGCGCTTGATCAGGCGGGCTTGCGGGTGGTCGGGCATCCACACATCGGGGTTGCGGCCAATGACCCGGTCCAGCGAAGCGGTGGGCAGGCTGGTCAGCGAGGGGTGGGCGGCGTACCAGCGGGTCGGGTTGGCGTAGAGCAGGGTCCAGCCCTCCTCTTCGAACCAGGGGCTTAAAACCTCCAGGAAAGCGCGGGCCTCTGCGTCTGTCAGGCGCAGTTCATCGGGGTCGAGCAGGGTCAGGGTTTCGCGGCCCATCAGCCAGTGGCAGGGGCTCAGGAGGCCCCAGGCCAGGCCTTCGGTGGCGATGCCGCTGGCCTGCGCCTGCCAGGCCGCCCAGGGCAAGGTGCCGTCGGCCAGGTCGCCCCAGCCCAGGCGCGAAGCCAAAACGCGCTCGTGGGGCATGGCCCGGGCGTACTCATCGCCATCCAGGCGCTGGGAATGGGTTAACCGCCCCAGGAGTTGGTGCAGGTGAGGTAACTGCTGGGCGTCGTCCAGCCGGGGCAGGGCCTGCTGGCAAGGTTCGGACAGGCTGGCCGCGAAAGGCAGGATCAAATGCTGAGAGGGAATCGAGGCGGGCATCCGGGGATTATCAAGTGAGTACACTTCGCCCACCATGAACCTTCCCTATGAATGGCGAGTTGGTTGGCGCTACACCCGCGCCGGCCGAGGTGCCCGCCGCAATGGCTTTATCTCTTTCATCTCGGGTGTGTCCGTCCTGGGCATTGCCCTGGGCGTGGCGGCGCTCATCATCGTTTTGTCGGTGATGAACGGCTTCCAGAAGGAGGTTCGCGACCGCATGCTGTCCGTGATTGCCCACGTCGAGATCTACGACGCGCATGGCGGTCCGCTGGACGACTGGAAGGCCTTGGCGGCCAGGGCCCGCCAGAATCCGCAGGTGATTGGTGCGGCGCCTTTCGTGCCGGCACAAGCCTTGATCGCGCGGGGCGAGAACATGCGCGGCACCATGGTGCGCGGCATCGTGCCCGACGAAGAGATCACGGTAACGCCTTTGGCTGCGCAGATGAAGTCCACCATGGCTTTGCTGACGCCGGGCAGTTGGGGCGTGGTGATTGGCGCCGAGTTGGCCAACGGCATGAATGTGCGCGTGGGCGATCCCATCACCTTGGTGGCCCCCAGTGGCCAGGACACGCCTGCAGGCGTGGTGCCGCGCATCAAGCAGGTCACCGTGGTGGGCACTTTCAATGCGGGCCACTATGAATACGACAACGGCCTGGTGCTGATGCACGCCGACGATGCCGCGAAGTTGTTCCGCACGGGCGGTCTCACCGCGGTGCAGCTCAAGCTCAAGGATTCGCAAGACGCCCGCGTGGTGGCCGGCGAGTTGGCCGTGTCGCTGGGCAGTGATGTGGTCGTCAACGACTGGACGCGCACCAACCGCAACTGGTTCGATGCCGTGCAGGTTGAAAAACGCATGATGTTCATCATCCTGACCTTGATCGTGGCCGTGGCCGCTTTCAACCTGGTTTCAACCTTGGTGATGACGGTGACCGACAAGCGCGCCGACATCGCCATCTTGCGCACCCTGGGCGCCACGCCAGGCTCCATCATGGGGATCTTCATGGTGCAGGGCGCGCTGTCGGGCATCCTGGGCACGCTGAGCGGCCTGGGCCTGGGCCTGCTGGTGGCCTTCAATGTGGGCGCCATCGTGCAGTTCATCGAGCATTTGTTGGGCGTGCACTTTCTGCCGGGCAGCATCTACCTGATCAGCCGCATGCCCAGCGATCCGCAAGCCGGTGACATCGTGCCGATTGCCGTGATCTCGCTGGTGCTGTCTTTCCTGGCCACGATCTACCCCAGCTGGCGCGCCAGCCGAGTCCAGCCCGCCGAGGCTTTGCGTTATGAATGAGCCCATGTTGTCGTCGCCCGATTTGATCCTGCACGCGCAGGGCCTGACCAAACGCTTCACCGAAGGCCCGCTGGACGTGACGGTGCTGCAGGGCGTGGACCTGACCATCTCGCGGGGTGAGGTCCTGTCCATCGTCGGTGCATCGGGATCGGGCAAGAGCACGCTGCTGCATTTGCTGGGGGGGCTGGAGGCGCCCACCTCCGGTCGCGTGCAACTGATGGGCCGCGATTTCTCGCAGCTCAACGCGGCGCAGCAAGGCGGCTGGCGCAACCAGCACCTGGGCTTCATCTACCAGTTCCACCATTTGCTGCCTGAGTTCTCGGCCGTGGACAACGTGGCCATGCCGCTGTTGATCCGGCGCCTGTCGTTGCCTGAGGCGCGCCAGCGGGCCATGGCCATGCTGGCCCGTGTGGGCTTGTCATTGCGCGGCGAGCACCGTCCGTCTGAGTTGTCGGGCGGGGAGCGCCAACGCGTGGCCGTGGCCCGAGCCTTGGTCAGCCAACCTGCCTGCGTGCTGGCCGACGAGCCCACCGGCAACCTGGACCGGGGCACCGCCGATGGCGTCTTCGACCTGATGCTGCAGGTGGCCAAGGAGCAAGGTACTGCCTTCGTCATGGTCACGCACGATGACAGTCTGGCCCACCGATGTGACCGCTACCTGCGGCTGGTCCAGGGCCGTCTGGCGGCCTGAGCGCACCGATTCAACGCGCAGTTTCTTTGACAGAAGACGGCCGAAGCGACCAGCGGCAAGCGCCTCACTGGACCTGGCGCCCACCATTGTCGAGAAAGGTACCTTGAAGATGGCGCCTTCTGCGCAGACGCACTGGATTTTTGGGGCGTGCTTGGGTTGGAGTGCTTTGTCTGGGCAGCGCGCGCCCCGCGCCACACAGAAAAACGCCAACAACCGTCGAACACTACACTAGCCCGACCATGTGGATCGACACCCATTGCCACCTTGACGCCCCCGAGTTCGACGCCGACCGCCAAGCCGTGATCGAACGCGCCTCGCAAGCGGGCGTCGGGATGATCGTCGTGCCGGCCGTCATGCCCTCCACCTTCGAAGCCGCCCGCCAGGCCGCCTTGCAATGCCATGGCACCTACGCCCTCGGCATCCACCCCTTGTTCGTCAAACAAGCAGGTGACGACGCCATCGACCAATTGCGGGCCGCCCTGCAACAGCACCACGCCGACCCGCGCCTGGTGGCCATCGGTGAGATCGGCCTGGACCACTTTGCCCTCAGCTTGAAAGACGAAGCCAGCAACGCCTTGCAGGACCGCATCTATGCCGCGCAACTGGCGCTGGCCGTGGAGTTTGAGCTGCCCGTGATCGTGCACGTGCGCCGCAGCGCCGACGACCTGCTCAAGCACCTGCGGCGGCTGAAGCAACAAGGCAAGGCGATACAAGGGGGCATCGCGCACGCCTTCAACGGCAGTGCCCAACAAGCGCAGGCCTTCATCGACCTGGGCTTCAAACTGGGCTTCGGCGGTGCCATGACTTTTGACCGCGCCTTGCAGATCCGGCGCCTGGCCGCTGATCTGCCCGGTGATGCCATCGTGCTGGAAACCGACGCACCCGACATCCCGCCCCACTGGCTGTACGTGCTGGAAAAAGACCGCGCCAAGGGCATCTCCAGCCGCAACGAGCCCGCCGAGTTGCCCCGCATCGCGCAGACCCTGGCCGCCTTGCGCGGCTGGTCGCTGGAGCAGGCCCGCGACCTCACCACGGCCAACGCGCTCCAGGCTTTGCCCCGCCTTCAAACCCTGATTCGCGCCTGAGCGGACAATACCCCTTTCCCCTGGCGACATCGCCACCCTCTTTTCCCCTTGACCGGGGACACGCACCGCCTCCATGTCCGCCACCGCTCCCGATCCCCGCAGCCTGCCCATTCCCCGCCACGCCAGCCGCGTTCCCCCGCACCTGAATGCCGAACAAATCGGCCGCATCCGCCAGGCCGCCTACAACCTGCCGCAGGTGGTCAAACCGGCCGATTTCATCCCCGAGAACACCCCGAATTTCGAGGACTACCTGGATGGCCAGGGCCTGATCCTGCTGCAAAAGGCCGTGTCTGGCGCGCGGCCCAGCCGCTGGATTGCGCCCGAGTTGATGGACCTCGCCCTGCGCCACCTGGATGCCATCGGTGGCGGCCGCGAAGTGCGCACGGTCATGCTCGACCGAGCCACGGCGCTGGAGGCGCTCGGGCTGTTCCGACGCGGCCATGATTGGGACAGGCTGATCAGCCAGACCTTGGCCGTGCCTGATCAGGGCTGGAAAGTGGTGGTGTCCTTCAAAGTGCCCATCGATGCCGAGCAGGTCTGGGACTTTTACCGAACCGGCGACAAGCCCGCGTTGATCAAAAGCCTGGGCACGCCACCAGCCTACGGGCATGCCGATGAGCTGCTGGCCCACCTGCAAGCGCTGCTGGCCCGGGCCAAGGTGAGTAACCCGCGCCAGATGGCCTCCTTGCTGCCGCGGCTGCAGGCCGAGTGCGGTACCCCCCAGCCGTTTGATGCCCTCAAGGCCGCGTGCACCCGCGCCCTGGAGCGCTGGGAGCACCACGAAGCCGAGCTCGACACCCTGGACGACCTGAACGACCAACTGGCCTTTGATGGCTACCCCGACACCTTCCAGAAAGCGCGCCAACTGCAGCGCAAGGTCACCCTGTATGTGGGGCCGCCCAACAGCGGCAAGACCCACGCCGCCTTCGAGCGCCTGGCCAAGGCCAGCAAGGGGGCCTACCTGGCGCCGCTGCGCCTGCTGGCCCTGGAAGGCCGTGACCGGCTGCAAGGGCGCGGCGTGGCCTGCTCGCTGCTGACCGGTGAAGAAAGCGTGCCGGCCGACGGCGCCGCGGTCGTGTCCAGCACCATCGAAATGGTCGGCACCAACGAGCCCATCGAAGTCGCCGTCATCGACGAAGCGCAGATGATTTTCGATGCCTTCCGTGGCTGGGCCTGGACCCAGGCCATCGTGGCCGTGCCGGCCGACGAGGTCATCATCATCTGCTCGGCCTACGCCGTGCCCGCCATCCAGAACCTGCTGCGCCTGTGTGGCGAGGACTGCGAGGTCAAGCACTTTGAGCGCAAGCAGCACGTGCAACTGTTGCCCGCGCCCCTGTCCATCAATGCCCTGAAAAAAGGCGATGCCGTGGTGGCTTTCAGCCGCCGCGAAGTGCTGATGCTGCGCGACCAGATCGCCGCCAATGGCAAGACCGTGTCGGTGATCTACGGCGCTTTGCCGCCTGAGGTGCGCCGCCGCGAGGCCGAGCGCTTTGCTCAGGGTGAGTCGCACGTGCTGGTGGCCACCGACGCCATCGGCATGGGTCTGAACCTGCCGATCCGGCGCGTGCTGTTCAGCACCATGGTCAAGTACGACGGCCAGACCGACCGGCCGCTCACCGTGTCCGAGGTCCACCAGATCGCGGGCCGGGCAGGGCGTTTCGGCATGCACGACGAAGGCTTCGTCGGCGTGCTCAAGGAGGCCGAACCCACGGCATTGCGCATGCTGCGCGACTTGCTGCCCAAGCAGCCCAAAGCGCCGATTGATTTCAAAGCCCCCGTGGCGCCCAACTGGTGGCACGTCGAGACCATCGCCACGCGCCTGAAGAAAGACCGCTTGCGCGACGTGCTCGGCATCTTCATGGAACAGCTGGAGCTGGACGACGCCCACTTTGCGGTGGCCGAACTCGAGCAGATGCTGGACCTGGCCGCACAGCTTGACGCCAGCGCTGGCAAGCTGACATTGCGCGAACGCTTCATCTACGCCCAGGCGCCGGTGGACACCCGCACCGAATCCCAGGTGCAGGAGTTCCTGAACTGGACGCATTACCACGCGCTCACGGGCGAGGCGGGCAGCCCCTGGTTCCTGGAGGACGTGGATGAGCACAGCCGCCTGGAGCGCATGGAGCAAGCCCTGCGCTCTTGCACCCTGTGGCTTTGGCTGGACCTGCGCTTTCCCAACGTCTACGGACACTTGGACCGCGTGGTAGACCTGCGCGGCCGCCTCAACGATGGCATTGAGAGCCACCTCAAAGGCAAGAAGCCTTTGTGGCAGACGCGGGGTCGTCCGCGCCGGCCTTGATGACGAACGGTGTGAGGCTCAGATGCGCAACAGGGCCTGCACGCGCATTTGCTCGTCGGGCGCGAAGTTGGATTTCACGTAGCTGACGATCTCGGCCTTGCGTTGTGCATCCGACAGGTTGGATGCCTTTTGCAGACGTTCCCACTCGCGCTGGGCGCCGCTCAGGCGCGCTTCCCACTGCGCCCACTCCTCGTCGGCCTTGGCCAGCCGATCGGCCGCGGCCTCGCCATAGCGGGCCACGCGTTCGGCGCGCACGGCGGCCGGGTCCTTGCCAGGCGCCATCTGGGGCACGGGCTCACCCGGATCGGGTGGAGGCGGTTGGCCTGATTCCAATTGGGCGTAGTAGTCCTCGAAGTGCTTCTCGTCGTCCTTGAAGAACGCCTCGGCCCAGGGCGCACCCAGAACCTGGCGCCGCACGGAGCGCTGCTCTTCAAACACCGGCTTCCAGGTGGCACGGTCGGACTGGACGAACTTGTTGCGCCAGTCGTAGGTGCGAACCTGCCAGTACTTGTCCCAGACGGCCATGATTTCGCCGGCCAGTTGGGCACCGTTCTCGCGTTTGGCTTCGTCCTGGATCAGGCTGCGAATTTCTTCAATGGTGACTTCGCCCAGGCCCAGCACGTAGTACTCGAAACGGCTGCGCAACTCGCCACAGGGTTTGAGCTTTTGCTCGGCCACGCACCAACTGCCGGCGGCCTCGGTGCCCGCGAACGAGCCTTCTTTGAACAAGCGACGGCGTACTTCGTCGGGGGAGCGCACTGGCGAAGCGGGCTTGGCGGCCCCCAGACCAAAGGCGCGACCGGCGTCGGCGATTTGCCAGGTGCTTTCACCTTCGGCGTGCGATGGTGACGAGTCGGATTTTGACGTCACCGCGCCCTGCTGCCACAGCAGCCAGGCCCCACCGCCCACCACGGCTGCGGTCAAGCCTGCGACCCAAGCTTTGCGTGTTTGCATCGGACATTCCCATTGAATTGAAAAAGGGCCAACTTCGCGTGAAATTGGCCCCCCGGCGGTACTGAGAGGAAATTACAGCGCCAAAGCCTTCAGGCGGCTGGCTTGTTGCTTGTAGAAAGCGACTGGATCAGGATCGCCCTTGCCAATGGTGCCCAGGACTTGGTTGACTTCGTCCAGGTGGTTCCAGTGGTAGTTGTCCTTGATGACCTTGCCCCAATGGCTGGAGCACTGGCTGACCAGGCCGTCGTTGGCTTCGCCCTTGAAGTAGTCGCCGGTGTAGGCCAGCAGCACGTCGGAGATGTCCCAAGCGTTGGTCTTGACGGCTGTGCCGGAGATCGAATACCAGCGGATGCTGTTGCCATTGACGCTGGCCACTTCAGGACCTTGACCGCAATCGCTGGTAGGGGCGCCTGCGGGGTACTTGGCGTTGAAGGCCGCGGCACCAGGGGTGCTCAAGGCGCCGAGGGCGGTCAGCAGGTCAGCTTGCTTGTAGGTGCCATTGCCGGACAGCCAGCCGATCAGTTGCAGACCACCGGTGGCGACTTTGTCAAAGGTGCCGTCAGGCGTGGTGCCGGCCAGGATGACGTCAGCGACCTTGCTGCCGAAATGGGTGCCCGCGACCGTGGTCACGCTGGCCACCAGGGAAGGCACCGTGCCCGCTGCGTAGCGAACGGTGGGGCCGCCATGGCTGTGACCGATCAGGTTGAACTTCTTGACGCCGTCTGCGGCGGCCCATTGCTGGAGTTGCCTCACCAGCTCTTCACCACGGAATTCGGTGGTTTGCGACGGGTTCACCGAGGCCACGTAGACGGTGGCGCCGTCCTTGCGCAGGCTGTTGGGGATGTTGTAGAAATACTGGATGCCCAGGATGTTGTCAAAACCGATGAAGCCGTGCACCAGCACCAGGGGGTACTTGGTCTGGGAGCCGGTGGTGGTGGTGGCTGCTTGGGCAGCAGGGGCGGCGATCACGGCGGCGCCAGCGACTGCAACGGCGGCGCAAACAGCACGCATGGAGAAAATCGATGTCATGGCTTGATTCCTTGGGTTGTTGTTGATGGGCTAACTGCTGTGATGAATGTCTCGCGGAACGAATAACGAGCCTCGGGTGGTAACCCTTGAATCCGGGGTTGTTCCCACCCCGAAACAATGGGGGTCAGGTAGAAGGCGCGTCAGAACGCAGCGGATGTCGGAGATGTCCTACGGGCAGGCGAGGTCGTGTCCGAATGTCTGTCGTCCATGGTCGATCCACCATGGTTGTTTCCCACATCAAGAGAGAGGCCCCCATATGAAAAAGCTTTCAATTCTTCTCATCAGCTTGTTGTCGTCTGCGGCGGTGTTTGCGCAGGCGGAGCCGTCCGGTCGGGAAATCGTCATGAACACCGACCAGGACAAGGTGGCCGAGGTCGAGCGCCATGCCCAGGAGCTGAAAGACAAGCAGGACGCGGCCATCAACGCGGCCGAGCCCACAGCGGCGGGCCCCAAGCACCAGGCCAAGCGGCATCACAAACGCATGCACAAGCATGAGATGCCCAAGGCCGACATGCCCTCGCCTGCTCCCCAGTGAATCAATGGCCGGATGGCCGCATTGCTCGGGTAACCTCGGCATATCCAGCAACTGGCGCGGCCATTCATGTCATTCGAGTCTTTAGGTTTGTCCCCAGCCCTGGTTCGCGCCACCCGCGAACGGGCTTATCTTGAGCCCACGGCCATCCAGGTCGGGGCCATTCCTGCAGCATTGCGTGCCGCTGACGTGCTGGGTTGTGCGCAAACCGGCTCGGGCAAAACGGCGGCATTCGCCCTGCCCATCTTGCAGCGCCTGTCGGATATCCGCCGCGATCGACCGCGCCAGGTCCACGCCCTGATCCTGGTGCCGACCCGCGAGTTGGCCGCTCAGGTGGGTGACACCTTCCGCAATCTGGCGCAGTATCTGCCCGAGCCTTTGAAAATCGCCATTCTTTTCGGTGGCGTCTCCATCAATCCGCAGATGATGGGTTTGCGCGGCGGTGCCGACATCGTGGTGGCCACGCCCGGGCGTTTGCTCGATTTGGTCGAGCACAACGCGCTCAGGTTGGGCGATGTCCAAACTTTGGTGCTGGACGAGGCCGATCGCCTGCTGGACCTTGGCTTTGCCGACGAGTTGGCACGCGTGCTGGAAGAATTGCCAGCGCGGCGCCAGAACCTGTTTTTTTCAGCCACCTTCCCGCCGGCGGTTCAAAGCCTGGCCGATCAGTTGCTGCGCGACCCGGTTCGCATCGAAGTGGCGGCCGAGCCCGAAGAAAAGCCGGACATCTTGCAGCGGGCGATCGAGGTCGACACGGCCAAACGCACCCCCCTGCTGCGCCACCTGATCAAAGAGCAAGGCTGGACGCGGGTGCTGGTCTTCGTGGCCACCAAGTACGCGACTGAGCTGGTGTGCCACAAGCTGGGCCTGGCCGGCATCCACGCGCAGGCTTTCCATGGCGAGCTCAGTCAGGGCGCGCGCACCCAGGTTTTGTCGGATTTCAAGGCGTCGCGGCTGCAGGTGGTGGTGGCCACCGATGTGGCGGCGCGGGGCATTGATGTCGCACGTTTGCCGGCCGTGGTGAACTACGATCTGCCGCGCTCGGCGGTGGACTACACGCACCGCATTGGCCGCACTGGCCGGGCCGGTCAAAGTGGCGTGGCCATCAGCTTTGTCACGCCAGATGCCGAAGCTCATTTCAGGCTGATTGAAAAGCGCCAGGGCGAGCGGGTGCCGCGCGAGCAGATCCCTGGTTTTGAGCCGGTCGAGGCGGCCCCTGGGCCCGTGTCCGACGTGAACGGCGGCGTCAAGGGCCAGCGTCCCAGCAAGAAAGACAAGCTGCGCGCGGCGGCGGCACGCGGCGGCTCGTCCACCTGAAGACGGGTCAGTCTTTGCGCGCGGTGCCCAGGCGTTTGGTGGCCAGGTACTCGCGCCGGTAGATCTCGAAGGGCATGGTGTCTGCCGCTTCGATGCGGGCTTGCTCATGAATCGACTCGCGCGCCATGAGCTCAAAGTGCGCTTGCTGTTCGGCATCCCAGGGCGCGTCCAGCAAAGTCTGCCGAGACTGCGTTGATTGCGCGCGAACAAAATCCACGTAGACCTTGTCATGCGCTTGCATCAAGGCGGTCAGCACGCGGGCTGAGGGCAGCGTTTCGGGGTGGTTCAGCGCGTCCAGGGCTGCCTGCCACGCTGTCATGTGGCCGTGGTCGCCCTGGGCCGCGTCCAGGGCCTGGGCGATGGGCTCGCATTGCTGGATGACCTCGCGTGCCCAATCGGCCAGCACCACCTCGCGGCCTTGGCGTTCCAGCGTCAAGCCAGGTTCGCGGCCGCGCGAGGCAGTGCGGTGCTGGTTGCGCGCCAGCTCGGCGATCTCTGGGGCCGTGTCTGGTGGGCTGTCCAGCAACAGGCAGTGCAGCAGGAAGGTGTCCAAAAAGCGCGCCGTGCTGTCGTCAATGCCGACGGGCAGGAAGGGGTTGAGGTCCATGCAGCGCACCTCCACGTATTCGACACCGCGCTCGCGCAGGGCGTGCAGCGGGCGCTCACCCGGGAAGATCACGCGCTTGGGCCGGATGGTGCCGTAGAACTCGTTCTCGATCTGCAGCAAGGTGGTGGACAGTTGCCGGTAGTCGCCCTCCGGGCCCTGGATGCCGATGGCTTGATAAGGCGGGTAGCTGCGCGTGAGGGCATCTTGCAGCGAGGCGCCGTAGCCTTCCAGGCCGTTGTAACTGACCGAGAGCGACGATTGCGCATCGCTCTGGTAGCCAAGCCGCCCCATGCGCAGTGAGGTGGCGTAAGGCAAGTACAGCGTGCGGTCGCTCAAGGTGTCCAGGCCATGCTGCTGGCCCGCCACAAAGCTGGGGCAGACGGCGGGCGAGGCCCCAAACAGCAGCAGCAGCAAAAACGACTGGCGTCTGAAATTGCGGATCAGCGCGAAGTAGTCCTCGTTGGACATGCCGGGCAGCGACCAGTTGTAATGGATGCCCGAGATGGTCTGCATGCGCGGGCCATAGCGGTTGGCCAACCCGATGCGGTACACGCTCTTGGCCTGGCCCACGTTCGACGTGCCGTAGTGGCCAATGGGGATGCCTTGATCGGCCGGCAGGATGCTGGGCATGCTACTGACCCACAACTGCTCGTCGCCAGTTTGTGCCAATGAGCGGTAGACGAACTGGTGGATTTGCGTCAGCTCGGCGATGGCGGCTTGCACGCTGCCATGGGCACCGGTCACCAGCTCAATCTGTGACTCGCTGAAATCGGTGGTGATGCTGGGGCTGGCCAAGGCCGAGCCCAGGGCGGCCGGGTGGGGCGTCAAGGCCAGGCGGCCATCAGGGTGCACGCGCAGGCTTTCTTTTTCGATGCCTCGGCGGATGCCTTTCAATCGCTCGGGCGAGAGCGTGCGCAAGCGTTCGTCAAAACTGGTCACGCTCGGGTCTCCTGAATCGTGTTGGACGCGAAGGTACCAGAGTTGGTCAAAACCTGCTGGCGATGCGGGCGCTGCACATGGTTCTGCCTAAATCTTCTGGTAAAGGCGCGAAAAGTCGCGTACTTTACGGTGTCGGCCTGAGCATTTTGTTTCATAGTTGTAGAAGCATGGTCGACCTGCCTTTCGAACACCAATGTGCCTCATCATCAAGAAGCCCGCCGGGCGCACGATTTGCGCTGATTTTTTGAAGAACGCCTGGGAACGCAATTTCCACGGCTGGGGTGGTTTCTTCGTCCAGAACGGCGAAGTGGTCTGGGCGCGAGGCTTGGCTTTTGACGAGCTGCTTGAATACAACCGCCGCCTGCCCGCCCATGTCGAGGCTTGCATTCACCTGCGCAAGGCCACGTATGGCGAGGTGAACCACGACATGGCGCACCCCTACGTCGTCAGGCCAGGCCTGATGTTGATGCACAACGGCAGCATTGCCCACTTGGCCCCACAAGATCCCGCTTTCAGCGACACCTCCGAGCTGGCGCGCCTGCTGGGCGATTTGCTGAAAGGCCTGTCAGACGCGCAGGCCCGCGACTTGATCCGAACCCAAGCTTTTGCCCGCTTGACGGCGCCCTTGATCGAGGGATCAATGGTGGTGCTGATGGACCAGGACGGCGTGGTGCGCCTGGGCCGCGATTGGCACACCGTCAAGAGTTGCGAATGGACCGGGGCCATGACCGGCATCCAGGTTTCCAACTCGCACACCTGGGGCGAAAAGGCCCGGGCGCTGTCGCAGCAAGCGCGGCGCGGTTCCTGGCAGGGGCTGGTCCATGCCCTGCAGGTGCGCCTGGCCCCGGCTTTCCGGGTCATTGGTCGGGCCGCCTCCGGCCGCTGACGGCCTGGCATAAGATCTTCTGCTGGCCGCGCGTGGCGGTCATCAGGAGAGATCATCTTGAGCAAAAAAGTCTGTGTCGTGACCGGCTCGTCGTCCGGCATTGGTGCGTCCACCGCGCGTTTGTACGCTCAGCATGGCTGGGACGTGGTGATCAATTTTTCGCGCGATCCGGTGCCGGCTGAAGCCGTGGCGGCAGACTGTCGCGCACTGGGCGCCGAGGTGCTGGTCGTCAAGGCCGACGTGGCGCTCAATGAAGATTGCGTGCGCCTGGCGGCCGAGGTCCAGGCCCGCTTTGGCCGGGCCGATGTGCTGGTCAACAACGCGGGCACCACCAAGTTCGTGGGGCTGAAAGACCTGGATGGGCTGGAGGCCGATGACTTTCACCGCATCTACAGCGTCAACGTGGTCGGCGCCTATCAAATGATCCGGGCCCTGGCGCCTTTGTTGAAGCAGAACCCGGGCGCGGGCATCGTCAACATCTCGTCGGTGGCGTCGATGATGGGCGTGGGCTCGTCCATCGCCTACATGGCCTCCAAAGGCGCCTTGAACGCGATGACGGTGGGCCTGGCGCGTGCCCTGGGCCCTGAGATCCGGGTCAATGGCGTGGCCCCGGGCTTGGTTGAAACCCCTTGGTTGCAAAACGGCTTGGGCGAGGCGCGCTATGCCGCGTCGGTGCAGGGCTACAAGGCCCGTGCCGCCCTTGAGAGCGTGCTCAGCCCCGAGGACGTGGCCGAGGCGGCCTGGTGGCTGGGCGCAGGCGCGGCCAAAACCACCGGCGAGGTGCTGTTGGTGGACGCGGGCTTGCGGATCACCAAGGCGTGAACTGGTTTAAAAAAGTGCGTCTTGGTCGGCATGCGGTGAGCGTTTGGCCATGACCGCATCGCCCACCTTGATCGACCCGCCTGCCAGCACGCGGGCATTCATGCCGCCATGTCCGCGCATCGCGTTGTAGCCGCCTGGGCCCAGCAGCGCTTCCATTCGCGAGCATGGCTCGCACGGGCCGGTGATTTCCAGCATCACCTCGTTGCCGAGGCACAGCACCATCGGCTCGTTTTTGAACAGTGCGCGGGCGGCCAGCAGGTTCAAGCCCGACACCACCAGGTTGCGCCTGAGCAGCATGGGATCGACCTGGCCCAGGCCCAGGCCAAGGAAGGCCGCGATCACAGGCAGGTGCTCGGCCTGGATCAGGGTGACCTGACGTTTGCCACTACCGCCAGCGCCTGATGGCTTGCGCGCCGAGGCGCGGTCGCCAGCCAGCCCTTGATCCATCAGCACCTGAACGCGGTCGACGTGCACCGTGGGCGCGTGCCGCTCGGGCCGCAGGATGATGCGGTCCAGCCGACCTGGCCGGGGAAACTGCTGGACCAGATGGTGCAGGTTGCTGGGGTCGATCGTGCTGAGTGAGGTCACTGGGCTGAATCCTGAAGGCAAGGCCCACAGGCTACCGCATGGCGGCGCGCATCAATGTGCCGGCACGCCCCCGCTTCCATTGCCACCGGTTGTTCAGGATCGCGTCCACCAGGGGCCGCCGACGGGGCGCGGGCTGTGCGGATTGCCAGTGTGGGCTTGAGCCACCGGCATCAGGGCCAGGCCCGTCAACAGGGCCATGATCGCGCGGCGCAGCCATGCGACGGCCCAGCCATTTGAACTACGTCCGATGGACCCCGAACTCTTGGAGCACCTCGCGCCACGCCGCCAGCTTGCGGTCGAATGACCAGGATGCGTTGGCCGCGCTGGTCGATGGCAGCTTGACGACCGGCAGCCCCAGTGTCTGGGTGACGCGCATGTGTTTTGCGGACTCGCCGCCGTTGTGCGCGATGCCCCGCAAGCCCGGCGCCCATTCACGCAAGCGTTGCAGTTCATTGAGCTGCGCCTGCTCGATCGCGCTGTCCAGGCTGCCTTGCCGCTGGCAATGGGCGTAGACATCCCAGATGCCCAGGCCGTGGGCCCGTGCCGCGTCCAAGCGACATTCATACGGCTGAAGGCGCAGATCGTCTGCGCCGACCAATCCCCACAGCTTTGAGAGGATGAGCCAGAACTGATTGCGCGGGTGGGCGTAGTACTGCTGGTGGGCCAAGGAGGCCATGCTGGGGAAGCTCCCCAGCACCACGAGCCGCGTGTCGGGCGTGATGAGGGGAGGCAGGCCTTGCAAGGTGGGCCGGGCCGGGGGTGGTGAAGCGCTCATCTCCGGTTTATAGCGCGACCATGCCGGACCGGCCTCTGGCATGCGCCACCTCCTGTCGTCTGGGCCCTCGTGCGACACTGACAGCCCCATTCTTGAATGTTTTTCATCACCGCCCAGTACCTGTGAAGCGCAAACTTAAACTGCCCGAAGCCACGCTGTCGGAATCCCGTGGTGTGAGGTGCCTTCACCTGGACACGCCCTGGATCCAGGGCGCCATGCGTGTCAGCAAACCCCTCAAACTGGAGCTGGAGTACATCCAGCGCATGATGGCTTGGCTGCTGTTGCGCGACCCGTCCGCTTTGCCTGACACGCGCTGCGTGCAACTGGGCTTGGGCGCCGCGGCCATCACCAAGCATTGCCATGCCGTGCTGAAAGCGGCCACCACCACGGCGGTCGAGCTCAACCCGACCGTGATCGGCGTGTGCCGCAACTGGTTCAACCTGCCGGACAATGACGAGCGCCTGAACGTGGTCCAGCTTGACGCCGCCAAATACGTCGCCAACGCTGAGCACATCGCCAGCGCCGATGCCCTGTGTGTGGATTTGTACGACCAGGAAGCGGCCAGCCCGGTGCTGGACGACGAGGCCTTTTACCGCGACTGCTGGCGCCTGCTGGCCGACGGCGGCGTGATGAGCGTCAACCTGTTTGGCCGCGATGCCAGCTTTGCGGTCAGCGCAGCCCGCATCGCCGCCGCCTTCGGCCCTGGCCGCACGGCGATGCTCAAGCCCACCCGTGATGGCAATACCATCGTCCTGGCCTGGAAGGGTTTCGAGATGCCAAGCCGAGAAATACTGGCGGAACGGGCCGAAACTTTACAAAATAGATTCGAGCTGCCGGCGGGAAAATGGCTCAAGATTTTGTCCACTTTCACCCCCCGACCGACGACATGACCACGTCAAGCCCGTCCGCACCCGCCAAGCCCGCCAAGAAGCGCTCCCTCACGCACAAGGGGCCGCTGGATTGGAAGTGGCTGTTGGCCTGGTTGACCGAGGACGGCATCATCACCGTCAAGGAAGGCGAGCGCGTCGCCCAGCGATTCGCGGCCGGTGACAGCGCTCAGCACCCCTTGGTGCGCCTGGGCGCCATGGGCCTGAAACGCGCCGACAACGACCACGTGCTCGAACTCGAAGCCCTGACCGAATGGCTGGCCAAGCACTTGGGCCTGGGCTACCTGCGCATTGACCCCTTGAAAGTGGACGTGGCCCGCGTGTCCGAGGTCATGTCCATCAACTATGCCGAGCGGCGCAAGTGCCTGCCCGTGCAGGTGGGCCTGAACGAAATCACCATCGCCACCAGCGAGCCGCTGGACGTGGCCTGGATCGACGAGATCCTGTCGCACACCAAGAAGAACGTGCGCCTGGTCGTGTCCAGCCCGCTGGACTTGCAGCGTTACCGCACCGAGTTTTACACCCTGGCCAAGTCGGTCCGCGACGCCAACAAGAAGGCCGGCGACAGTGTGGCCCACAACTTCGAGCAACTGGTTGAGCTGGGCAAGACCAACCGCCAGTTGGACGCCAATGACCAGGGCATCATCCAGGTGGTGGATTGGCTGTGGCAATACGCTTTCGACCAGCGCGCCTCCGACATCCACCTGGAACCGCGCCGCGAGATGGGCGCCATCCGCTTCCGCATCGACGGCGTGCTGCACACGGTTTACCAGGTGCCGCTGTCGGTGATGCAGGCCATGACCGCGCGGATCAAGCTGCTGGGCCGCATGGACGTGGTCGAGAAGCGCCGGCCACTCGATGGCCGCATCAAGACCCGCAACCCGGCGGGCGACGAAATCGAAATGCGTTTGTCCACCATGCCCACCGCCTTTGGCGAAAAGCTGGTGATGCGGATTTTTGATCCCGACAACACCGTCAAGTCGCTGGAGGCCCTGGGCTTTGCGCCCAATGAGCAAACGACCTGGGAGCAACTGGTCTCGCGCCCGCACGGGATCATCCTCGTCACCGGCCCCACGGGTTCGGGCAAGACGACCACGCTGTACTCCACGCTCAAGCGCATCGCCACTGACGACGTCAATGTCTGCACCATTGAAGACCCGATCGAAATGATTGAGGCGTCTTTCAACCAGACGCAGGTGCAGTCCAACATCGACCTGAACTTCGCCGATGGCCTGCGCGCGCTGATGCGGCAGGACCCGGACATCATCATGGTCGGCGAAATCCGCGACCTGGAAACCGCTGAAATGGCCATCCAGGCCGCCTTGACCGGCCACCTGGTGTTCTCGACCCTGCACACCAACGACGCGGTCTCGGCCATCACCCGCCTGACCGACATTGGCGTGGCGCCCTACCTGATCAGCGCCACCGTGATCGGCGTTCTGGCCCAGCGCCTGGTGCGAACTTTGTGCCCGGTCTGCAAGAAGCCCGATGAGGTTTTGTCGCCCGAAACCTTGGCCGCGTCCATCAAGCCTTGGCGCATGAACGGCACACTGCGGCCTTACCAGCCTGTGGGGTGCCTGGATTGCCGCATGACGGGCTTCAAGGGCCGCGTGGGCCTGTACGAACTGCTGCCCATCACCGAGCCTTTGCGCGCCGCCATGACACCGACGGTGGACATGGCCAAGCTGCGCCAGGCGGCCGCGCAAGAGGGGCTGCGTCCCTTGCGTTTGTCGGGTGTGATGAAGGTGTCGGAAGGGGTGACCACGCTGGATGAGATTTTGCGCAACACGCCGCAGTGGGAAGGTTGAGCTGAGTTGGCCTGGGGTTTGAAGGGCTGAAGGGCGTGGCGTGCTTGGGGCGCGTGCTTTGTATGGGCAGCGCGGGGCGGGGATGAGTCGGAGGCGGGCGGGGCTCCTATGGTGGCGGTCCACCGCGTAGCGGCGGACTGCGCTCGGTGCTCGGCCACGGCGGGCGGCTGCGGAACTCGCGCTGCGCGCTCAAACAGTCCTCGCCGACCCCTCGCTGTGCGAGGGGCAACCCGCCGCTGCCTGCGCGCCTCGCCGCCCCCGAAGTCGCCCCGCCCGCCTCCGCCTCATCCCTAATCGCCCCGCTGGTGGTGCAGCACGATTGCAACCGTGGCATGCCACCAGCGGGGCGAACAAAGGGCTGGGGCGGTTTCCGGCAGGGCGCCTGGCTTGGTGCTGAGAAGCGAAATGCCTATGTGGGCACGCGCAGCGTGCATCGTCATCTGACTGGCCGTGGCTGTTTGAACGAAGCGGCCAAAGGCCGCGCAGTGAGTTCCACGGCCCCACCTCGGCATGAGCATCGCAAGGTAGTCCCGCTACCAGCGGGACCACCAAGCTGAAGCCCTGCCGGAAACCGCCCCAGCCCGCGCCCCGCGCTGCCAAGAAAAAGCCGTGGCCTCAGCCAAGCACCGAACAACGCCTCAAAGCCCATCGCCCGACGGCCCCGCACTGGCCGAGAAATTCTCGACCACCACCTCGCAGCACACCCCCTTGGGCTCGGCTTCGCTCCAGCGCACGGTGCCCCCCAGCTGCTTGACGCGCTTGCGCACACCACCCAGTCCCAGGCCATGGGACCAGGTCTCGGGCGCCCGTCCCAGGCCGTTGTCGGTCACCGTCAGTGACAGCTGATCGTTCGCCAGCACCAACACCACCTGCACCTTGGACGCCTTCGCGTGGCTGATGGTGTTGTTGACCAGCTCACGCAGGATGCGGGTCAGGGCCGACCATTGGCCCATGGACAAGGTCACATCACAGTCCTGCGCCATCTGCCAGGTCAACTCGCATTGCGCGAAGCCCAGGCGCTGATTCAAATCGCGTTTCCACTCGCCGGCGGCTTCGCTCAGGCCATGGCTTTGGGCAGCCAGCCCGCGTGTCAGCGTCTTCAAGTCTTGCAATGTGTGGCGGATGTATTCCTCAATGTCGGCATTGGGTGCCTGGTACATCAGGGTCAGCAGGCGGGCGCCGATGTCGTCATGCAAGTCTTGCGCGATGCGCACGCGCTCTTCGCTGCGGCCTTGCTCCACGGCCTGGTCAAAGCTCAGCACCCGGTGCAACTGGTCAATGATCCGGTCGGCCAGGCGGGCGTCTTCCGAGGTGAACAGTCGCCGACCTTTGTTCGAGTGCTTCAGCACCAGGGCGTGCTTCGAGGGCGTTTCCCTGGTGGGCCGCAAAGAAGGCAGGCGCACCAGCATCACCGAGCCATTGCCGCGCAATTCAGACGCGAACACTTCGCCGCGCGCCACGGTGACTTCCAGCGGATCGAACAACTCGCGCATCAGTCGGGCCATCAGGTCATCGGTCTTGGCGGGGCGGCGCTCCAGCTCGCGCGCCATGCGGTACAGGCGTTCGAAAAGCCGCTCCATCGTGATGGGATCGCGCCCTGGAAGGCGGGTCATCAGCCAGCGCCTCACCGTCATGTACACACCGAAGGACAGGAACAGCGACAAGGTCATCGACGTGAACTGGCCCAGCGAAAACACCGCCACGAAGAGCAGGTCGAGCGAGGCTGCCACGGTGCTAGAGGCGGCCAGCAGCGAGAACTCCTGCAAGATCTGTTTGGAGCGCGACAGGTAGGGCGCCAGCAGCAGCTCGGAGGCGAAGAACACATGCCAGGTCATCACGCCAAAGGTGGTGATGTTGAGCAGCATGTCAGGCCGCGCGCCACCTTGTGCCACGGCCACGCTCAACAATACCCAGGTCGCCAGCGTGATGATTGAAAAGCGCTGCAAGACCAGCGTGAATGGGTGGGGCGAGGCGCGGTAGGCGGCACCCATCAGCATGATGGCGGCCGCCGTCATGACCGTGCAGCCGGTGTGCAACCAAAGCCAGCTGCTGGGGTGATCCAGGCTCATGGTCGTGATGCCCAGGCCGGCGGCGGCGGCCCAGCCCAGGGCCATGAAGTAAGGCCAGCCTTTCAAGCGGCGGGGGTGCAGCACGGCCACCTGGATCATGGCGGCCGCGGTGATCAGGTCCAGGCCGCCACGCGCGCGCATGTCCAGCGTCATGAACCACTCCGGCAGGAACAGGTCCAAATTGGTCTCGACCGCGATGAACATCAACTGCCCCGCCTGGCTCAAGGCCAAGGCCAGGTAGGCCAGGTTGCGCAATTGCGGCCCGGCCAGCACCACCACGGCGCCCACGGCAAACAGGGTCATGGCCAGGGCCGACAGCAACCAGAACAGGGGGCTCAAGCCTGACCAGCCGCGCGGTGTGATCAACACCGGCTCGTCCGGCGCATTGACCAACTGCAACTGCACCACCTTGTTGTCGCCCGGCAAGGCCGCGAGCAATCGAGCCACTCCCAGGTGCAGGTCCACAAAGTGCTGGCGTTGGTCGGCGTCACTGATCCAGCGCCCAGAGCGTTGCAAGGCCAACATCTCGATGGGCGTTTCCAGGACCAGGGTGCTGCCGTGGGCCTGAACGATTTCGCCGCGCAGGCCTTCCAGGATGTGCCCTTCCAGGCGTTGCATCGCGGGGTTGTCCACCGAATGCAAGCGGACCGTGCCTTCTGCCGTGGCGCGCAAGGTCACGGGCAGCCGGGGTTGGCCGGACAGCCAATGCCCCACCAGAAGCACCAGCACGAAGCCCATCAGCACCGCGCCCACCAGCATGCGCAGACGCCAGCCAATCCAGCGCGGCAGATCGTGCGAGCCCTGCAGCACCTCGTCCAGCGTGGGGATGTAGCCGGAGCCTCCGATCAGCAAATCAGGCGCAGCGCGGGGCGGCGAGGTGTCCATGGCCGGCATGGCGCGAAACTCAGACCAGGCCTTGCTTGCTGGCCAGCACCGCCGCTTCTGCACGGCTGGACACGTTCAGTTTTTTGTAGATGGATTTGATGTGGTCGTTGACCGTGAACCACTTGATGCCCATCAAGGCCGCGATTTCCTTGATGGTGAAGCCCTTGCTGAGGTAAGTGAGCACTTCGCTTTCACGCGGCGTCAGGCGTTCATGGTCCAGTGGGGCGGCGGGTGCGGGCGCGCTGACGGGGGCAGCGGCAGGCGCGGCCGGTGCATGGCCCGCCAGCAAACCATCGCCAGTGCGGAAATGCGTCAGCAGGCGGCGGGCAATGGCGGGCGACAGGGGCGGCTGGCCCCGCACGATTTTTTGCAGCTCTTCCACCAGGACCTCGAAACGGTCCTCTTTCAGCAGGTAACCGTCGGCGCCGCACTGCAGGGCAGGGAACAGGTGTTCGTCGTCCGAGTAAAGCGTGGTCACGATGCGCGTGGCCGGGTAGTTGGCCAGCTCGGTCAGCAATTCCAGGCCGCTGCCGTCGGGCAACTCCAGATCGACCATGATCAATTGGTAAGGATCGTCGCAGGCGGCGGCTCGGCCACGGGCTTTGTGGCCCAGCAGCCGTCGCGCGGCTTCGAGATCGCCGGCTTCGGCGATGCTGCTGATGTCGCTGAAGCTTTCGCGCACCACGCGGCACAAAAAGCCCCGGGCGACCGGGTTGTCTTCGAGAATCAGAACCTTGACAGCCATGGAGCCCCTCCCGAAGCTTGCTGCCAGGGACGGCAAGCCGGGGTTAATCTGCACCCCTGACCACCCGGGGCGAACAATCTTTGATTATCCGCATGTCTACACATGCCGTCATTCGAAATCGCATCGTTCCAACACCAAGATGGGTGGTCCTCACTCCTACAATTGGCAACATGCACATATTGATCGCCAACGACGACGGCTACCTGGCCCCCGGCCTCCAGGCTTTGGTCGATGCCTGCCAGGGTTTGGGCACCATTGACGTTTTCGCCCCTGAGCGCAACGCCAGCGGCACCTCCAACTCCCTCACACTGCACCAGCCTTTGAGTGTTCACACGGCGGCCAACGGCTTCCGCTTTGTCACAGGCACCCCGTCCGACAGCGTTCACCTGGCCTTGACGTCGGGTTTGATCGCCAAGCCCGACCTGGTCCTCTCTGGCATCAACAACGGGGCCAACATGGGCGATGACACCCTGTACTCCGGCACGGTTGCGGCCGCCACCGAGGGTTACCTGTTTGGCATTCCATCGATCGCGTTTTCACTGACCGACAAGGGCTGGGCGCACCTGGACGTGGCCGCCCGCGTGGCCCGCCGCGTGGTGGAGGCCGTGTTGGCCAATCCACCACAGCAGGGCCACTTTCTGCTCAACGTGAACATCCCCGCCGATGCCAAGGCCGAATCCGCGCCTTGGCGCACCACGCGCCTGGGTCGCCGCCACGCCAGTTTTCCCGCCATCGCCCAGACCAATCCCCGGGGCGAGCCCATTTACTGGATCGGGCCAGCGGGTGAGGCCCGCGACGTGGGCGAAGGCACCGATTTCGAAGCGACGCGCCAAGGCCTGGTGTCCATCACGCCCCTGCAGGTCGACATGACGCACCACGCCGCCCTGCCGCAATGGCAAACCTGGGTGGGCCAACAGCAGTGAGCGACAAAGCGCCTGAACGCAAAGCCAGCCGGTTTCCCTTGCGGCTGGATCAGATGGGCTCCGCGCGCCCGGCGGCCACAAGCCGCGACACCCTGCTGCTGCGGCCCCAGGCCCCCCTGCAAGCCGCCGAGCGAGACCGCAAGGCCGTCACGGCCCCCCAAGGGCTGGGCCTGGATTCGGTCCACGTGCGCATGCGCATGGTCGACCGCCTGAGGGCCGACGGCCTGCAGAACCCGCGCGTGCTGGCGGCGTTCGCCCGCGTGCCGCGCCACCTGTTTGTCGATACCGCCCTGGTCAACCAGGCCTACGAAGACACCAGCCTGCCCATCGGCCTGGGCCAGACCATCTCCAAGCCCTCGGTCGTGGGTGCCATGATCGCTTTGCTGTTCGCCCGGCCCGGATTGGCGGCAGATGCCTCGCGGCCTTTGGGCATGTGCCTGGAAATCGGCACGGGGTGTGGCTACCAGGCCGCCTTGCTGGCCGACCTGGCTCGCCAGGTGATCTCCATCGAACGGTTGCGCGATCTGCACCTGAAAGCCCGTCGCAACCTGGACGTGGTCCGCCAGCAGCTGCCCGCCTCGCCCGATGTGAGGCTGGTGTATGGTGACGGCATGCTGGGCCATGCGCCTTCCGCGCCCTATGACACGATCATCGCGGCGGCAGGTGGGCGCAGTCTGCCTCAGGCCTGGTTGGACCAGTTGGCCCCCGGTGGGCGTCTGGTGGCCCCCATGGACGATGGCCGAGGCCAAGGACAAGTCTTGACTGTGGTCGATCGACACCTGGATGGTCGGCTTGAGCAAACGGTCTCCGGTGCCGTGCTGTTCGTCCCCTTAAAATCCGGCATCACCTGATGCCTTGGCCGTGGCTGACACGCGCCCGCTTTGAGTCCTCCTCACATGCAAATCATTCTGAATCCCCGCTTGTTGGCCAGCGTTGCGGTCGTGTTGTCCTTGGTGGGTTGCGCCACGCACAACCAGCGCGCGCCGGTTGAAGATCGCAGCCGTTCCGGCGGCAGCAGCGCTGCCTCTGGTGGTGCCAACGCGCCTGCCCGCGCGCTGCCTGGCGCCGAGAACGCCGGCAAGCCCGGTTACTACACGGTCAAACCCAACGACACCCTGATCCGCATCAGCCTGGAAACAGGCCAGAACTGGCGCGACCTGGCGGCCTGGAATAACTTGGTTGATCCCAATCGGATTGAGGTTGACCAGGTGCTGCGCGTGGTGGCCCCGGAGGCCATGGCCAGCGGCGCCTCATCGACCAAGCCGATCGCTTCGCCCAACATTCAGGCCCGGGTCATTGATCCGAAGGCCCCGTCGTCGGCTGCTTCTGGTGTCAAGCCTGGCGCCTCGGGCGCCACGGCAGCGGCCAGTCAGGCAGCCTCGGCAGCCGAGACCGCCAAAGAGCCCGCCGCCAAAGAACCCCGCGAAGCGGATGAGCCCAATTGGCAATGGCCCGCCAACGGCCCTGTGCTGGGCGGCTTTGAAGAAGGCAAGCGCAAAGGCCTGGTCATTGGTGGCAAGGCAGGCGACGCGGTGTTCGCTGCGGCCGATGGCCGCGTGGTCTACGCCGGCTCGGGCCTGCGTGGCTATGGCAATCTGGTCATCATCAAGCACAACGCTGAGTACCTGACTGCCTACGCCCACAACCAGACTTTGCTGGTCAAAGAAGACCAGGCCGTGCGCAAAGGCCAGAAGATCGCCGAAATGGGCTCGACCGATGCCGAGCGCGTGCAACTGCACTTTGAAATCCGCAAACAAGGCAAGCCCGTTGACCCTGCACGTCAGTTGCCCACACGTTGATCGATCGTTCGTTGATGTCTGAAGCACAAGTTCCCCTTCGCCCTTCGGATGAATGGCTGAAGGTCGAGTCCCTGGATTTGGAAGCCCAGGGCGTGGCCCACCGTGCCGATGGCAAGGTGGTGTTCATTGAAGGTGCATTGCCAGGCGAAGAAGTTCGCGCGAATGTGTTTCGCCGCAAGAACAACTGGGAGCAGGCCACGATGACCGAGATGCGCCGCGAAAGTTCGCAGCGCGTGGTCCCCCAATGCCCCCACTTTGAAACGTGCGGCGGTTGCAAGATGCAGCACTTCCACCCGGCGGCGCAGGTGGCCGTCAAGCAGCGCGTGCTGGAGGACAACCTCTGGCACCTGGGCAAAGTCAAATCCGAGACCTTGCTGCGGCCCATTGAAGGGCCGGCCTGGGGCTACCGCTACCGCGCCCGCCTGTCGGTGCGCCATGTGGCTAAGAAGGGCTTGGTGCTGGTGGGTTTCCGCGAGCGCAAATCGCACCATTTGGCCGACATCCAATCCTGCGAGATCCTGCCGCCACATGTGTCCCGCCTGTTGCTGCCTTTGCGCGAGCTGATCGGTGCGATGGATCACTGCGACCGTGTGCCCCAGATCGAGGTGGCCGTGGGCACGCACGTCACAGCCTTGGTGCTGCGCCACCTGGCGGCGCTGAGCGCCAGAGAGATCAAGCTGCTGCGCGATTTCGCGGCCAGGCAAAGCGCCCACAGTGAAGGGCGCTTTCCGATCGTCTGGTGGCTGCAATCGAAGGGCCCCGAGACCGTCAAACCGCTGGACGACACCCAGCCTGGTCTGGACTACACCTTGCCTGAATTCGGCATCACCATGCCATTCAAGCCCACTGATTTCACCCAGGTCAACCATGCCATCAACCAGGTGCTGGTGGGCCGGGCCTTGCGGCTGTTGCAAGTGCAGCCTGACGAGCGCGTGATCGACTGGTTCTGCGGGCTGGGCAACTTCACCTTGCCCTTGGCCACGCAGGCGCGTGAGGTGTTGGGCATTGAGGGCAGCGAGGAGTTGGTTGCCCGCTCACGCGACAACGCGCAGCTCAATGGCCAGGCCGATCGCACCAGTTTTGTCGCCCGCAACCTGTTCGAATTGACACCGACCGAACTGGCCAGCCATGGTCACGCCGACAAGTGGCTGGTCGATCCGCCGCGCGAGGGCGCATTCGCCCTGGCCAAGGCGGTGGCTGATTTGAACCAGGACCCGAGTCTGGCGCCCGATTGGGTCGCGCCCAAGCGCATCGTGTACGTCAGCTGCAATCCGGCAACCCTGGCGCGCGATGCCGCCTTGCTGGTGCACCAGGGCGGCTACCGCTTGGTGGCGGCGGGGGCGGTCAACATGTTCCCGCACACCGCGCACGTCGAAAGCATGGCCGTCTTTGAAAAGGACGAGGCCTGACCGACCAGCCTCATCAGGCCAGGTAGTCGCCATCGCAGAAGGTGTGGCGCTCGGTGCGGTTGCGGCCAGTGGCCTTGGCCTGGTACAGAGCCTGGTCGGCGCGTTCGATGGTGGCCACGATCGATTCATCCACCTGGTAAGTGGTCATGCCCGCCGAGAAGGTCACGCGCAGTTCCGGCAGATTGGAGCTCACCACCGTGTTGCTCAGCATCAGCCGGATGCGCTCGATCACCACGGTGGCGTCTTCGCAGTCGGTTTCGGTGAACAGCACCAGAAACTCTTCCCCACCCCAACGTGCCACCACGTCGGTTTCGCGAAGGCCAGCTGCAATCACGTTGGACAGGGACCGCAGCACCTCGTCGCCGGTGCCGTGGCCCCATTCGTCATTGATCTTCTTGAAGTGGTCCACATCGATCAGGCCCAGGCAAAATCGGCCCTGGCTGCGGTCGGTGCGCTGCCCTTCGGCATTCAGCACGCTGACCATGTGACGCCGGTTGAACAGGCCGGTCAATTCATCCCGAATGGCCAGCTCCTTGATCTGTGCCAGCGCGGCGGTCAAGTCTGACTTGCGCTGGGTCAGGCGGGCTCGCAGGCGGGCCATCTCGTTGACCAGCAGGCACACGCTCACCAGCATGATCACCAGCACGCCGCCGTACACCATCTGCAACTGCACGGTGATTGGCGCGGCTGATTCACGCATCGCGGTCATCAGAAACACGGTGGCAAACACGATCCCGGCCAGCACGCTGGATCGGATCAGTTGGCGGGACGTGGCCGTGAACATGCCGAACATCAGGATGATGAACAGCAGCATCAAGGCCACCGGCGCTCCCGGGCCGCCGATCAGGTAGCCCCAGCCCAGAAAGCCGATGGCCGCGGCCATCTGGGCTTCCGACATGGAAGGATTGGCCAGCTTGCGGTTCCAGCCGGTGCGCAGCAGGCCGTAAAACGTGCCCATGATCAACACGGCGGCCCAGGTCAGTTGTCGGCACCCGTCTGGGTCGATCACGCCGACGCTCGCCCCATAGTTCAAGGCCACCAAACCGGTGGTGCAATTAACCACGCCCACCATGTAGCGAAGCCCGATCTTCTTTTGCTTGATGTCCCTGGTGAACAGGACATCGCTCAGCCAGCCCAGGCTCAACCAGCGGTGCAACCAAAGGGTGTTGCAGCGGATCATGGCGGTCACGCAGACCACGACGGCGGTGATCAGCACGGCCCACGCAATCAGGTAGTGGGCTTGGGCGCCGAGCAGATCGGAGGGGGTGAATTCAGGCAGGTATTTCAAGGCAATGTCTGGTTCAACACGGCCTCGGCTTGTCCGAGGCCCCGTGTTTTCCATTTTGAAATACACGGCCACCGTTTCTGTCAGGGTTGCACCTGCGAAATGAGCACTAGTGCAGGGTCTGTGCCCCTTGTTCGCGGGGAGTCAGCCCTGCTGCCGGATCCAGGCCTGCACCGAGGGGCGTTGCCATTGCCGCGCCACGTAGGTTTTCAAACTGGGCGGCACGGGGTCTTGGTTGAGCACCAGCCGGTTCAGCATCAGGGCCAGCTCGGTGTCCGCGATGGACCAGGCGCCGAACAGATTGTCGCCCGCGTCATTGATCAGGGATGAGGCCACGGTGATCAGTTGCTGAGCAGCGGCTTGTCCCGAAGGCGACAAGGGCAGGGCGCTGGGTTGTTGGAAGATGACGGTGGTGGGCCGGTCTTCGCGAAGCGGCATCAGATCGCTGCGCAGCCAGGCCTGCAGCTGACGCGCCCTGGCCCGGTCGCGCAGGGACGCGGGCAGCACGGCGAGGTGGTGGGGCGCAGGAAAAGCATCGTCCAGGTACTCGATGATGGCCGATGACTCGGACACCGAAAAATCGCCATGAGCCAGCGTTGGCACGCGGCCAGTGAGCGACAAGTGCTGGTAACCGCTGGTGTGGTGCGCGTTGTTGACCAGGTCGATTTTCTCGATGGCGAAGGGGATCTTTTTTTCAGTCAGCGCCACGAAGGCGAACATGGCGTAGGGACTGAAGAAACGGCTGTCAACGTACAGCGTGAGATTCGAGCTCATGAGGCCTCCCGATGTGGATTCGGGAAAGCATACGCCCAAGTTTTCAAGCCTGCAAAGCAAAAGGCCGGACGTTGCCGCCCGGCCTTTTCTCAGTTTCAAGTCAACAAGTCAAGAAGTCAAGAGATCAAAGCACCTCGGAGGCGAAGTCCGCCAGGCGCGAGCGTTCGCCACGTGCCAGGGTGACGTGGCCGCTGTGAGGCCAGCCCTTGAACTTGTCCACCGCGTAGGTCAGCCCCGAACTGCCTTCGGTCAGGTAGGGCGTGTCGATCTGCGCCAGGTTGCCCAGGCAGATGATCTTGGTGCCCGGCCCGGCCCGCGTGATCAAGGTCTTCATCTGCTTGGGCGTCAGGTTCTGCGCCTCGTCGATGATGACGATCTTGTTCAGGAAGGTGCGACCGCGCATGAAGTTCATGCTTTTGATCTTGATCTTGCTGCGCACCAAGTCGTTGGCGGCGGCGCGGCCCCACTCGCCAGCGTTGTTGTCGCCCCCCTTGGCCAGCACTTCCAGGTTGTCGTCCAGCGCGCCCATCCAGGGCGACATCTTTTCTTCTTCCGTGCCGGGCAAAAAGCCGATGTCTTCGCCCACCGGCACCGTCACGCGGGTGACGATGATTTCGGTGTAGCGGCGGTCGTCCAGCACCTGGCTGAGGGCGGCGGCCAGGGTCATCAAGGTCTTGCCGGTTCCGGCCGAGCCCGTCAGCGTCACGAAGTCGCATTCGGGGTCCATCAGCAGGTTCAGCGCGAAATTTTGCTCGCGGTTGCGCGCTGCCACGCCCCACACCGATTGCTTCTGATGGCTGAAGTCGCGCACGGTTTTGATGACGGCGGTCTTGCCGGTGATCTCGGTGACCTTGCCGTACCAGGGCGACGCGCCGGGCGTCTCCAGGTAAACGAACTGGTTGATCAGCAGCACCGGCACCATCGGGCCGCTGATGCGGTAGAAGGTGATGCCGCTTTGCTGCCAGCTTTCCATGCCTTTGGCGTGGCGCTCCCAGAAATCGGCGGGCAAGGGCAGCACGCCGGTGTACAGCAGGTCGCCGTCTTCCAGCGTCTTGTCGTTGAAGTAATCCTCGGCCGGCAGGCCCAGGGCGCGAGCCTTGATGCGCATGTTGATGTCTTTGGACACCAGTGCCACGTCGCGATCAGGTTGTTGCGTGCGCAGGGCTTGCACCACGCCCAGGATCTGGTTGTCGGCCTTGCCTTGGGGCAGGCCAATGGGCAGTTGCGCGTCCAGACTCATGGTCTGGAAGTACAGCTTGCCGCGCGCATCCTTGTGACCAGTCTTGGACAGCTCGATGCCCACCGACGGATCGGACTGGCCGCGTCCCATGTCGGCCGCCAGTGCGTCCAGGTCGCGGCTGACCTGGCGGGCGTTGCGCGCCACTTCGGTCATGCCCTTTTTGTGGCCATCCAGCTCTTCGAGCGTGATCATGGGCAGGTAGACATCGTGTTCGTCGAAGCGGAACAGAGACATCGGGTCGTGCAGCAGCACGTTGGTGTCCAGCACGAACAACTTGGCGGGGCCGGCAGCGCCCTTGCGGCGGCGCGAGCCACCCAGCGTCGGGTTGGCTGCGGTGGCCGGGGTGCTGCGCATCGGGAAGGACGGGCTGCCGTCGCTGATCTTCTCGGCCACCACGGGGGCGGGCGTGCGCCGTTTGGGCGCTGTCGGCGCGGTGCGCGCGGGCGGCGTCAGGTCGGTGACGGTTTGCTTGAAAGCCGGCGTGTTCAAAGGCTCTTTGCCGACCAATTCCAGCACCGGCGCGCGGGCTGGTTTGGCGGGGGTGGTGCGAGTGCTGCTGCGGGCACTGGTTTTGGCAGGTTTGGGCTGCGACGAATAGTCGTCAGCGTTCAGCATGTCAGCTCGTTTGGCGGGCGGCTTGGGCAGGGGCATGGTGTTTCCGTTCCTTGGGTGGGCACAAACAAAAAGGCCGCACAGAACACTGGGCGGCCTCACGCTGATCTTGCAGGCAAGCCAAGCTTGCCATTCGGGGTTCACAAAGGGGGCTGAGTCGGTACAAGCTCAGAATCATGAGTTGATTATGCACACTCCGTGTCCGACACATGGTGGTGTCGGAGGCGTGCAACATGCCTCTTTGTCACGCTTTGTGAACGGGCCTGTATCAACAGCCCGATCAGGCCGCTTCTTTGTTCAAGTCCTTGACGGCCTTGAGCACGGCATCGACGTGGTCGGCAACCTTGATGCCGCGCCATTCTTCGCGAAGAATGCCGCTGGCATCGATCAGGAAGGTGCTGCGCTCGATGCCCTTGACCTTCTTGCCGTACATGATCTTGTTCTTGACCACACCGAACATGTGGCAAAGCTTTTCTTCAGTGTCGGCAATGAGGTCGTAGGGCAGTTCAAGGTTTTCCTTGAACTTGTCGTGCGACAGGAGGTTGTCCCGGGAGACACCGAACACGATGGCGCCAGCCTTGATGAATTCCTTGTGCTTGTCGCGGAATTGCATGGCTTCGGTGGTGCAACCGGGCGTGTGGTCCTTGGGGTAGAAGTACAGCACCACGGTTTGGCCCACGAAGGCCTGGGGGCTGAATTTGACTCCACCCGTGGCGACAGCTTCGAATTCTGGCAAAAGTTTGTTGATGGCGGGTGTCATGTTCTACTATTGATCAGCCTGCGTGAATAACCCGAGATTATAAAGTGCTTCTGGGCCGCCCCCCAAGGCTCGGAAGGATCTCCCCCAAATTAGGGGCCCAATGCGCTTTTCAAGGGCGTTTTCAGGCCTGAAATAGCAGCGCGGCGACCACGCGACGCCCCTCACCCACCAAAATGTTGTATGTGCGGCACGCCGCCGGGGTGTCCATGGTCTCCACGCCAATGCGCTTTTGCATCAGCGCTTTCATCAGGGCGGGCGGGGCGAATTTCAGGGTGGAGCCGCTGCCCAGCACCACCAATTCCGGGTCCATCAGCAAGATTTGCTCGAAATGAGCCTCGCTCAGGTCAGCGATGCTGGCCACGGGCCACGGCACCGGCGCCCCGCTGGGGGGCACAAGCACGCTGCCAAGGTGCTCCTGGCCATTGATCGACACCGACTGGTGGGTGTAGGCATTGATGACATTGACGCCTTCAGGGCGGTCTGCTTGGAGTTTCATGGGGGCCCAAAGTGAGGGGGGTGTGGTTAAATTCTATTTCTTTGTCCTTTGCTGCCGCGCATTCCCTGCGTAATTCCGTCTCCGGAGACCCTGTTTTGAAGCCGATCACCAAGTCCAGCAAGCTCGCCAGCGTCTGTTATGACATCCGTGGGCCGGTCCTGGAAAAGGCCCGGCAGATGGAAGAAGACGGCCACAAGATCATCAAGCTGAACATCGGCAACCTGGCCGTGTTCGGGCTGGAGCCGCCCGACGAGATCGTGCAGGACATGATCCGCAACCTGCCCAACGCGGCGGGCTACACCGATTCCAAGGGCCTGTTCGCACCGCGCAAGGCCATCGTTCATTACTGCCAGGAAAAGAACATCTCTGGCGTGGCGGTGGACGACGTCTACCTGGGCAACGGCGCCTCCGAGCTGATCGTGATGGCCTTCAACGCGCTGTTGAACGATGGCGACGAGGTGCTGATTCCCGCGCCCGACTACCCGCTGTACACGGCGGCCGTGGCGCTGTCCAGTGGCAAGCCCGTGCACTACCTGTGCGACGAGGCCAAAGAGTGGTATCCCGACCTGGCCGACATTCGCGCCAAGATCACGTCGCGCACAAAAGCCATCGTCGTCATCAACCCCAACAACCCGACGGGCGCGCTCTACCCGGACGACATCCTGCAGGGCATCGTCGACATCGCCCGCGAGCACGAGTTGATGGTGTTCGCCGACGAGATCTACGACAAGACGCTGTTCGACGGCCACACGCACACCAGCATTGCTTCGCTGGCCGACGACGTGTTCTTCTTGACCTTCAATGGCCTGAGCAAGAACTACCGCTCTTGCGGCTACCGCGCTGGCTGGATGGTGGTGTCGGGCGAGAAAAAACACGCGGGCGACTACATCGAGGGCCTGAACATGCTGGCCTCGATGCGCCTGTGCGCCAACACGCCAGGCCAGCTGGCGATCCAGACCGCGTTGGGTGGCCACCAGAGCATCAAGGAGTTGGTGGCGCCCAGCGGACGTTTGTGCCGCCAGCGCGACCTGGCCTACGAGTTGCTGTCGAAGATCCCGGGCGTGAGCGTGGTCAAACCCAAAGCGGCGCTGTACATGTTTGTGCGCCTGGACGCCAAGATTTACCCCATCACCGATGACCAGCAGTTTGCCTACGAATTGCTGGCCGAAGAAAAAGTGTTGATCGTGCAGGGCACCGGCTTCAACTGGGAACATCCGGACCATTTCCGCTTGGTGTTTTTGCCCAACAGCGATGACCTGGCCGAAGCCATTGGGCGCATTGCGCGCTTCCTTGAGAATTACCGCAAGCGCCATGCTTGAACAGGCGCCTGACCTGCGCCTGACCTGACAACGACCAAGACCTTTAAAGATTCCATGAGCTCCACTTCGCAAAAACCCGTTCAAGTTGGCCTGCTTGGCATCGGCACCGTTGGCGGGGGCACCTTCGCTGTGCTGCGCCGCAACCAGGCGGAAATCCGCCGCCGTGCCGGGCGTGGCATTGAGATTTCGATGGTGGCCGACCTGAACATCGAGCGTGCCCGTGAGGTCGCCGGCGAGGGCGTGACCGTGGTCAGCGACGCCCGCCAGATCATTGCCAACCCCGACATCGATGTGGTGGTTGAGTTGATCGGCGGCTATGGCATTGCCAAGGCCTTGGTGCTGGAAGCGATTGCCGCTGGCAAGCACGTGGTCACGGCCAACAAGGCCTTGCTGGCTGTGCATGGCACCGAGATTTTTGCGGCCGCACGCGCCAAGTGTGTGATCGTGGCGTTTGAAGCGGCCGTGGCCGGGGGCATCCCGATCATCAAGTCGCTGCGCGAAGGCCTGACCGCCAACCAGATCCAGTGGGTGGCGGGCATCATCAATGGCACCACCAATTTTATCCTGTCCGAGATGCGCGACAAGGGCCTGGACTTTGATGTGGTGCTGAAAGAAGCGCAACGCCTGGGCTATGCCGAGGCCGACCCGACCTTCGACATCGAAGGCGTGGATGCTGCGCACAAGATCACTTTGATGAGCGCCATCGCCTTTGGCGTGCCGGTGCAGTTTGACAAGGCCCACATTGAGGGCATCACCAAGCTGTCGGCGACCGACATCAAGTATGCCGAGCAGATGGGCTACCGCATCAAGCTGCTGGGCATCGCGCGCCGACAGGCCAATGGCATCGAGCTGCGCGTGCACCCCACGCTGGTGCCGATGCGCAGCCTGATCGCCAACGTGGAGGGCGCCATGAACGCTGTGATGGTGCAGGGCGATGCTGTGGGCACCACGCTGTATTACGGCAAGGGTGCTGGCGCCGAGCCGACCGCATCGGCCGTGGTGGCCGACCTGGTCGACATCGCCCGCCTGCTGGATGCGGCGCCTGAGGCCCGAGTGCCTTCGCTGGCTTTCCAGCCTGATGAGCTGTCGGCCATGCCTATTTTGCCGATCGAAGAAGTGGTCACAGCTTTCTACCTGCGCTTGCGCGTGGCGGACCAGACTGGTGTGCTGGCCAAGATCACCGGCATCCTGGCCGACCAGCAAGTCTCGATCGACGCGGTCATTCAGCGCGAGGCCGACGAGGTCAGCGGCGAGGGCGGCAACCAGACCGACCTGATCATCTTGACGCATGACACGGTCGAGGGGCGCATGAATCAAGCCCTGGCGCAAGTGCAAGCCCTGCCCACCGTGCTGGCTCCCATCGTGCGCCTGCGCAAGGAAGAGCTGGCATGAAGTACATCAGCACCCGTGGCGACCAGACGCAGCGCGGCTTCTCCGAGATCCTGCTTGAAGGCCTGGCGCCCGATGGTGGCCTCTACCTGCCCACGTCTTATCCCCAAATCGACGATGCCACGCTTTCTAAATGGCGAGGCCTGAGCTACGCCGAGCTGGCGTTTGAGATCCTGTCGCTGTACATCGACGACATCCCCTTGAGCGACTTGAAGGCCATCGCCGCCAAGACCTACACCAAAGCGGTGTACGGCTTCGAGGCGATCGTGCCTTTGAAGAAGCTGGAAGACGGCGTCTACCTGCAAGCCCTGTCCAACGGCCCCACGCTGGCCTTCAAGGACATGGCCATGCAATTGCTGGGCAACTTGTTCGAGTACGAACTGACGCGCCGTGGCGAGCAGCTCAACATCCTGGGCGCCACCTCGGGCGACACCGGCAGCGCGGCTGAATACGCCATGCGCGGCAAGCACGGTGTGCGCGTGTTCATGCTGTCGCCGCATGGCCGCATGAGTTCTTTCCAGCAGGCGCAGATGTTCAGCCTGCAAGACCCCAACATCCACAACCTGGCGGTTGAAGGTGTGTTCGATGATTGTCAGGACATCGTCAAGGCCGTGTCCAACGACCTGGAGTTCAAGCGCAAGTACAAGATCGGCACGGTCAACTCGATCAACTGGGCGCGCTTGCTGGCCCAGGTGGTGTACTACTTTGCCGGGTACTTTCAAGCCACCAAGACCAACGCCGAGAAGGTCAGCTTCACGGTGCCTTCGGGCAACTTTGGCAACATCTGCGCGGGGCACGTGGCCCGCATGATGGGCCTGCCGGTGCACGAGTTGGTGGCCGCCACCAATGAGAACGACGTGCTCGACGAGTTTTTCCGCACCGGCACCTACCGCGTGCGCAAGGGCGCTGAAACGTATGAAACGTCCAGCCCATCGATGGACATCTCCAAGGCGTCCAACTTCGAGCGCTTTGTGTTCGACCTGTTGGGGCGCGATGGCGCGCGCGTCAAGGCTTTGTTCAAGGACGAGGTCGAGGTGAAAGGCTCCTTCCAGGTCAGCGCCGACGAGTTCAAGAGCGCGGCCCAGTATGGCTTTGCCTCGGGCAAGAGCACGCACGCCGACCGCCTCAAGACCATCAAAGACACTTTCGATCGCTTTGACGTGATGGTGGACACCCACACGGCCGACGGCCTGAAAGTGGCGCGCGAGCACCTCACGCCCGGCGTGCCCATGCTGGTGCTGGAAACCGCCTTGCCCGTCAAGTTCGCCGAGGCCATTTTTGAAGCCACGGGCCGCCATCCCGAGCGCCCGCACTGGATCGCCGGGCTCGATGGCCTGGAAGACCGCCCCAAGCGCTTCACCGTGATGCCGGCCGATGTGGGCATGGTCAAGGACTACGTCATCCGCCATTGCCAGGACTGAGGTCGCGCCATGGCCAGCCACGTGCCCAACAAAGCCCTGATGCCGCTGGACGATGCGCTGCAGGGGTTGGGTGAAGCCCTGCACGCGCATGAGGAGCTGGCCGCCGAGGTGATCGACAGCTTCGAGGCCCTGGGCCGGGTGCTGGCCGATGACCTGGTGTCCCCCGTGGACGTGCCGCCGCTGGACAACAGTGCGATGGACGGCTATGCCGTTCGCTGCGCGGACGTGCCCACCGATGGCGTGGCTTTGCCGCAGTCGCAGCGCGTGGCGGCGGGGCAGTTGGGGGTTGAACTGGCGCCGGGCACCTGTGCCCGCATTTTCACGGGGGCACCGGTGCCTCAGGGCGCTGATGCGGTGGTCATGCAAGAGCAATGCGAAGCAGGCCCTGATGCCGTTCGCTTCCTGACGGCGCCCACGCTGGGGCAGAACATCCGCCGTCGAGGCGAAGACATCGCCCAGGGTGCGACGGTGCTGTCGCGCGGTTTGCGGCTGTCGCCTGCGGCTTTGGGCGTGGCGGCATCGGTCGGGGCGGCCAGCTTGACGGTGTTCAAGCAACCCCGCGTGGCGGTGCTCACCACAGGCAACGAACTGGTCATGCCGGGCCAAGCTTTGCCGGCGGGCGCCATTTACAACTCCAATCGCCACATGCTGCGCGGCCTGATCCAGGCGACGGGTGCGCGCAGCAGCGACTTGGGGCTGATCCCCGACGATCTGGCCACCACGCGCACCAAGCTGCGCCAGGCCGCGCAAGACCACGACCTGATACTGACCAGCGGCGGCGTGTCGGTGGGCGAGGAAGATCACCTCAAGGCCGCTGTGCACGCCGAGGGCGAGTTGCACTTCTGGCAACTGGCCATCAAGCCCGGCAAGCCCTTCGTGTTCGGCCGCATTCGCCGGGCGGATGGTTCGCACGCGCTCTACATGGGCCTGCCAGGCAACCCGGCGGCCAGTTTTGTCACTTTTTTGCTCCTGGTGCGGCCCGTGCTGGGCCTGCTCGCGGGCGAGCCCTGGTGTTGGCCCGCGCCCACTTCGCTGCGTGCTGATTTCGATTGGCCCATCGCCGACAAGCGCCGCGAGTTCGTGCGCGTGCGGCGCAACGAGTCGGGTGGTGTCAACCTCTATCCGCACCAGGGATCGGGCGTGCTGACCTCGGCTGTGTGGGCCGATGGCCTGGTCGATTTGGCGCCTGGGCAAACTGTTCAGCGCGGCGACGTGGTGTCTTTCGTGGCCTTGTCAGACTGGCTGGCCCCGCCTGCAACACAATGCCAAGGCTGAGGCCAGGCATGAGGCTGCCGCGATGAAAATCACCGTGCGCTATTTCGCCCAGGTCAGAGAGCTGCTGGGCCCGGGTGAAGACCTGCATTGGCTGGCCGACGCTACCGATGTGCCTGCAACCGTGGGTGAACTAAGGCAATGGCTGATCGGTCGCTCGCCCCAACATGCCCAGGCGCTGGACGCCAGCTTGCCACTGCGCGCGGCCTGCAATCAGTTGATGTGCTCGGCCCAGGAGCCTTTGCCGGGCGGCGCGGAAATCGCGTTCTTCCCACCCGTGACGGGGGGCTGATGACCATGGCCGCGGCGCGCGTGTCAATACAGGCGGGCGATTTCGACTTGTCGAGCGAAGTGGCCCTGCTGCGCAGCCAGGACGGCCAGATTGGCGCGGTGGTGAGCTTCGTGGGCACCGTGCGTGAATGGCTGTTGTCGGCCGATGGCGCCGCTGCCGATCCGCAGGCCTGCCTGGAGTTGGAGCACTACCCCGGCATGACCGAATCCGCCATCGACGCCATGATCGATGAAGCCCAGCGCCGGTTTGACCTGCGCGGCGTGCGCGTCATTCACCGGGTGGGGCGCTTGGCCGTGGGCGAGCAGATCGTGCTGGTGTTGACGGCCTCCAGCCACCGGGGCCAGGCTTTCGCCGCGTGCGAATTCCTGATGGACTGGCTCAAGACCCAGGCGCCCTTCTGGAAAAAGGAAATCTCCGCCACAGGTTCGCGCTGGGTTGAGGCCAAGGTCAGCGACGACGAAGCGCTGGCGCGCTGGGGAGCCCTGCCATGAGCCAATGGATGTTAGGTGCCGCCGTGGCCACGGGCGCCGTGTTGGGTGCCTTGCTGCGTTGGGGCGCCGGTTTGTGGCTCAATTCGGGGTGGGCGGGCTTTCCGATCGGGACGCTGGCGGTCAACGCCGTCGGCGGCTTGCTGGCGGGCATGGCCTTAGTCGCCTTTGGCCGTTACCCCAATGAGCCCCTGCGCTTGTTGCTGGTGACGGGTTTTCTCGGTGGTTTGACAACGTTCTCGACTTTTTCCGCAGAATCGCTGTCGTTGCTGGAAAAAGGGCGCTTTGACCTGGCGGCATTCCACACCACCGCCCACGTGCTGGGCGCCCTGGCCTGTGCCGCCGTGGGTGCGCGCGCCATGCGCTGGTACCTCGCTTAACGGTCGGTCAACGCCCCGGCTGGTATTTCCCCTTCTTTTCACCATTTGGCATTGAAGGGCAGCGCCCAAACTGCCGATAAGGTCTGATCTGACTGCTTTCGAGCTGGGCGAATGTTCTCTGTAGATATCTTCAGTTGCTATGCGGTGGCGGGTGTCGGTTCCCTGGTGGGGCTGGGCCTGATCTCGCTCATTCAGACCGAGCAGCCGCGCGTGTCCTACGCGCTGTTCTTGTACCGCTGCGCCTTCATCTGCCTGGCTGCTTTGGGGGGAGTCATCTTCGCCCCGCCAGATTTGATCCCTTGGGTGACCAAGGCCGCCATCGGTTTTGCGGGCATGGGCGTGACCTTGCTGGCCTGGGCCTTCAGGCAACTGAACGGACGCCGCACGCCACCCTGGCTGGGCACATTCATCACCGTGGCCGTGGGCGCGGGCCTGTGGGGCTTTGCCTTTGGCAGCGATGAAGTCTATGTGCGGGCGGTTGGCATTGGCTTCACCGTGGTGAGCCTGGGCATGGCGCTTGACCAGGGCTGGCTGATTTTGCGCAGCGCGCGTGTCAATGCCAGCGAGTTGACCTTGTTGCTTGTGGCCGGCGGCTTTGCCCTGCACTGGGTCTTCTTCCTGGCCAATGTGCTGACCGTGCCGGGGCCTTATCCACCGCATTGGCTGCACAGCCCCCAATGGTTGTTGCCGATCAGCGGCATCAGTTTTGCGCTGCTGCCCCTGGCGGTCGCTTCGGTCGTGTTCGCCATCATCAACGACCGCTTGAACCAGCAACTGCGCGCGCGCGCCTTGTCTGACGAGTTGACGGGCGCCTTGTCGCGCCGGGGCTTGCGCGAATTGGGCGAACGCATGCTGGCGATGCAGGAGCACCAACCCAGCCTGGTGGCGGTGCTCATGCTGGACGTTGACTTCTTTAAAGCGGTGAACGACCGATATGGTCACTTGATCGGCGACGATGTGCTAAAGCACATCACCCACGTGGTGCGCGAACGCCTGCGCGAAGACGCCTTGCTGGCCCGCTATGGCGGTGAAGAGTTCACCATCTTGCTGCCCGTGCACACCATGCAGGAGGCCCATGGCGTGGCCGAGCGCCTGCGCCATGCCATCGAATCGACCCCTTGCGAAACCAAGGTGGGACCGATCCGGGTCACCATCAGCATCGGGGTGAGCTTTCACTGCCCCAACAGCTCGCTGGAAGAAGACCTGTCGCGCGCCGATGTGCGCCTGTTCGAGGCCAAGCAAAACGGCCGCAATCGCGTGGTTTTTGGCGACAACGATTGTTGATCTGCATCAAGGTTGAGATGGCGTTCAGACCTTGAAATGGGGTCAGGGCGCCCCATCTGCGTGAGCAATCGGCCTATCCATGACGGGCCCCAAAGGATTGCCCCATGCGACTTGACAAGCTCACCACCAAATTCCAAGAAGCGCTGACCGACGCCCAGAGCCTGGCCGTCACCCGTGAGAACCCCTACATCGAACCGGCGCACTTGCTGCTGGCCATGATCCGGCAGGACGACGGCCCCCGGGCCTTGCTGGAGCGCGCCAGCGTCAACGTCCCGGGCCTGCTCACGGCCCTTGAAAAGCAAATTGCCAAGTTGCCACAAGTGCAGGGTGGCGAGCAGGTGCAAGCCGGCCGCGACACGGTCAGCCTGTTGCAGGGCGCAGAAAAAGAAGCCCACAAGCGCGGCGACCCCTACATCGCCAGCGAGATGTTTTTGCTGGCCCTGGCCGAGCACAAAGGCGACACGGCCTCGGTGGCGCGCGACTTTGGCCTGAACCGCAAGACGCTGGACGCGGCCGTGCAGGCCGTGCGTGGCGACCAGAAGGTCGACAACCCCGAAGCCGAAGGCCAGCGTGAATCGCTGAAGAAGTACACGCTGGACCTGACCGAACGCGCCCGCCAAGGCAAGCTCGATCCGGTGATTGGCCGCGATGAAGAAATCCGCCGAACCATCCAGGTGCTGCAACGCCGCTCCAAGAACAACCCCGTGCTGATTGGCGAGCCTGGCGTGGGCAAGACCGCCATCGTCGAGGGGCTGGCGCAGCGCATCGTGGCGGGCGAAGTGCCCGACTCGCTCAAGAACAAGCGCGTGCTGGTGCTGGACATGGCCTTGTTGCTGGCCGGCGCCAAGTACCGGGGCGACTTCGAGGAACGCCTCAAGGGCGTGCTGAAAGAAGTGGCCAAGGACGAAGGCCAAACCATCATCTTCATTGATGAGCTGCACACCATGGTGGGCGCGGGCAAGGCCGAAGGCGCCATGGACGCGGGCAACATGCTCAAGCCCGCCCTGGCACGCGGCGAGCTGCATTGCATCGGTGCGACCACGCTGAACGAATACCGCAAGTACATCGAGAAAGATGCCGCGCTGGAGCGCCGCTTCCAGAAGATCCTCGTGGGCGAGCCCACCGTGGAGGCGACCATCGCCATCCTGCGCGGCCTGCAAGAGAAGTACGAAGTGCACCATGGCGTGGAGATCACCGATCCGGCCATCGTGGCCGCGGCCGAGCTGTCCAACCGTTACATCACCGACCGCTTCCTGCCCGACAAAGCGATCGACTTGATCGACGAGGCGGCGGCCAAGATCAAGATCGAGATCGATTCCAAGCCTGAGGCGCTGGACCGGCTGGACCGCCGCGTCATCCAGCTCAAGATCGAACGCGAAGCCGTGCGCCGCGAGAAGGACGAGGCGTCGGTGCGCCGCATGGGCCTGATCGAAGAAGAGATCGTCAAGCTGGAGCGCGAAGTCGCGGACATGGAAGAGATCTGGCAGGCCGAGAAGGCCCAGGCCCAGGGCTCTGCGCACGTCAAGGAAGAGATCGACCGCATCCGCTTTCAGATCGAGGAGTTCAAGCGCAAGGGCGATTTCAACAAAGTGGCCGAGCTGCAATACGGCAAGCTGCCCGAACTTGAAAAACGCTTGAAGGAAGCACAGGACAAGGAAACCGCCAAGGGCAAGGATGGCACGCGCCCAACCTTGCTGCGCACGCAGGTTGGGGCCGAAGAGATCGCCGAAGTGGTGGCGCGCGCCACGGGCATCCCCGTGTCCAAGCTGATGCAGGGCGAGCGCGACAAGCTGCTCGCCATGGAAGACAAGCTGCATGACCGCGTGGTGGGCCAGCAAGAGGCCATCGTGGCGGTGAGTGACGCCATCCGCCGCTCGCGGGCAGGCTTGTCCGACCCGAACCGTCCCTATGGCTCCTTCTTGTTCCTGGGCCCCACCGGCGTGGGCAAGACCGAGCTGTGCAAAGCGCTGGCCGGCTTCCTGTTCGACAGCGAGGACCATCTGATCCGCATCGACATGAGCGAGTTCATGGAGAAGCATTCGGTGAGCCGCCTGATCGGCGCGCCTCCGGGCTACGTGGGCTACGAAGAAGGCGGCACGCTGACCGAAGCTGTGCGCCGCAAGCCCTACAGCGTGGTGCTGCTGGACGAGGTCGAGAAGGCCCACCCGGACGTGTTCAATGTGCTGTTGCAGGTGCTGGACGATGGCCGCCTGACCGATGGCCAGGGCCGCACGGTGGACTTCAAGAACACGGTGATCGTGATGACGTCGAATCTCGGCTCGCACCAGATCATGCAGATGGTCGGCGAGCCGTCAGAGGACATCAAGGCGGCCGTGTGGGTCGAGGTCAAGCAGCACTTTCGCCCGGAGTTCTTGAACCGCATCGATGAGGTGGTGGTGTTCCACGCGCTGGACCGCGCCAACATCGCGTCCATCGCGCGCATCCAGCTCAAGGGGCTGGAATCGCGGCTGGCCAAGATGGACATGAAGCTGGACGTGTCGGAGGCGGCGCTGGCCGAGCTGGCCAAGGTGGGCTTCGATCCGGCCTTTGGTGCAAGGCCTTTGAAGCGGGCGATTCAGCAGCAGATCGAGAACCCGGTGGCCAAGCTGATCCTGCAGGGCAAGTTCGGTCCCAAGGACGTGATCCCGGTGGATGTGACCGACGAAGGCGGGTTTCAGTTCGGGCGCGTGGTGCATTGATTTAGTTGAGCACCCCCTTAATCAAGGGGGTGTCGCGACCTGAAAACATTGTAAAAATACATTGCTGAGCTTCAGCGCAGATGTTTGTCTTTTTTGCATTCCTTCAGGGAGATTTCATGAACCGTCTTTCAATGACGGCAGTCGCTTGCGCGCTTGCCTTGTCCGCTACCACGTCTTTCGCGGCGTCCTCGGCGTCAGCCTCCATCCAGAACTTGCAGTTCCAGATTTTTGACCTGATGCCCGCTGATGGCGTGGCGAACTACTACAAGACGACCAACCTCGGCATCAACCTGTCCGTTTCAGCTTCCGATGGCAGCACCGGCAGCACTGAAAGCCATTCGTACAGCCGAAGCACTGGCTTGTTCACGTTCAGCAAGAACACCAGCGCGGATGTTGATGTGAGCCAAGCCCAGGCTTCCCTGTTGGCGAGCGGCATGACTGTGTCCGGCTCTGCCAATGGCGCTCAAACCTCGTTCAGCGGCTCCCTTCAGAGCAACAGCAACAACAGCTGGCCTTACTACTACAACGGCACGCTAACGTTGTCGGCCCACTCCGTGTTGATCGTGACCGCCGATGCTTTGGTTCAGGCCGCCGCCTCCAACGGACAGGCTTGCGGCAACTACTACTACTGCGGCTCCACGGAGCAAGCCAGTGCTTCCGCTTTCATGAACCTGTCCTACAGCGTGGCAGGACAGGCGGGTTCCACCTCGGGCTCTTCAACCAACAACTTGAGTCTCAGCGCCGCGGCCCGCGGTGAATACACCTACCAAAGCTACCGGGGTTACGACTGGAGTCAGCCGGATTGGTACAACCACCCCATCTACGAAAACATCACCGTGCCGAAGTCGGATCAGACGCTTGAGCAGAGCGGCAAGTTCTATGCGGTGTTCACCAACATTTCGGACACCGAACAGCTGGCCAATTTTAACCTGGGTGTTTCCGTCAATGGCAGTGCGTCGACTGGCTTGCTTCGGGCCGCCGTTTTGCCCTCTGCTGTTCCGGAAGCAAACGGCCTGGCATTGGCCGCTGTCGGCTTGATGACCGCTGGTTTGATGATGCGTCGGCGCCGCCAAGGCTGACCTGACCATCCTGCGTCATCTGAAAGCCACCTTCGGGTGGCTTTTTTTTTGCGAGCGCCTTCAACTCGAATCGACTCGCACCGGCCAGCGCCAGGTTTGACCAATGGCCAGCGCCTCGTCCGTCAATTGAAAGGTGCCCCAGTGCACCGCCATCGCCCGTTTGCACCCCAGGTCCTTGAAGATCTGCACCGACTCGGCCGGGTTGACGTGCGGGTTCTTCATGGGGCCACGAACGCTTGCCGGGGCGGTGATCAGCGTGAGGGCTGCCGCATCAGGCCACGTTGACGGGGATGTTGGCGATCTTGGCCTGCCATGCCTTGGGGCCGGTGATGTGGACGCTGGTGCCGCCCGAATCCACCGCCACCGTCACCGGCATGTCGGTCACGTCGAACTCGTAGATGGCTTCCATGCCCAGGTCGGCAAAGCCCACGACTTGGGCGGTCTTGATGGCCTTGGACACCAAGTAGGCGGCGCCGCCCACGGCCATCAGGTAGGCCGATTTGTGGTTCTTGATCGATTCGATGGCGACGGGGCCACGCTCGGCCTTGCCGATCATCGCGATCAGGCCGGTCTGGGACAGCATCATGTCGGTGAAGCCGTCCATGCGCGTGGCCGTGGTCGGGCCGGCGGGGCCAACCGCTTCATCGCGCACCGGATCAACCGGACCCACGTAATAGATGACGCGGTTGGTGAAATCAACCGGCAGCGACTCGCCCTTGGCCAGCATGTCCTGGATGCGCTTGTGCGCCGCGTCGCGACCGGTCAGCATCTTGCCGTTCAGCAGCAAGGTGTCACCCGGCTTCCAGGAGGCCACTTCGGCCTTGGTCAGCGTGTTCAGGTCAACGCGCTTGCTCTTGTTGTAGTCGGGCGCCCAGTGCACGTTGGGCCACAGGTCGAGGCTGGGCGGCGTCAGGTAAGACGGGCCGCTGCCATCCAGCACAAAGTGCGCGTGGCGGGTGGCTGCGCAGTTGGGGATCATGGCCACGGGCTTGGAGGCCGCGTGCGTGGGGTAGGTCTTGATCTTGACGTCGAGCACGGTGGTCAGGCCACCCAGGCCTTGCGCGCCAATGCCCAGGGCGTTGACCTTTTCATACAGCTCGATGCGCATCTCTTCCAGCTTGTCCTTGGGGCCGCGCTCCAGCAGGTCGTGCATGTCGATGTCGTCCATCAACGATTCTTTGGCCAGCAACACGGCTTTCTCGGCCGTGCCGCCCACGCCCAAACCCAGCATGCCCGGGGGGCACCAGCCCGCGCCCATGGTCGGCACCGTCTTGAGTACCCAGTCGACGATGTTGTCGCCCGGGTTCATCATGATCATTTTGCTTTTGTTCTCGGAGCCACCACCCTTGGCAGCCACGGTCACGTCCACCATGTTGCCCGGCACCACCTCCATGAAGATCACGGCGGGGGTGTTGTCCTTGGTGTTCTTGCGAGCGAAGATCGGGTCGTCCAGCACCGAGGCGCGCAGCACGTTGTCGGGGTTCAGGTAGCCCTTGCGCACGCCCGCATTGATCGCGTCGGCGATGCTGCCTTTGCCGAAGCCTTCCCACTTCACGTCCATCCCGATCTTCAGAAAGACGTTGATGATGCCGGTGTCCTGGCAGATGGGGCGCTTGCCCTCGGCGCACATGCGGCTGTTGGTCAGGATCTGCGCGATCGCGTCCTTCGCGGCGACGCTTTGTTCGCGCTCGTAGGCGCGGGCCAAGTGGGCAATGTAGTCGGCCGGGTGGTAGTAGCTGATGTACTGCAGGGCGGCGGCGACGCTTTCAACGAGATCGTCGTGGTGAATGGTGGTCATGATGGGGCCGATTCTTGGCAGACAGGGAATCCCACGATTTTACCGTTTGATCCGTGCTGCCGCCGGGCAAACTCAGCTGCCTGCGGCATTCTCACGAGCCAATCAAGAACTGTTCTCAATCGCTGTCAATGGCGAGCCATCTCAGTGATTGTCCGGCTTGCTCAGCAAGCGATCCGTGGCGGCAATGGCCAACGCCGACAACAAAAACACGATGTGAATCACCGTCTGGGATATCAGCGCCTTTTCTGAATAGTTCTCAGCGTTGATGAAGGTTTTGAGCAGGTGGATCGATGAAATTCCGATGATCGCCGTGGCCAATTTCACCTTCAGCACCGACGCATTCACATGGCTCAGCCATTCAGGCTGGTCGGGGTGGTTTTCAAGGTTCATGCGTGACACGAAAGTCTCGTATCCGCCAATGATCACCATGATCAGCAGATTGGAGATCATCACCACGTCGATCAGGCCCAGCACCACCAGCATGATGGTGGTCTCCGTCAGGTGCGTGGGCACGGCAACGGCCTGCTGGCCGGTGGCGGCAAAAATGATCTGCAGGGCTTCCTGATTGCCAAAAGCGGCCTGCACCAGGTGCACCAGCTCCACCCAGAAGTGCACCACGTACACGCCTTGCGCCAGGATCAGGCCCAAGTAAAGCGGCAGCTGCAGCCAGCGGCTGGCAAATATCCAGTTGGGCAAATGGCGCATTTTGTTCTTGTTGGGCGACTGACTCATGAAGGCCTTAAGGGATAGTCCAAAGCCCTAAATTCTAGAGGTACGCGCGTGGTTTTGTTCTGGTAAGGTCTCAAAGTATGCATGTGGACACTTCGGAGCAATGCCATGACGACAGCAGCTAACAACACCTCCACCACCCCCAGCCACTACCCGGTGCCGCCCGCATTTGCCCAAAGCGCGCACATCGGCAGCCGCGAGGCCTATGACCAGTTGTGCGCCGAGGCGAACGCCGACCACGCTGGCTACTGGGCCCGGTTGGCCCGCGAATTTCTCTCCTGGAAAAAGCCCTTCACACAAGCGCTGGACGACAGCCAGGCCCCCTTCTACAAGTGGTTTGACGACGGCCTGCTGAACGTCTCCTACAACTGCCTGGACCGCCACGTCGAGGCCGGCCTGGGCAGCAAGGTCGCCATCATTTTTGAGTCCGACGATGGCAAGGTCGCCCGCGTCACCTACAGCGAGTTGCTGGAGCGCGTCTGCCGCCTGGCCAATGTGCTGAAGGCGCAAGGCGTCCAAAAGGGCGACCGCGTCGTCATCTACCTGCCCATGTCGGTCGAAGGCGTGGTGGCCATGCAGGCCTGCGCGCGCATCGGCGCCACACACTCGGTGGTGTTTGGTGGCTTCTCGGCGCAAAGCCTGCGCGACCGCATTGAAGGTGCAGGCGCCGTGCTCGTCATCACGGCCGACGAGCAAATGCGCGGTGGCAAAAGCCTGCCGCTCAAGGCCATCGTTGATGAAGCCTTGGCCATGGAAGGCAGCGCCAGCGTTCGCCAGGTCATCGTCTACCAACGCACGGGTGGCAAGGTGGCTTTTCAGGCCGGACGTGACCTGTGGCTGCACGAAGTCGTGGCCGCGCAACCCACCACTTGCGAGCCCGAATGGGTCGGCGCCGAGCATCCCCTGTTCTTGCTCTACACCTCGGGCTCCACCGGCAAGCCCAAGGGCGTGCAGCACGCTAGCGGCGGTTATCTGCTGCACGCTGCCCTGACCACCAAGTGGACCTTCGACATCAAACCCGAAGATGTGTTCTGGTGCACCGCCGACATCGGCTGGGTCACGGGCCACACCTACGTCACCTACGGTCCCTTGGCCATCGCCGCCACGCAAATAGTCTTTGAAGGCGTGCCCACCTACCCGGACGCAGCGCGCTTCTGGCGCATGATCGAGGCGCACAAGGTCACGGTGTTCTACACCGCACCCACGGCCATCCGCGCCCTCATCAAGGCGGCAGAAACCACGCCCGCCGTGCATCCGCGCAATTTCGATTTAAGCAGCCTGCGCCTTCTGGGTTCGGTGGGCGAGCCCATCAACCCCGCGGCCTGGGAGTGGTACCACCGCGAGATCGGTGGCGGCCGCTGCCCCATCGTCGACACCTTCTGGCAAACCGAAACCGGTGGTCACATGATCACGCCTTTGCCCGGCGCCCACGCGCTGACCCCAGGCTCGTGCAGCCTGCCTTTCCCCGGCATCGATGCGGCCGTGGTGGATGAAACCGGCAAGGAATTGCCGTGGGGCCAGGGCGGCTTGCTGGTGGTGCGCAAACCCTGGCCATCCATGATCCGCGCCATCTGGGGCGACCCAGAACGCTTCAAGACCAGTTACTTCCCTGCAGAGTTCGGCGGCGAGTACTACCTGGCTGGCGACGGTGCCATCCGTGATGTCGACACCGGTTACTTCACCATCACCGGCCGCATCGACGATGTGTTGAACGTGTCGGGCCACCGCATGGGCACCATGGAAATCGAGTCCGCGCTGGTGTCACACCCCCTGGTGGCCGAAGCGGCCGTGGTGGGCCGCCCGGACGATCTGACCGGTGAGGCCATTTGCGCCTTCGTGGTCCTCAAGCGCACACGTCCCACGGGCGACGAGGCCAAGCAGATCGCCAACGAGTTGCGCACCCATGTGGGCCAGCAGATCGGCGCCATCGCCAAGCCCAAGGACATCCGTTTTGGTGACAACCTGCCCAAGACCCGGTCCGGCAAGATCATGCGGCGCTTGTTGCGCGTGGTGGCCAAAGGTGAGAAGGTGACCCAGGACACCAGCACCTTGGAAAACCCGGCCATCCTGGATCAGTTGGCCGAAACAAATTGAATCGCGGTTGACCACTGGATGCCTTGACGCGTGTTGTTTTTCACAAATAAAAGCCGGTACTAGCATTCCCCCTCATTACAAATCGACACGACCCCCCCTAGATTGGGGGGTGCAAAGCTCACGAGAGCTGCGATTTTCTAAAGAAGAGGAGATAAACCATGGCTTCAAGCACAGTGGCATCCGCGCCACCCATGACCAAGGAGGAAAGAAAAGTCATCTTTGCCTCCAGTCTGGGCACGGTTTTCGAGTGGTACGACTTCTACCTTTACGGCTCCCTGGCGGCCATCATCGCCAAGCAGTTCTTCACCGGGCTGGACCCTACGTCAGGCTTCATCTTCGCGCTGCTGGCCTTTGCCGCCGGCTTCATCGTGCGGCCGTTCGGCGCCCTGGTCTTTGGCCGTTTGGGCGACATGATCGGGCGCAAGTACACCTTCCTGGTCACCATCTTATTGATGGGCGCGTCCACCTTCATCGTGGGCATTTTGCCCAATTACGCCTCTATTGGCGTGGCCGCTCCGATCATCCTGATCGTCTTGCGGCTGTTGCAAGGCCTGGCCCTGGGTGGTGAATACGGTGGTGCTGCCACCTACGTGGCCGAGCATGCGCCTCACGGCCGGCGTGGCGCCTACACGGCCTGGATCCAGACCACGGCCACGATGGGTTTGTTCCTATCGTTGCTGGTGATCCTGGGCACACGCACTTACTTCGGCGAAGAGGCTTTCGGCGATTGGGCCTGGCGCATTCCCTTCCTGGTGTCGCTTGCCTTACTGGGCGTCAGCGTCTGGATCCGTCTGAGCATGAACGAAAGCCCGGCTTTCCAGAAGATGAAGGCCGAAGGCAAGACGTCCAAGGCGCCTTTGTCGGAATCCTTCGGGCAGTGGGGCAACCTCAAAATCGTGATCCTGGCGTTGTTCGGTCTGGTCGCGGGTCAGGCGGTGGTTTGGTACACCGGGCAGTTCTATGCCTTGTTCTTCCTGACGCAGACGCTCAAGGTGGACGGCGCCACGGCCAACATCATGATCGCGATAGCGCTGCTGATTGGCACGCCCTTCTTCGTCGTGTTTGGCACGCTGTCCGACAAGATTGGCCGCAAACCCATCATCCTGGCGGGTTGCCTGATCGCGGCCTTGACCTACTTTCCCCTGTTCAAAGCTTTGACTGAGGCCGCGAACCCCTTGTTGGCCCAGGCCCAAGCCACAGCCCCAGTGACGGTCACCGCTGATCCCAAGGAGTGCTCGTTCCAGTTCAACCCGACGGGCACGTCCAAGTTCACCAGTTCCTGCGACATCGCCAAGCAGTACCTGGCGAGCAACTCGGTGAACTACGAGAACCTGGACGCGCCTGCCGGTACCCCGGCCGTGATCAAGGTGGGCGAAACGCTCATCAACGTGTACAGCCCCGCCAAGGTGACCGAGTCAGACATCGCTACCGCGAAGGAGGCCGCGATCAAAGGCAAGGACATTGCGGCCAAGAAGCTGGAGGACCTGAAGGCCACCGGTGCCAGCGGCAAGGAGTTTGATGACAAGCTCAAGGCGGCTGAAAAGGACGCTAAGGAGTCTGGCGCCACCTTGGCCGCGTTTGACAAGGGCGCCAAAGCCGCGGCCGTCAAGGTGATCGATGGCCAGTTCAAGAAGGCGGTGGGCGGGGCGCTCAAGACGGCGGGTTACCCACCCAAGGCCGACCCTGAGAAGATGAACAAGCCCTTGATCGTGGCCATCCTGTCTGTGCTGGTGATTTACGTGACCATGGTCTATGGGCCAATCGCGGCCATGCTGGTCGAGATGTTCCCCACGCGCATTCGCTACACCTCGATGAGCTTGCCGTACCACATCGGCAATGGCTGGTTTGGCGGCTTGTTGCCCACCACCGCTTTTGCGATCGTGGCGCAAACGGGCAACATCTACAACGGCCTGTGGTACCCGGTCATCATCGCCAGTGCCACCTTCGTGATCGGCTTGCTGTTCATACGAGAGACCAAGGACGTGGACATCTACGCCAACGATTGATTTTGAGGGTCTCGCTGGCGGTCATACGCCAGCAAAAAGCCCCGCATGGTCGCCATGCGGGGCTTTTTTTATGGAAGGCGCGGTTGGCTTACTTGAGCGACAAGATCCACTTCACCAATTGCTTGGCTTCGGCTTCATTGACTTGCGCATTGGCTGGCATGGCCATCGTGCCCCATACACCGCCACCGCCTTTGAGTACCTTTTGCACGAGCTTAGCTTCAGCGTCTTTTTGGCCTTTGTATTTCTTGGCCACATCCAGGTAGGCCGGGCCAACGATCTTTTTGTCCATGCCATGGCAGGCCATGCAGGCTTTTTTCTGGGCCAGTTCCTGGTTAGCCAGGGCAGGCGACAAGGCGGCCAAGGCGAGAGCAGTGCCAGCCAGCAACGAAGGGAGCAATTTCATGGAGGGTCCTCGGGCAATCTGTGAAGTAAAGTCTAAGCACTATCTTAGTAACGCGGACAGGCCTGGTGTCGGTTGACCGCAGCAGGATTATTTTTCAAAGGGGCTTCGCATGTGGTTTATCGTGATCGGCGTGGTCATGCTGCTGATGAATTTTGCCGGCATTGGGCCCATCGGCGAGTGGACCTGGGCCGATCGCTGGTGGGCCATGTTGCTTCCTTTTGTGCTGGCCGCTGCCTGGTGGGCCTGGGCGGACGCCTCCGGCATGACCCAGCGCAAGGCCATGGACAAGGATGACGCCAAGCGAGTGGCGCGGCGCCAGAAGAGCATGGAGTCCCTGGGCCTGGGGCCCAAGAAGAAGAAACGTTGATCCGGCCCGCTCTGAAAGCCCAATGAACAAAGCCACCGAAAGGTGGCTTTGTTCATTCAGGCAGGGTTGTTCATTCAAATTTATCCAGCACGGCACCCGTGCTGGCGCTCGACGCATTGCGGGCAAACTTGGCCAGCACGCCACGGGTGTAGCGCGGGGCAGGGGCCTTCCACAGTGCCCGGCGGCGTGCGATTTCAGCGTCGTCCACATTCAGCTGCAACAGCAACTGGTGCGAGTCAATGGTGATCGAGTCGCCCTCTTGGATCAGGGCGATCAAACCACCTGCAGCGGCTTCGGGCGCCACGTGGCCCACGACCATGCCCCAGGTGCCGCCCGAGAGGCGGCCGTCGGTGATCAGGCCCACGCTTTCACCCAGGCCTTGGCCAATCAGCGCGCCCGTCGGGGCCAGCATTTCAGGCATGCCCGGGCCACCCTTGGGTCCCAGGTAGCGCAGCACCATCACGTCGCCGGCCTTGATTTGCTTGGCCATGATGGCGGCCAGGCCAGATTGCTCGTCTTCGAACACGCGGGCGGGGCCAGTCATCACCGGGTTCTTCAGGCCGGTGATTTTGGCCACGCAGCCTTCGGGCGCCAAGTTGCCTTTGAGGATGGCCAAATGGCCTTCGGCATAGATGGCATTTTTGATGGAGCGGATCACCTTCTGGTCGGCGCGCGGCTCGTCGGGCACGTCGGCCAGCACTTCGGCCATGGTCTGGCCGGTGATGGTGATTACGTCGCCATGCAGCAGGCCGGCGTTCAGCAACAGCTTCATGACTTGCGGGATGCCGCCGGCGCGGTGCAGGTCAATGACCAGGAATTCGCCGCTGGGCTTGAGGTCGCACAGCACGGGCACTTTCTTGCGCATGCGCTCGAAGTCGTCGATGGTCCAGTCCACTTCAGCCGCGTGGGCGATGGCCAGGAAGTGCAGCACCGCGTTGGTCGAGCCTCCAGTGGCCATGATCACGGCCACGGCATTTTCAATCGCCTTCTTGGTGACGATGTTGCGCGGCTTGATGTCCTGGCGGATGGCCTCGACCAGCACACGGGCGCTTTCCTTGGTGTTGACGGTTTTTTCGTCTTCGATGTTGGCCATCGTGCTGCTGTAGGGCAGGCTGATGCCCAGGGCCTCGAAGGCCGAGCTCATGGTGTTGGCCGTGTACATGCCGCCGCAGGAGCCGGTGCCGGGGATGGCGCGTTTTTCGATCTGGCAGAAGTCTTCTTCGCTCATCTTGCCGGCGGTGAACTGGCCCACGGCCTCGAACACGCTGACGATGTTCAGGTCCTTGCCCTTGTAGTGGCCCGGCATGATGGTGCCGCCGTACACGTAGATGGCGGGCACGTTGGCGCGCAGCATGCCCATCAGGCCGCCGGGCATGTTCTTGTCGCAGCCACCAATGACGATCACGCCGTCCATCCACTGGCCGCCCACACAGGTTTCCACGCAGTCGGAGATCACTTCGCGCGACACCAGGGAGTACTTCATCCCTTCGGTGCCCATGGCCATGCCGTCCGAAATCGTCGGCGTACCGAAGACCTGAGCGTTGCCGCCGGCTTCCTTGATGCCTTCAATGGCGGCGTCGGCCAGTTTTTGCAGGCCGGAGTTGCAGGGCGTGATGGTGGAATGGCCGTTGGCCACGCCAATCATGGGTTTGACGAAGTCGCCCTCCTTGTAGCCCATGCCGTAGTACATGGAGCGGTTTGGCGCGCGGGCGACGCCTTCGGTGATGTTCTTCGAGCGGCGGTTCAGGCTCATGGCAGGTCTGCTTATAGG
>NZ_JACMNS010000151.1 GCF_014378415.1 Aquabacterium sp.
CAGCGGGCTTTGATTGATGCTGGCGAAAAAGAGGCTGAACAAGCCTACGAAACCGGCCGAAACACCGCCATCGCGCTGGTACTGTTGGCGTTGGCCATGGGTTCATTGGCTGCATTGTTGGTTTCACGCAGCCTGCTCAAGCAACTGGGCGGCGAGCCCGCCGCGGCCGCTGACCTGGCCCGTGCGGTCGCCGATGGCAATTTGAGCACGGTCATTGACGTGGCGCCGGGCGACACCATCAGCCTGATGGCTCAACTCAAGGCCATGCAAGACAACTTGGCCAAGGTGGTGTTGAACGTTCGAAGCAGTGCCGAAGGGGTCGCCACGGCCTCTTCGCAAATCGCCCAAGGCAACAACGACCTCAGTTCACGCACCGAAGAGCAGGCCTCGTCGTTGGAAGAAACCGCCGCGTCCATGGAGCAACTCGGCGTCACCGTGCGCTTGAACGCCGACAACGCCAAACAAGCCAACCAACTGGCCCACAGCGCCAGCGCCGTGGCCATGGAGGGCGGCGAGGTCGTCAGCCAAGTCGTGGTCACCATGAAGGGCATCAACGACAGCTCCAAGAAGATCTCCGACATCATCAGCGTGATCGACGGCATTGCGTTCCAGACCAACATCCTCGCGCTGAATGCAGCTGTTGAAGCGGCCCGTGCCGGTGAGCAAGGCCGAGGCTTTGCCGTGGTCGCCAGCGAAGTGCGCAGCCTGGCGCAGCGCAGTGCCGAGGCCGCCAAAGAAATCAAAGTGCTCATCAACGCCAGCGTGGAGCGGGTTGAAGAAGGCACGTCCCTGGTCGACCGGGCCGGCGCCACCATGACCGAAGTGGTGACCTCAATCAAGCGCGTCACCGACATCATGGGCGAGATCAGTGCGGCCAGCACCGAGCAAAGCCAAGGCGTGACCCAGGTCTGCGAGGCCGTCACGCAGATGGACCAAGTCACACAGCAAAACGCCGCGCTGGTAGAAGAATCGGCCGCTGCCGCCGAAAGCCTCAAAACGCAGGCGCAGCAACTGGTGCAGGTCGTCGCCGTGTTCAAGCTGTCGGCCAGCATTGCGGTGGCATCGCCCGACGCCATCCAGCGCCCTCCAACAGCGTTCAAATCGGCCTTGGTTGCCGAGCGCCGTGGTCCGGTTGGGGCCAAAAATGTGGCGCGTCCTGTCTTCAACAAGCCTGCCCAAGCTGTTTTGGTGCCCCTTGAAAAATCGTCCGCCATGCAGGCCGCTGCCCCCGCCAAGGCCGGCGCCGACGACTGGGAAACCTTCTGATCCCTGCTAGGCTGATCGGCATGGACCTCATCCTTCGACACTGCAGCCTGCCTGATGGCCGCGCCGATCAAGACATCGGCATCCTGGGTGGCCAGATCGTGGCCGTTCAGCCCGCCCTGTCCACGCCCGCCGCGCAAGAGATCAACGTCGCAGGCCAACTCGTCAGCCCGCCTTTCGTCGACGCCCACTTCCACATGGACTCGACCCTCAGCTACGGCCAACCCCGCATCAATCAATCGGGCACCTTGCTGGAAGGCATCGCCCTGTGGGGCGAGCTCAAACCGCAACTCACGCAAGACGCCCTGGTCGATCGCGCCATGGCCTATTGCGATTGGGCCGTGGCCAAAGGCCTGCTCGCCATCCGCACCCACGTTGATGTGTGCGACCCAAAGCTGCTGGCTGTTGAAGCCCTGCTGCACGTCCGCGAGCGCGTCAAACCCTACCTCGATCTGCAACTCGTTGCCTTTCCGCAAGACGGCGTCCTGCGCGGTCACAACGCCCTGGCCCAATTGAAGCGAGCCCTCGACATGGGCGTCGACGTGGTCGGCGGCATTCCCCATTTCGAACGCACCATGCAGGACGGCGCCGAGTCCGTGCGCCTGCTGTGCGAACTGGCCGCCGAACGGGGCCTGCGCGTGGACATGCACTGCGACGAAACCGACGACCCCATGTCCCGCCACATCGAAACCCTGGCCTACCAGGCGCAACGGCTGGGCCTGCAGGGCAGGGTGGCCGGATCGCACCTCACCTCCATGCACAGCATGGACAACTACTACGTCAGCAAGCTCCTGCCCCTGATCAAAGAAGCCGGGGTGGCCGCCATTGCCAACCCGCTCATCAACATCACCTTGCAGGGCCGCCACGACACCTACCCCAAACGCCGCGGCATGACCCGTGTGCCTGAAATGCTGGCCCAGGGCATCGACGTTGCCTTTGGCCACGATTGCGTGATGGACCCCTGGTACAGCATGGGCAGTGGCGACATGCTGGAAGTGGCGCACATGGGCTTGCACGTCGCCCAGATGACCAGCCAGGCCGCCATGCGCCAGTGCTTTGAAGCCGTCACCACCACGCCCGCGCGCATTTTGGGCCTGCAAGGCTATGGTTTGGACGTGGGCTGCAACGCCGACATGGTCGTCCTGCAAGCCCGCAATCCGGTCGAGGCCATCCGCCTGCGCGCCACCCGTTTGCACGTCATCCGACAGGGGCGCATCGTGGCCCAAACACCCCCCTGCGTGGCCACCTTGAGCTTGCCTGGCCGCCCCGCAAGCGTTGATTTTCTATGCTAAACTCCGACCCCTCACGTCAGTGCCCTGGTGGTGAAATTGGTAGACGCGCCGGATTCAAAATCCGGTTCCGCAAGGAGTGCCGGTTCGAGTCCGGCCCGGGGCACCA
>NZ_JACMNS010000152.1 GCF_014378415.1 Aquabacterium sp.
CCACCTACTGCATCGACGTGGCCGACACCGGCGTGGGCATCGCCCCCGACAAGGTCGAATCGGTGTTCGAGCCCTTTGTGCAGGCCGAGACCTCGACCACGCGCCACTTTGGCGGCACCGGCCTGGGCCTGACCATCAGCCGCCGCTTCGCCAAAGCCATGGGCGGCGACATCACCGTCACCAGCAAGCCGGGCCGGGGCAGCGTCTTCCACGTCATCATCGACCCGGGCGCCCTGAAGGGCACGCCCATGCTCAACCCCGACGAGCTGATCCGGCAAGCCTCAGAGATCACCGTTCAGCAGACCCTCCACTGGCGCTTCCCGCCGCGCCGCGTGCTGGTGGTGGACGACGGCGCCGAGAACCGCGAACTGGTCCGCCTGGTGCTGGAAGAAACCGGCCTGGTTGTGGCCGAGGCCGTCAACGGCCAGGAAGCGCTGGACATGGTCGCCCAAAGCAGCTTCGACCTGGTGCTGATGGACATGCAGATGCCCGTGATGGACGGCGTGATGGCCACCCGACTGCTGCGCGAACGCGGCGTCAAAACCCCCATCCTGGCGCTGACCGCCAACGCCATGAAGGGCTTCGAGCAAGAGATCAACCAAGCCGGTTTCTCGGGCTTCCACACCAAGCCTTTGAGCATCGGCACCTTGTTGACCGATTTGGCCCAAAGGCTGGGCGGCGAATGCCTGGCGCGCGAGGAGGTGCTCAAGCTCCAGGGCGCAACTGCCGACAATCCTGGTAATAGCCCGGGCAACGGCCCCCTAGATACCAGCCCCATGGTCTCCCGCTTGTCACAACATCCCAAATTGCGAAAAGTGGTGACCCGGTTCATGGACGAATTTCCGGGCAAGTTGGCATTGATGAAGCAATCCTTGAATCAAAACGACTTGGCCCAACTGGCTTTGCACGCCCACTGGCTCAAAGGCGCCGGTGGCAGCGTGGGCTTTGACGCTTACTTCGAGCCCGCCCGCCACCTGGAAGCCGCCTGCAACGTGGACGACGCCGTGCAGGCCGGCCATTGGCTGCAGCACATTGAAGAGCTGGGCAAGCGCATGGTGCTGGACGCGCCGCAAGGGATCACGGCATGAGCCGAGACCTCGTGGCGATCACCACGCCCTGGGACGGCGCCCTGGTGATGATGGTGGACGACGAGTCCATGATGACCGACGTCATCCAGACCCACCTGGAAGACGCCGGCTACACCCGCTTCGTGGCCTGCAACGACCCGCTCGTGGCCTTGCAACTGATCCGCCAACACCAACCCGACGTGCTGCTGCTGGACCTGATGATGCCCGGCGTGTCCGGCTTCGACATACTGCAAGCCGTCCGCGCCGACGAAGCCCTGCAATACACCCCGGTCATCGTGCTAACCGCCGCCAGCGAGCCCGCCATCAAACTGCGGGCACTCGAGTTGGGCGCCACCGAATTTCTTTCCAAGCCCGTCGATTCCAGTGAGCTGGTTTTGCGGGTGCGCAACACCCTGGCCTTCAAGCGCTACCAGGACCGCCTGGCCTACGTGGACATGGTCACCGGCCTGTCCAACCGCGAGCGCTTCACGCGCCGCCTGGACGAAGCCCTGCAACACGCCCTGCCCCAGAAAAACATGCTCGGCCTGCTGCACCTGGGCTGCGAGCAGTTCCGCCAGACCCGCGAAACCCTGGGCCCCCGCGCCGCCGACACCTTGCTGCAACAAGTGGCCGTGCGCCTGATCAACGTCGTCGTGCCGCCGCAAGACCGCGACTCCGCCTCCCTGCACCCCGAATCCCTGGGCCTCGCCCGCGTCGACAGCCAGGACTTCGCCCTGATCCTGCCCGACATGACGCAGGCCGAAGATGCCGCCACCCTGGCCAAGCACCTGATGCAGGAACTCGCGGCACCGTTCCAGATCGATGGCCACGACATCTTCCTGGTGCCCCGCATCGGCATTGCCCTGGCCCCCAGCGACGGCCAGACCGCCAATGGTTTGCTGAAAAGCGCCGACCTGGCCTGCTCCAAGGTCAAGGGCCACGGCAAGTCGGGCTACGAGTTCTTCTCGGCCGAACTGACCGCCCGATCGATCGAACGCCTCACCCTGACCAACCAGTTGCGCCTGTCCATCCACCGCGACGAGCTGCGCCTGCACTACCAGCCCAAAGTCTGCATGCGCACGGGCCGCATCTTGGGTGCCGAGGCACTGATCCGCTGGCAGCACCCCGACCATGGCTTGCTGCCGCCCGGCCGTTTCGTGCCCCTGGCAGAAGAGACTGGCCTGATCGTCGAGATCGGGGATTGGGTCACCCAAGAGGCCTGCCGCCAGATGGCGCAATGGCACCAGCAAGGCCTGCGCGATTTGAAGGTGTCGATCAACGTGGCCAAGCCCCAGTTCGACAACGGCCACTTCCTGCAGTACCTGCAAAAGGTGCTGGCCCACACACAACTGCCGCCCGAATGGCTGATGGTCGAGGTGACCGAAAGCATGCTGGTCAGCGACGTGGCCTGGGCCCTCAAGCAGATGAACGATTTGCAAGGCTTGGGCGTGCGCCTGTCCATCGACGACTTCGGCACCGGCTACTCGTCGCTGAGCTACCTCAAACGCTTCCCCGCCGACGAGCTCAAGATCGACCGCTCCTTCATCATCGACCTGCCCGGGCAGGCCAAGGACCAGGCCATCGTGCAGACGGTGGTGTCGCTGGGCCACAGCCTGGGCATGCAAGTCGTGGCCGAAGGCGTGGAAGAAGAAGACCAGTTGCGCATCCTGCAGCGCATGGGCTGCAATGTGCTGCAAGGCTTCCTGTTCAGCAAAGCCGTGCCACCCCAGGCCTTCGAGGCCTTGATCCTGGGCTCATCGGCCCAAGCTTTGATCAATCCACTGGAAACCGCCGGCGCGTGACGCCAGCGGCAGGCCGCTCAGCCCACCTCGCACACCTTGAGCATGTTGGTGCCCCCCGGGTAGCCCATGGGCTCGCCGCAGGTGATGGCATACGTGTCACCCGGCTTGAGCACACCGCTTTCCACCAGCATGGATTCGGCCTGCTTGAGCGCCTCATCGCGGTCGGTGTGGCTGCGGATCAACAGGGGCCGCACATTGCGGTACAGCGCCATCTTGCGCTGCGAAATCGGCTGCGCCGTCATGCCAAAAATCGGCACGTGGATCCGGTGGCGGCTCATCCACAGCGCGGTCGAACCCGACTCGGTCAAGGCGATGATGGCCTTGCACCCCAGGTGATACGCGGTGAACAGCGCGCCCATCGCGATCGACTTGTCGATGCGGCCAAACTTCTTGTTGGTGAAGTCCGCGTCCAACGAGACATCTTCAGCCGCCTCGGCCGCCATCGCGATCGCGGCCATCTGCTCCACCGTCTCGACCGGGTACTTGCCCGCCGCCGTCTCGGCGCTCAACATCACCGCGTCGGTACCATCCAGCACCGCATTGGCCACGTCACTCACCTCGGCGCGCGTGGGCACCGGGTTCACGATCATCGACTCCATCATCTGCGTGGCCGTGATCACCACCTTGTCCATCTCGCGCGCCATCTTGATCATGCGTTTTTGCAGCGCTGGCACCGCGGCATTGCCCACTTCAACGGCCAGATCACCGCGCGCCACCATGATCCCATCCGACGCCTTCAGGATGCTTTCCAGGTTGGGGATGGCCTCGGTGCGCTCGATCTTGGCGATCAGCGCCGGCCGGTGCTTCCAGGGCTCACCGGCCACATTGCACAACTGGCGCGCCATCTCCATGTCGGTCGCGTTTTTGGGAAACGACACGGCGATGTAATCGCACTGAAAACTCGCGGCTGTCTTGATGTCTTCCATGTCCTTGGCTGTCAAGGCCGGTGCGGTCAGGCCGCCACCCTGCTTGTTGATGCCCTTGTTGTTGGACAGCTCGCCCCCCACCTTCACGATGGTGTTGACCGCCTCGCCCTTCACCGACTCGACGGTCAGCACCAACAAGCCATCGTTCAGCAGCAGGATGTCGCCAGCCCGCACATCGCGCGGCAGCTCCTTGTAATCCAGGCCCACGCCATGGATGTCGCCGGGCTCGACACGGCTGGCATCCAGCACAAAAGGCTGGCCGTTTTCCAGCATCACGCTGCCTTCGGCGAACTTGCCCACGCGGATCTTGGGGCCCTGCAGGTCGGCCATGATGGCCACCACCTTGCCCACCTTCTTGGCCACCTCGCGCACCAGCGCCGCGCGGTCGACGTGGTCCTGCGCCTTGCCGTGCGAAAAGTTCAGGCGCACCACGTCAACCCCCGCGCGCAACATGCGCTCCAACACCTCCGGGGAGGACGAAGCAGGGCCCAGGGTGGCGACGATTTTGGTGGCACGTTGCATGGTGTTTCGGCTCGGCTCCGAGCGGCAGTGGACTCGCAAACAGTGTCCCACCAAACAGCAAGGTGAAAAGCCCGAATTGCAGCGGCAAGACCCTCGCTTGTCGCCCCTTCCCCCAAAACCTTACACTGACTCTGGCGCCCTGCTTGATGGCGCCAATGCTTCAGTAAAGTGCCGGATCAGCCGACATGCCAAGGGAGTCCCGCAGTTAAAACCCCCATGAGCCAGCCCACCATCGTCTTCTCGCACGCCAACAGTTTCCCGGCCAGCACCTACCGCGAGCTGTTTGAAGCCTGGCGCGCTGCCGGCTACGCGGTCCACGCCATCGAAAAATTCGGCCACGACCCGCGCTACCCCGTCACCGCCGACTGGCCACACCTGGTCCACCAGCTCAAGGATTTCATCGACCACGAGGTGGGCCACCCCGTCTATTTGGTCGGTCATTCGCTGGGCGGCTACCTCAGCATGATGCTGGCCAGCCGCCACCCCGAGATGGCCCGTGGCGTGGTCGTGCTCGATTCGCCGCTGCTGCACGGCTGGCGCGCCTGGGGCCTGAAACTGGCCAAGCAACTGGGCGTGGTCGACCGCGTCATGCCCTCTGGCGTGGCGGCCCAACGCTGCCATGAATGGCCCACCTTGGAGGCCGTGCGCGAGCACTTCATCGCCAAGCCCAAGTTCGCCGCCTTCCACCCCGGCGTGTTCGACGCCTATGTGCAACATGGCACCGAACACCACCCCAGCATCAGCCGCCGCCTCAGCTTCAAGCGCGAGATCGAATCGCGCATCTACAGAAACATGCCGGTGAACCTGGTGCAAGAGTTTCGCCGCCATCCGCCGGCTTGCCCCATGGCCTTCATTGGCGGCACACGCTCCAAAGAGCTCAAGGCCGTGCAGCTCGGCGGGATTCGCCGCGTGGTCGGAGCGGCCAACATGTCGTGGATCGCCGGCACACACCTGTATCCTTTCGAGCAGCCGCAAGCCACCGTGGCCGAAGTGCTGCGCTGGCTGACCCACTTCCAGACCCCGTCCGCCCCCGACATCCCGACGCGATGACCGCACCCGCCCCCGTTGAGCAGCCCATCCCCTTTGTCACCGTGACCAACTGGGTGCGCGCGGCCAAGCTGTGCGGCATCGACATCGGCCGCATCTTCGAAGAAGAAGGCGTCGACACCCGCAACCTGCACCCCGAGACCGCCGTCATCCAGCGCCTGACCATGCAGCACGTCATGCAACGCTGCGTCGACGACACGCGTGCCATGGGCCGGGGCCAGCACTTCCCCCTGGTGCTCGGCGAGACCTTCGCCTTCGAGTACATGTCGGACATCGAGACCTTCATCACCACCAGCCCGACCCTTCGCGAAGCCGCCCGCTCGCTGGAGTGGATCCCCCCGCTGCTCAACCCCTACATGCGGATCTCGCTGGCCGAGCATGGCCAGGAGGCCCGCATGGCCGTGTCCTTTGACCACCCCGAGGCCTCGCCCGACACCACCTGGCATTTCACCGAAGGTGTGTTCGCCAGCCTGCTCAAGTTCACGCGCATGCTGCTGGGCGGACAGCAGCTGTTTGGCCGCATCACCCTGCAGCACGCGCCCCACCAGGACCACGCGGTCTTCGAGGCCTTCTTCCACGTGCCCATCGCGTACTCCCAGCCCGTCAGCGCCATGTGGTTCGACCGTGCCCTGCTCGATTTGCCCTTGCGCGGCGGCTTCCCGCTGCTGCATGAACAGGCCGCGCAACGCGTGGTCCAGCAGGTGGCCCAACGCGCCGAACAGCATCAACAAGATGCCGACGCCCTCGACAATGCCGGCAACCTGGTCCGCCAGATCGAACGCGCCCTGGCGCAAAAGCCCCGCCTTCTGGGCCTGGGCCTGGAGGCGCTGGCCGAAGAGCTGCACCTGCACGCGCGCACCCTGCAGCGCCGCCTGCGCGACGTGGGCGACAGCCACTCCGGCATCCTCGCCCGCGTGCGCTACCGCTTGGCGCGTCAATGGCTGCAAGACCCCGCCTTGCCCATCGAAGACATCAGCGACCGCCTGGGTTTTTCCGATCGCCGCAGCTTCACGCAAGCCTTCACGCGCTGGTCGGGCCTCACCCCCAGCCAGTACCGCCGCAGCCCCGGCCCATGAAGATCGACCCGGGTATTTTCCCTAGGCCCAAGCTGTCGTGAAAATTACCCTGCTGTCGTTGCACGCCATAGCCCTCCCGGCGTCAACTGCCTAAAGTTCATTCATCGGAAAGCCTGTGCTCAGTGCGCAAACCCCTGCCGAGGAGACCCCACATGAACCCCGCAAAAATGACCCCGCCTCCCATCATCCCGCGTGAAAAGCTGGATTTCGGGCTAGACGGCGACATCCCCAAATACTGGCTGAACGGCGACCCGTTCAAGACCCGCTTCTTCGACGCCCTGTCCACCTTGTTCCCGGTCGGCGAGCGCTTCTTCATCACCTGCGTGCGCGACTTCAAAGACCGCACCACCGACCCCAAGGTGCTGCAGGACATCAAGGACTTCACGCGCCAGGAAGGCCAGCACGGCATCGTCCACACGCGCTACAACGACCGGTTGCAGGCCCAGGGCATCGCGGTTAAAGAGATCCTGGCCGGCCAGGAAAAGCGCCTCTTCGGCATCATCCGCCAGCACACCTCGCGCGAATTCACGCTGGGCATCACCGCCGCAGCCGAGCACATCACCGCCATCATGGCCGACTGCTTTGTTGAGCGCCCCGAGATTTTTGAAGGTGCTGACGACCGCATTCGTGCGCTCTACGTGTGGCACGCCATGGAAGAGATGGAGCACAAGGCCGTCGCCTTCGACGTGTTGCAGAACATCGCTAAAAGCACTTACCGCAACCGCGTCGGCTCGATGCTGCTGGTGACCCTGCTCTTCCCCTTCCATGTGTTCCGGATCATGAAGCACATGTTCGAGGTCGATGGTTTCAGCCGCTGGCAGCGCACCAAGATCTGGGCCAAGGGCCTGTGGTGGCTGTACAAGCCGGGCGGCCTGTTCTCGCCCATGGTGGGCAAGTACTTCAGCTACCTCAAGCCCAGCTTCCACCCGTGGCAAGACCCCGTCGTGCCCAGCTACGACACCTGGCTGCGCATCCTGAAGGAAACCGGCGACCCCATCCTGGCCGGCAACCGCCTGCACGGCGAGCAGGCGTGGGCCCACGCGTAAGGAGACCCACCATGAACCACCACAACCCCATCACCCCGCGTGAAAAACTCGACTTCGGCCTCGAAGGCGACATCCCCAAATACTGGTTTGGCGGCGATCCTTTCAAGACGCGTTTCTTTGACGCCATGTCGACCATCTTCCCCGAGGGCGAGCGCTTTTTCATCTCCTGCGTGCGCGATTTCCGCGACCAGGTCAGCGACCCGGTCCTGCGTGAAGAGATCAAGCACTTCATCCGCCAGGAAGGCCAGCACGGCATCGTGCACAGCCAGTACAACCAGCGCCTCAAAGCCCAGGGCATCGACGTCGACTACCTGGAAGGCATCCAGCGCGGCCTGATTGAATGGATGCGCCGCAACCTGCCCAAAAAGCACACCCTGGCCAGCACCGCCGCCGCCGAGCACATGACCTCGATCATGGCGCACAGCTTCTTCGCCCGCAAAGAGATCATGGCCGCCGCCGACCCGCGCATGCGCGCCATGTACGCCTGGCACGCCATGGAAGAGATCGAGCACAAGGCCGTCGCCTTCGACGTGATGCAGAAAATCGCCAAGGTCTGGTACCCGCGCCGCGCCATCACCATGGTCGAAGTCACCCTCGGCTTCACCATCAATGCCATGTTCAGCACGCGTTACATGCTCAAGGTCGACGGCTTCAACCGCTGGCAGCGCACCAAGCTGTGGGCACAAGGCCTGTGGTGGCTCTACAAACCCGGCACCGGCCTGTTCATGTCCATGTTCGGCATGTACATGCATTACTACAAACCCGGCTTCCACCCCTGGCAGCACGGCCAGATGGACAGCTACCAGCTCTGGCTCGACACCTTCAACCAGACTGGCGACCCCATCCTCGCCGGCGAGGTGCTACACGCCGCAGCCGCCTGAGCTGACCGGGCCAACTCGGAACAACCCGGCGCTGAGCCCCGAGGCCGTCCCATGCGATCACCAAGAAGGCCTCAAGTTCCTGCGCCAGTGGCCGATGAAACCGCATGACCGTCCTGCGCACCACCGACGCTCCTGCCCGCCCAGCCACTGCCAAGAATGCCGTGCCCATCGTCCCGCGTGAGCACCTCGACTTCGGTTTGGACGGCGACATCCCCCGCCACTGGTTCGGCGGCGACCCATTCAAGACGCGTTTTTTCGACGCCCTGTCCACCCTCTTCCCCGAGGGCGAGCGCTTCTTCATCACCTGCGTGCGCGATTTCCGCGACCAGGTCACCGACCCCGAGCACCTGCAAGCCATCCAGGATTTCACCCGGCAGGAAGCCCAGCACAGCATGGTGCATTCGGCCTTCAACCAGCGCCTGGCGGCTCAAGGCATCAAGGTCGACCGCATCCTGGCCAACCAGCGCCGCTTCCTGTTCGACGTCACCCGCCAACGCCTGTCACGCCCACAAACCCTGGCCATCACCGCCGCCTCCGAGCACCTCACGGCCATCATGGCCCAGGGCTGGTTTGAGCGCCGCGACCTCTTCCTGGACGCCGATCCCCGCGTGCGCGCCTTGTACGTTTGGCATGCCGTCGAGGAAGTCGAGCACAAAGGCGTCGCCTACGACGTCATGCAACAAGTCGCCCAAGTGGGCTACCTGCGGCGCGTGCTGGCGCTCCTGCAGGTCAGCATCAACTTCCCGCTGTTCGTGTTCCAGATCATGGGCCACATGTTCAAGGTCGATGGCTTCAGCCGCACGCAGCGCTTCAAGCTGTGGGCCAAAGGGCTGTGGTGGCTGTATGGTCCCGGCGGCATGATGGCCGACATCCTCCGACCCTACCTGGCCTGGTACAAGCCTGGCTTCCATCCCAGGGATTCGGGCATGCTGCCCAGCTACACCGTTTGGGCCGACACCCTCAAACGCACCGGCGACGTCATCGCGGCCAGCGATGCCCTGACGGCCGACGCGTCGTCGCGCTGGGCCCCCACGCGGATCAGCCGCCCTCAGGGCAATTGCAGATCGCGCGCAAGCCGGGCCGCGTCCGGGCCGCTGAAATTTTGCTGCAAGTACTGGCGGATGCGAATCAGCCGCTGGCCTTCATCCAATGAAGCGTCCTGTGTCAGGTGCGTCCATTCCAGCCGCGCCTTGTCCGCGCGCACCCGCCAATCATCGCGGGCCGCTGATGCCACCGAAGCCACCATGCCCGCCGACGCGGGCGCCCTGGACAGCACATCGTCCAACCCTGCCGGAGACGGTTTGGCAGGAGACGCCACCTGGTTGGACATGCGCCGCTGCAAGGCGGCCTCGTCTTCTCCAAAAAAAGCCTCGGCCCAGTCCGCGCCCAGCCATTGCCTCCGCACCTGGTGCTGCTCGTTCAAAGTAGCCTGCCAGCCCTTCGAGTCCGAGCCATTGAAAGGGTGCCGCCAATCGTGGTTCTGCAAACGCGCATAACGGTCCCAGATGGCCAGCACCTGGGCGCTGTTGGCAGACCCCAGGTCCGCCTGCGCGTCTTGCTCCAAGGCGGCGCGCACCTCCACCATGGTCACGCCCTTGCCCAAGGGCAAATAGCTGTCAAACCGTTCGCGCAACGCCCGCCCCGGCACCAGCTTGCCGCCCTGCACCGACCAGGCCCTGGGCGACCAACCGCCAGCGGGTCGCACCGTCGCACCTTTGGCGGCCGGTGGCATCAATTGCCGGCCAGCCGCAGAAGCAGACGCCGCCGCAGACTCGCCCGCCTGTTTGCCCGACGCCTGCTCGGGGCCTTGCCCCCGTTCGTACCACCAGATCAGCCCACCGGCGATGGTCAGGAGCAGCAGCGCACGCTTGACCATGGCCAGTCAGCCCGCTGCGCGCTTTTGCAGAATCTCGAACGCCGGCAAGGTTTTGCCTTCCAGCACCTCCAGGAAAGCGCCACCGCCGGTCGAGATGTAGCCCACGTCTTTTTCAATGCCGTACTTGGCAATCGCCGCCAAGGTGTCGCCCCCCCCGGCAATGCTGAAGGCGCTGGACTCGGCAATCGCCTTGGCTATCGTCCTGGTGCCATTTTCGAAAGCCGCGACCTCGAACACCCCCATCGGGCCATTCCACACCACCGTGCCGGCCGACCTCAACTTCGTGGCCAGCTTGTCGGCCGTCTTCGGCCCGATGTCGAGAATCATGTCGTCATCGGCCACATCGGTGGCGGCCTTCACGACGGGCTTGGCGGCCGCCAGGAACGCGCCAAAATCGAACTTCCCGCTGGGCACGCCCTCGGCCACCACCACGTCCTCCGGAATCGGCACCTCGGCGCCACGCGCCTTCATCGACTCGATCACCGCCGTCGCCGCGCCCACCAGGTCACGCTCAACCAAGGATTTGCCCACCTTCAAACCCGCGGCCAGCATGAACGTGTTGGCGATGCCGCCCCCCACGATCAACCCGTCGACCTTCTTGGACAGCGCCTCCAGAATCGTCAACTTGCTCGACACCTTCGAGCCCGCCACGATGGCCACCAGCGGGCGCTTGGGCGCCGCCAAAGCCTTGTTCAGCGCGTCGATCTCGGCCGACAGCAGCGGGCCTGCGCAGGCCACCTTGGCGTACTGCGCGATGCCGTAGGTGGTGCCTTCGGCACGGTGCGCGGTGCCAAACGCATCGTTCACGAAGATGTCGCACAGGGCGGCCAGCTTGCGCGCCAGCACTTCGTCGTTCTTCTTCTCGCCTTTGTTCAGGCGGCAGTTTTCCAGCAACACCACGTCGCCATGCGCCACGGTCACGCCGTCCACCCAGTTGGACACCAGCTTGACCTCGCGCCCCAGCAACTCGCCCAGGCGCTTGGCCACCGGCGCCAGCGAATCGGCCAGCTTGAACTCACCCTCCGTCGGCCGCCCCAGGTGCGACGTCACCATCACGGCCGCGCCCGCCTTCAGCGCCAACTCAATCGCGGGCACCGATGCCCGCACGCGCGTGTCTTCGGTGATGTTGCCGGCATCGTCTTGCGGCACGTTCAGATCAGCGCGGATGAACACACGCTGGCCAGCCACCTTGCCTTGGGCCACGAGGTCTTCGAATCGGAGGATGTTCATGATGGTGAAATGGGGATGAAAGACAAAACGGAACCTGGCCCCGATTGTAGAGAACCGCGCCCCCTTGAAACCTGGGGACATTCCGGGAGTGTGCATGCCCGGCCCGCCACCGAGCTCACCAGCCCAACCCCAGTTTGAGGGCCAGCAAAACCGCCATCCCAGTCAGGATGGTGCCCAGCATGCCCTTTTGCCACCACGCCCACGCCACGGCCGCCGCCGTTGCAAAAAAACGCGCATCGCGCCAGTCATGAGGCCAATGTCCCTGGACGAGCAGCACCTCCGGTAACACCACCGCGCTCAAGGCCGCCAAAGGCGCGTAACGCAAACCGCGCTCCAACCAACCGGGCAAGCGCCAAGGCTTTTCGCTCAAGAAGAAAAATGACCGGCTGAACGCCGAAATCGCCACCAATCCCACGGCGGCGATCACCATTTCCATCGTGCTCATGGAAGCATTCAGCAACGCCATGTTCAAGGCCCCGCCGAAACGTCAGAGGCCGCAGCCTTGCGATGCGTCGCGGTCAACTGATCCAGCAGCAGGCCACAGGCCACGGCCGACGCCACCGCCACCATCATGTTCAGTTTGAACGGCAAGCCAAACGCTGCCACGGCGGCTGTTCCCGCAAGCCCCGCGGTGACGGCGGTTGCCCGGTCATTCGTGAGCGACACCAACAGGCCCACCAAGGCCAAGGTCCCCGCGAAGCCCAGCCCCCACTGAGTCGGAATCGTCCCCGCGAACAAAACGCCCACCAGCGACGCCACATTCCAGGCCGCCCAGTTCACCGAAAACAAGCCGGCAAAGTAGGCCAAAGGCGCGGGGTTATCAGGACTGGCCGGTGGCGACGCACCATGCCGCTGCATCATCATCACGTAGGTGATGTCAGCGCTCAGGTAGCCGGCGACCAAACGCCAGCGCAGCGGCAAACTCATCATGTGCACGCGCATCTGGGCGCTGAAAATCACAAACCGCAGGTTCACACACAGGGCGGTCACCCAGACCACCCACAACGGGGCACCAGCCAGCATCAAAGGCAAAGCCGCCAATTGCGCGCTCGCCGCGAAAACGCTCAAGCTCATCAGCAGGGCGATCGACAATGGCAGGCCCGCCTTGACCATCGCCACCCCGGTCACCAGGCCCCAGGCCAGCACACCTGGGGTGACGGCGCCCATGTCGCGCGCACCCTGGCGAAATTCGGCATGGCGCCACAAGGATGCGTGGAGCAAGCCCCACGGTGCTGTTTCTCGACTCATGCCGCCATTGTCGTGGCAAGGCCCTTGCCTCACATGGTCAATGTTTGCTTGATGTGGCCGGTTTGCCTTTGCCTGACTTTGTTCCAGGCTCATCGACTTCCTCCTCGTCCCCATCCGCAGATTCGGAGGGTTTGGAAGCTGCGGATGGCGGCGCCGGACGGGGCACCACTGGTGCGATTCCCTCCAGCTTGTTCTCCCGCATGTACTCGTCCATCTCACGCCACCCGGTGAACACCGACGATTTTTCAGCTTTCGGATTGAGCAAGTAGCAATCTTCAATGGCCCGAATGGCATGGCGGCAGGCGCCGCCAATCGCCTTCGCGTCGGCCACCTTGCGTTCAGCGGCTTTCTCTGGGGTTTCAATGCCCAATTGATCACAGCCGGACAGGCCCATCATGACCACCACCAGGCCTGTCGCCACGAACCAGGTCTTGGTCCACCTCCGAGCCACCACTGAACCCCGTTCCGTCCGCATCTTGCGCTCCAAATCGCCACTCTTTCGCCATGCTCAGAGACGTGCCAGGAGCATGCGAATGCGCAGGCACCGTCCTTCATTGCCCTCGTTTACGGCCAAACCAAATACCAACTTGAGCCAAATCTCATCATCCGAGAAAAAAATGACTCCTCAGAGCCATTGGCTTACGCGCTAAGGAGTCACTGGTGATGGCTCGCACCAGGCTTTTGGCGCTTGATGCCCGAGGTGCGTCTTGATGGCGCCAATGAACCCCGAAAGGGGCCTGAAATCACGTTGGAAACGTCCAACGCCATGAATTACGGCTGAATTTGACCATCATCGCGACATTCAAACCCCCGATAGCTGCTGGGTGCGCGCCAAGCGTTCATTGATCAGCCGCTCCCTAGCCAGCCCCCCCCCCGGATCTGGGAGTTTGATGCGGTGGCGTACAGCCATCCCATCCTGAAACTGTGTCTGTCGCATAGGAGCCTCGCGTCCACCTCAACTCTTGGTGGACATGTGAACACTGTCTCCGACAAAGTCATTGACGGGCGCAGACGCCGTCGCACCCACAGCGCTGACTTCAAGGCGCGCGCAGTCGCGCAGTGCCGCCATGCGGGCGTGTCAACCGCTGCGGTTGCCATGGCCAAGGGGATCTAATGCAAACCTGCTGCGTCGCTGGGTTGCCGAGGCTGGGTAAGGCCTGCTCACTGAGCAGGCCTCAACGCAAATGCCGCTCTGGTTGGCGCAAGCAAACCCAATCTAGCCTCTCAGGGGTCAGGCTTTGTGGCGTTGCAACGGCCCGTGCAAGCTGCTGTGGCGCTGATCAGCTGCTGGCTCGTGTGGTCCAGGTGTTCGGCTCTGACAGCGCATCAATGAATCAGCCGGTCCTCAGCCTCCACAAACAACTCATCAAGGATCAACGCGTCCGGCTCTTCTCCGCGGCTCCAAAAGAGCATCAACACCACAATCTTGAGATCTTCAAGGCTAGTCGGCCCACCGGGTATCACCAGAGCACGGTCCAAGACCACTTCACGCAATCGGGTTGACAGTACGCCAGCTGACTCCAAGAAATGCAGGAAGCCCAAGGCCTCGGCGCCCAAATGCTCCAGCTCCAAGTCTGAATACACCCGGGTACTGCCCTCGGACTGATCCAACCCTTCATGCGAAGATAGCGCGTTGAGCCCATCTAGCCAAGCCAAAGCCTCACGAATCTCATCGGCTTCAAAACCCACCGCAGTAAGCTTGCGCGCCAAGAGGTCCGACTCAGGACATGCATCGGGACGCCAATAGTGTTCGTAAAGGTAAACCAAGACATCGAACATAAAAACACTATAACGCAAGGACCCGCAGCCGGCACCCCCGAGTTCGACACCAAACTGCAGATCTCCCCGCTTTGCTGGCGCCTTCTCTATATGAATCCAGTAGTGTCCAGTTAAAAGTTGAACAAATTCAACTGGTTAGTTGGCCCTGCAAAATTCATCAGCCGCCCGCAAGTGACAACGACATGAACGTCGGGGACATGCCTGTCGTGGTCATGGCGGGCAAGGCAGACCGGCTTGTTCGCGCAGACACTGCCCATGAGCACTGTGCAACGAAGGCGCCCAAGCCCGACAAGGCGTCAAAAAGCCCTCTAAGGCCCAGCCGGGTGATCGCCCGCAGCAGCCAGCGGATGTGTACGTGTTCACGGGGTAGTCCGAGCCATCGCTCGCTGCGCCATTGCCAATACGATCAAACCACTTGAAGCAAGTCTTGCAAGCTGCTGATTTGATTGAGATACTTGCCGCTGTGCAGACCGACCCCACCCCTCCATCGCCGAATCAGTTGCCACAGACAGTGGCGGAGTGCCATACCGTCATTACTTTGTTGATCGAGCGGGTCAAGCTGCTGGAGGAGCGGGTTCATCTGGACTCCAACAACTCGTCCAAGCCACCTTCCTCAGACGG
>NZ_JACMNS010000153.1 GCF_014378415.1 Aquabacterium sp.
AAAATGATGCCGACCTCGGCCAGCTTGGCCTTGTAGGAGGTGGCCACCGACACGCTGTCAAAGATCACGTCGACCGCCACGCCGGCCAGCGCCATGCGCTCGTGCAGTGGCACGCCGAGCTTTTCGAAGGTGCGCAGCAACTCGGGGTCTACCTCGTCCATGTTGCTGAGCTTGGGCTTTTGTTTGGGTGCGGCGTAGTAGCTGATGGCCTGGAAGTCGATCTTCGGGTAATGCACGTTGGGCCAGGTCGGCTCGGCCATCAGCAGCCAGGCTCGGTAGGCATGGAGTCGGAAGTCGAGCAGCCACGTGGGCTCGTTCTTCTTTGCCGAAATCATGCGGATGGTGTCTTCGCTGAGCCCCTTAGGCGCGACATCGGATTCGATGTTGGTGACGAAGCCGTGCTTGTAGGGCTGGTTGACGAGTTGCTGCAGCACGGTACTCATAACGTTTCCTTTGGCTGGCGGTCGTCCGTATCTACCGCGGCGGCTGTCTGTGGCTTCTTCACATTGAAGCTCTCACCGCAACCGCACTCGTTGTCGACATTGGGGTTGTCGAACTTGAAGCGCTGTGTGAGGCCTTCGGTGACAAAGTCGATGTGGGAGCCATCAAGAACCACTAGGCTCTCGGGATTGACCAGGATGCGTGCGCCGTGCGACTCGAAGCTATGTTCGCCAGGTCGCATCTCATCGGCAAGCTCGAATGTGTGGGCCAAACCGGTGCAACCCACCTTCTTGATGCCGATGCGCAGTGCGATGCCCGACCCGCGTTTGTCGAGCTGGCGCCGGATCTGCGTTGCAGCCCGCTCAGTCAGTGTCATGGTCATTTGTTGAACTCCTTGTTTGAAAATGCGCCCGCCGGAAACCCCTGAAGACACTCACAAAATGCCTTTGGATTCGTTCAATTCGTTTCCGACTGGTGGCATAGCGTTATCCACTTCGGATCGGTCACAGTGGAAACCCTCTAGTCGTAATGGATACTTGAGTAATCTAGTCAAGTATAGGCAGTCAGTGAAGTTTCGAGCAGGCCTTGTCCAAAACTGCGGGGGAAAGTGGGGCTATTCGAGTCGCCGTGGGTTGCCAATTGCAGCCATCACGTGGTTTCTAGTGCAGGTTGGGTGGCAGTCCAAGCATCGTTAACGAGCCTGAAGCTACTAACAGGATCACATGCCAAACCTCAGACGCATGGCATCACCATCGGCTTGGATTGTGGAGGCGACGTCACGGAGATAAGGCTGCTTGCGCGCTGGCGCCGCGACGGATTGGCATCTAGGCGGCAGCGCATTCCCGAGCAAGGTGGTCGGTCATGCCCGTCGGCGCGGCCACCTTCCTCGTTGGCGGGTCTTCGGACAAGCGCTGACACTGGCGTTGCGGAGCTTGGTTTTTCCCGTAGCCGCTTACACCAGTGGCATGTCGGAGATTGGTAAGTGTCGGCACGCAGAAGTTAGTGAGAAAACTGCCCACCAAGACCACGGCAGACGATGCCCGACGTTTATATCGTTGTCATTCGCAGGCGACTGATGAATTTCGTAGGGCCAACGATTTATCGGTTGTCTGAAATTTTCGCCGGTTTGGGCTTATCACCCCATCCTGCTTAACGGGCACTACACGTTCAATAGCGACGGCAAATTGATCGACTTGGATGCGCTCGTAGCAGGGCTGGATCTAGGGTGACGGAATTTTCTGGGGTTCCGGCGTAGAACCCCCATTGGGCAGGATGGCCGCGCTGAACAGGGCGCCATAAGAGGCCGACTCGGTGCCCTTGAGTTTGAACTTTTGGCGCTAATCGGCCGAGAAATCGGTGCCGTAGCGCAGGTCTTTGTAGATGTCGCGGAGGAGGCCGCCCACGAGTGGGTGGTCAGCCGCTTTTTTGGCGGCGTCCTCCAGTTTGGGGTCGGCCTCGGCCTGGATGCCTTGTGCGGTCTGCGCCGACTGGCAACGTGGGCAAGCGCCGCCGCAGGTACAGCCTGATGGCGAGCGCAATGCCTGGGCCGACCGCCAGGAAGACTCAGCAGGCACAGCGCGACGGTCTGAAGCGGCGGCTTTGGAGGCGTGAACAGACTGAGATTTTTGAGAGGGCATCGCGACAACTCAAGGCGTGCATTCGAGTTTGACTTTGGTGCCAGGCACCGGGTTGGCCTGGTTGTAGGTGTCGATGGTGGTGCCCACGCAATGGGTGAGCTTGTTCGATGCCTTCTCGGCGCTGGCCGCGTAGGCCTTGACGGCCACTTTGTAGGTGGCGATTTCGTCGGTGAATTTCTTGCGCGTCATGCCCTTGGTGCCGTTGAAGGTGGGCAAAGGGTGGGCCTTCAGGTAGGCCACGTAATCCAACCCGTGGTTGCCCTCATGCCAGCGCAAGGTGGTGGACTGCGGGTTGGCCTTGCCGCCAGCGATGTCTTCGGCCGTGGTGCCGCGGCCATAGCCCGAGGTGGTCGAGCCGGGCATGCCTGGTGGGTAGGCCGTCTGGATGGTGGCCAGGTTCGCCGGGGCGGTGAAGTCGTCGATGGTCTCCGACTTGCCGGCGATCACCGTGGTGAAGGGGATGTCCACTGGGAACAGCAGGCGCGTGACCGGTGTGCTGACGCTGGGATCCACCATGTCCCCCAGGATCTTCACATTGGCGCCGCTGGCAGTGCTGAAGCCTGCATCGCCGCTCAAGGGGTCAACGGGCTGCCCCTGGTCCAGGGGCGTCGAGATGTTTGTTTCAAGGCGGTGTTCAGACTGCCAGGCCCACAGGGGGATGCGGGCGCTGTTGACGCCGTACAGCGCGTCTTCGGTGGTGCTGAGCGCCGTGGCGGCCTTGGGCATCAGGGCGCGGATGGCGCTGATGTATGAGGCTTGCAGGTCTCGGTCCAGCAGCACGTCGTCGCTGAGTTTGTCCTTGATGAGTTGTTGGGTGTCGGTCACCTTGGCATACCAGCTGTTGATCGAGGTCTCGAAAGAGGCGGCATTCACTTTGGCCTGGGCGCTGCCGATGGTGCTGGCCGCGTTGGTGAAGTTGGCGATGGCCGCCTTGACGGCATCGCGGTGGTCTTTTTCAGTAGGGGCGCCGGACTTGGGTTCACGGGCGATCACGGGGCCGCCGTTTTGGGTGATCGGCAAGGTGGATGGCGATGCGGATTGGCAGCGCTGGCAACCACCGCCGCAGGCGCATGACGCAGCACCCTGCATGCGACCGGGCATGGGGCCTGCGGTTGGTGTGGACTGGTGTGCGCCCGGTGCCGGTGAAACGGGCGCTGGCGACTTCTTGAGTGGCAAAGCTAGCATGGCGAAACCACCTGGCACGCATCCTTGGGGAAGTCACTGGCGCTGCGAAGCAGCCCACGCGTTCGTTCGATCAAGGTGTTGCCGAGGATGGCTTGCCGAGCAGTGGCTTCGTTGGCGAACACGGCATCGAAAGCCGTGAGCAGCAGGTATGTCTCGCCAAAATAGGCCGGAGTCATGGAGTCGATCAGGGTGTCTTCGGCCATCAGTGTGATCGGCTCGGTGTTCAACGCCACCAGGCGTGAGACCGAGAGGATGTCGTCCACTCGGAAAATGTGCCAATCCTGACCCACATGCTGGCCGAACTGTGGGGCAATCAGGTAGTCGCCCGTCCTGCACTCAATGCCGCCTGGGGGAAAGGTCAGCGGCATCCTGCGCATGTGATCTCTTCGCTCATGTTGCTGCGCACCTTGTAGATGGGGCGCCCTGCCGCTGTGGTGCCGGGGTTGTCATTGTCATCAAGGGCTGGATCCCGGCTCGCGGGCTGAAAGCTGGGGCCGGTGCCTGGACCATGAATGGGGCGCCTTCCATTTTTGCTGTAGACATTGGAGGGGTCGTTGCCTGCGGCGTCGGTGCGGCCGCCGACGATGTGGAAGTCTCGCGAGGTGTTCGTGAGGACGGTGCCCAGGTCGTCTTCGAGGTGCAGATCGTATTGCCACAGCCAGAATTTCACCTGGCCGGGGCCGCAATTGCCCACGGGGCACATCGGGCTGATGAAGTTCGTCCACATGGCCGCGTTGACCGCCGATGGCGGCGAGATCCATGTGTAGGTTCGCAAGGCCAGACCGCTGCAGTTGTAGGTGAGCCGGTCGATTGAAGCGTTGTAGCCCGGGTAGCTGCTGCACGGCGTGCGCATGATCTGCCGCGACAAGCGACCGCTGGACTGCTGGACGACGTGGGTGAGTTCATGCGCGAGCAGGCGCTGCCCTTCGGGTGACGATGGTGCGTATTCGGATCGGCCAAAAAAGATGTCCCGCCCCACGGTGAAGGCGCGTGCGTTGATTTGCTGCGACAGGGTGTCTGCCTGTGTTCCATCGTGAACCCGCACGCCCGAGAAGTCCTGGCCGAATCGGCTTTCCATGAAGGTGCGTGTTGAGGGCGGGAGGACGCTGCCCCCGCCTTGGATGGCGCTCTGGAGCGACTGCTCGTAGTCGGCCGACACGACGGTTTCGCCGCCGGTGTGGTCAGCGGCTTCTTTGCGCTGGATGCTGGCCGATTCGGGGTCCTCATCTTCCGTGAACGCCGCAGCTTGGGCCGAATCGGGGGCCCCCGCGCTGTCGAACATCTCATCGGGTTTCAGAACCTTGCGGTACAGCTTGGGCTGCAAGCCCGGTGAGATGGCTTGAATGGCGGGGCCTTGACCACCGCTCACCACGGCATCGGCCACGCGATCGGCCTCTTGCTCATGGGCATCGTTGGGCGCACCGATGGTGAGGTTTGACTTGGCCTGACAGCGGGGGCAGGCGCCGTCACAGGCGCAGGACGAAGTCGCGCGCTGAAGCTGCATTGCCGGCAAGGAGAGCCGAGTGGGGTAGGGCGCATGCCGGGGCATGGCGGCCCCTGGCTTGGCGAGTCGTCTGGTTTGTGCGACTTGTGTTGCTGGTGAGGCTGGCATGGCGGCTCTCCTTGATGGGCGGTGGCTCAGGCTACTTCGGCTTGCTGTTCTGCTTGGGCTGGCTGGTTTTGCGAGGGGGTTTGACGCCCTCAGCAGGCGGTGTGTCCGCTGTTTTGACCACCGCGCCGAAGGCCGGCCTTAATTTCAGCAGGTCCAACTCGCCAGCTTGAAGTCGTGTTTCATGGGCAGCTACCTGGCCGGTGGTCAGCGAGAACGGTTTGGTGCCCATCGGCACCAATTTACCGCTGTCGCGGCCAAGCTGCAACGTGAGCTTTTGGTTGGCGCCGATGGCATCGACCTGCGCGGGTTGCAGGATGAAGGCGTAATAGCCCGAGGCATCGGTTTCAACCGGCGCCACGCCCGCCACTGGCGCGCCCGCTTCGTCGATCAAGGTGACCTGAACGTGCGCGGCCGCTTTCGATGCCTCGTCAGTGATGCGCCCTTGCAGCAAGGTTTCTGTCTTGGTGACGGTGGGCACGCGGATGTTGGCGATCTGGACCTCGACCTCCAGCGCGGCCACGCGTTGCAGGATGTTGGTGCTGGCGTTGGCGTAGCGCTTCACGCGTGGGTCGTCAGGGTTGACGCCTGTTCGCAAGCGGTGGGCTTCTTCGACGACGAGCAGACGAGAGGCCAGTTGCGCGTCGCGCACCATGCCGAGCAGGTCGCTGCGCTGATCCTGCAAGGTCTCGAAGGCGCCCTGCAGATCGCTCTTGAAGGTTTTTTGTCCGGTGTTGGAGATGATGGCCATGACGTCACCCATGAGGTTTGAAGAGGATGCCGGAGGTGGTGCTGCGGCTCGCGCACAGGGCGCTGGGGTTGAGCACCTGGTTGCCGACCTTGACCTCGGCCATGGCCGGGTTCATGTCGTTGGCCACGATGCAGTGGTCGCCCTGGTTGAAGCTGGCGTTGACCAGCCGCACGCCCAACGCGAACAGCGACAGCAGTGTTTCGGGGCCGCGTTCGCTGAAGCGGTTGTTGGTGGCGCGCAGGGTGTTGCCCATCAGCAGCCCGTTGGCAAACAGGTTGCCGCTGCGCAGGCTGAATGACTGGTTGCTCTGGTAAGCCAGGTCGTCCATCGAGGCGATGAGGTGGCAGGACAGGCTGGTGTTGCTTTGCCCGGTGCGCGATTGGTTGTCGTTGAACATCACATTGCCGGCCGGGAACAGCCGGGCCACGGCGGCATCGCGTTGCGGGAGCATGGCGGCGGGCGCGGCATGCAAGCCGGTGGTCGTCGTCAAGCTGCCTTCCCTTTGAAGCTGCACACCGGCACCAGCGTTGTTGACCCCGCCCAGGTCAAAGAGGAAAACCGTGCCGGCCATGCGCTCCTGGGCGCTGAGCCCAGACAGTTCGCTGGAAAATGCGTTGTCGTTGCATTGCACCGGCCCGAAGGCCAGCGCGTACAAGGCCAGGCCCACGGGCTGATCGACGAGGTTTTCGTGGATGCGCGCCGCCGGGCGTTGGCTGAAGGCCTCGCCTTGCGCCATGGCCTGCCGATCCAGCAGGTTGAAGTTGCTGACCAGCTTGAGCACGATGCCGCCCCGGTGCCCGGGGATCAGTGAGTCGGTCGTGATGTCGGGGCTCAAGGGGCCGTTGTTGACCAGGCGGTTGTGGGTGATCTCCACGTCTTCACCGTAGGCGACGAAGATGCCGCACACCGGGTTGGCGCCGGTCACGCCGTTGTCTTCGATCTGGTTGTCGACGATGGCCAGTGCCTCGCACAGGCCGAGCGAGATGCCGCCCAGGCCTTGCTTGGTGGCCGTGCTGCGCAAGGCGTTGTCGAACAGGTTCAAAAGGCAGCCGGTGATCTGATTGCCCAGGATGCGCAGGCCCACCACGGGCGTGCCCAGTTGCCCCAGGGCCGTTGCCAGGGCGCTGCTTCGCAGCTTGCTTGGCTCTTGCGTGGCCGCGGTCACGCCGATGCCGGACAGGCCCATGGCCGTCAGGGTGTTGCGCTCGATGGTGATGTCGTAGAGGAAGCCGCTGTCTTCTCGCGTGGGCTTCTCGTCGTCCTTCAAGGTGATGGTGAGGTCGAAGCGCTGGGCCCCGGGGATGGGCTGAAGGTCCAGCTTGTCGATGCTCAAGCCCGGCTCGCCTTCGGTCACGCGGAAGGTGGCGGGGTTGCTGCCGAAGCGGAAAGTGCCATCTGCTCCGCTCACCTCCACAAGGGTGTCACCCGTGGCGGTGTCGGTCAAGGTGATCTGCACACCGGCACGAGGCTTGCCGTCGGGGCCGAGCACCAGGCCGATCACGCCCGATTCTTGGGGCAGGGTGAAAACGTGTTCGGGCTCCGGTTCGGGCGCAGGCAAGGACGCGCCCAAGGTCACGCCATTGCCCGCCCCGCCGACCACAGTGTTCTCCAGCACCCGTACGCGCTCGCTGCCGCCACCCAGCTGGATCCCGCCCAAGGCTCGGTAGGGCTGCGTCAACAAAGTCAGCGGGATCAGCAGGATCTCCCAGACGGCGTTGACATAGCTGATGAACAGCCGAGGGTTGAAGTAGACGATGTCGAGCTTGGCGCAGGGGTCGTTGGGGTCCAGCGGATCAGGTTCGGTGGGCACGTCGATGGGGGGCATGCGCAGGGCGGGCACCAGGCGGATGTCGTTGCGCTCGATCAGGCCGTCGTCACCGGCCAGGTAGATGGCCACGTCGCTGCCACGCTTGTCCAGCATGCGGATGCGGTTGTGGTGGATGTTGGCGCCGCGCGCGTTGCGGGCGCGGATGGCATTGGTGCAGGCCAGGATGCGGTTGTGGGCCACTTCGATGTCCACCACCTCACCGGCCTTCTTGGCGCTGATGACGATGGCGGTGCCGCCCAAAGTCACCAGGTCCATGTGTTCCAGGCTGATGTTGACCGAGTCGCGGATGGTGAAGATGGGCAGCTTGGCGCCGTCTTTGCGCGGGATCACCTTGGTCTTGGTGTCGCAGCCCTTGATCTTGACATTGCGCCGGCCGTCGATGACGGCGTTGGTCTGGTGCAGACCGGGCAGCAGGCAGATCTCGCCGCCGCTGGCAGGCAGGTGCTGCAGGGCTTCTTCGATGGAATCGAAATCGCCATGGCTGGTGCGGCCATCGCCCACGTTGTAGGTGCAGCAGATCTTCTGGTTGGTGAGCGGGCGGAAGATGCGGCGGCAGTCGTCGATCTGGCCAGCGGCCCAGGTGATGGTGGTGGGCGGCGCGGCGTTCCAGTTCAGGATGGCCAGGGCGACGCGGTGGTGGTGCACGCCTTGTGGCGGTGCGTTGGCGGGCCACACGGGTGGCTCGAACGCAGCGCCCGAGGCGCGCACGGGAAAGGTCCAATAATCGCCCGCTTGGTAGTTGGCGTTGCTGGCCGTGGCGGCGTCGAACTCAAGCCGGAGGCCGTCTTTCAGCTCAACCGGGTTGGGGCCTCCCACGGGGAAGTCGGCGACGAGTTCGATGCCGTTCCACAGGCGGAAGAATCCGGTGGCAGGCGTGACGGCGGGCCAGGGGCCTTGCACATTGGTGAGCGACAGGATGCCGTCTTGCGACAAGGTGGCGTCGGCCGTCAGGGTGATGCGCCAACTGCCCAGACTGGCGTCATAGGCCAGCGCTTCCAGATAGAAGTCGGTGACCCCGCAATGGTTGATCATCTGATCATTGGCGGTGATGGTCACGGTGCCGGTGCCTGGCGCGGCCGCCGCGTACAAGCCGCGGCCCACCAGTGCGCCATTCCATTGCGACCACTTGAAGCGCGCCAGGCTGGCGGCATCGGGGTCGGCCACTTCGATGCGGTACAGGTAGTGTTCCAGGCCGGTGTAGCCGCCACCGGCTTCCAGCGGGCAGTCGCCGGTGATGGTGAGCACGGGCGCTGGCGACACGGTGAGCTTGCCTTTGGCGCCGAAGTCATCGGCCAAGCCAGCGGCAGCGCTGCAATCGTCGTTGGGGCCCAAGCGCAGCAGCTTGAGGTTGGCGAAGGACTGGGTTCGCTCGGTGGTGTCGGGGCCGCCCAAGGCAGGCTCGATCAGGTTGACCGGGTCTTGAAAGCCGCTGACGGTGTCTTCCCACACATCCAGCACGAGCAGGTCGCGCAGGCCATCGGCGATGCTGGCGGGCGTGGCCTGTGGTATTTGGAACGGCGCCGCAAAGTAGCTGGCGACGAAGGTGGACGGCAGGTCCAGGGTCATCGACAGGCCATCGGCCCAGGCCTGCCCGGCGTCCAGTTCAACCTTGACCAAGGTGCCGTCGGTGCTCGCACTCAAGACCTTGAAGGCCTTGGTGTTGGACGAGGGCACGGCCAGCACGCCTGGGCCAAAAGTGTCGCGCCCCACGGCGGAGCGCCAGGTGGCGGCAATGGCGGCGGCCTCGTTCCAGTCGCGGTCCAGCAGCACGCGGCCTTGCTGGTGCAGCACCCCAGAGTAATGCGGCCCCGTGTCAAAAGCCAGGAATGAAAAATCGCCCTTCATGATCGTGTTCCTCAAGTGATCGGGATCAGCACGGGTCGCACGCCAACTGGCATGAACTCACGTAGTCGGATCCCGATGTTTTTCCATTTGTGCGTGTTGAGCAGGTAGCCGAAGGCCCCCATCTCGTCGTCTTGGCTGCCGCCTTCGCGGACGTGGCGGTCGCAGTCGGGCCGCAGTTGCGCATAGCCGGGTTGGCCGAACCATTCAGAGGTGAAGCGCAGGCGGGCGCGCGGGCCAAACACGCAGGCAAAGTGCTGCGGCAGGCGGTCGTGCTCGCCGCTGAACCAGCAGAATTTGAGGCAACTGCCGCGCTGAGGCAGGCCAATCTCCACCGTGTGGCTGTCCTGGTTGTCGTGCACTTCCAGGCGGTGCACGAACAGGCCGCTCTCGCCACGCGCGGTTTGCACGCGGGTGCGGCCAAAGATGGTGACGCCCTGGATGACGAGGTCGGGGCCCCATTCCAGATCATGGTTGCCAGTGGCCGCGCCAATGGCCAGCGCGAAAGGCGTGGCCGCTGCGATGCCACTGCCCGCGTCGACGATGCTGTCGCGCAAGGTCAGCAGGTAGCCGGTGTCGATGGCCAACGGGCCGGTGATGCTGCGCTGGATGGTCAAGGCGGGCACTTGATCGAAGGCATCGAGGTCCGGCGACACGAGACCGTAGTCGTTGCCCAGGCGCAGGGCCTGGCGAACGGCAGCACGTGTGCCGGCCACGCTGCCGTCCAGGACCTGGCCGCCGCCGGGGTCGAGGGTGCAGCCCAGCACATTCAACTGGCCAAGCGCGGCTTGCATGATCAAGGCGTCGGCGGCTGGGAACGCGGCAGCGCGGGTGAGGTACAGACCCTCCAGCGTCACTTCCAGTTGCTCGGCGTTGATGGCGCCGGGGCCGGTGATCTGGGTGGGCCGCAAGCGCAAGGGCTGTCGCAGGCGAATCACCGGGCGCTCACCCGGGGCACTGCGGATCCACAGCGACTGGGCCAGGCGCAAGGACAGCACGCCGGCGTCATTGCCGATGCCGTTGATGGCGTTCAGGTCCAGCACATGGGTCTGGCTGTCGGTGATCTCGATGACCAGTGGGCGGGTGCGCGCGGGCAGACCGTCCAGTGCCTTCTGCAAGGCCAAGGGGTTGTCGAACCAGTTGATGGTCTTCAGCTCATAGGTTTGCTCGGCGGGCCAGGTGGCGGGCAGGGCTGATCGCTTGACGGGCTGAGCGCCCGTGGGGCCGGCCATGGCATGCGTGGCCGAGACCAGCAGGCCGTCTCGCAAGGGTGTGGCTTGCGTGGCCGGGTTGGCATCGGGCACGCCAAAGACCAGGCGGCCGCGCTCCGGGTCAATGACCACTTCCCAGGCGCGCAGTGGTGGGGCCAGACCCGATTCCCAGGCGCACAGGTTGGCACCCCGGATCTGCCAGGCTTGGCCCAGGAAGGGCGTGGCGGGCAGGTGCAGAACCAGGCCGACGGCATCGGGACCCGGGTGGGCGTTGTGCGGATCGCTGTAGGTTTGCACGGACACGTATTGGGCCGAGCGACCGGCGGGCGTGCCATCGGTGAGCCGTGCCGTGGGCATGGGGCCGGGTACTTCGTCTTCGCTGCCCAGGCGGGGCGGATCGTCATCGGCGTGGAAGCGGTGCGTGTTGAACAGCGGCCAGGGTTCGCCCTGGGCCTGCACGTCAAATCGCACCGCGAGGGCGGCCGAGCCAGGGCTGGGCGGTACCGGCGCAGTCAGCCTGAACATGGGGCGCGACAAGGGCACCTGGAAGTCCTCCAGGCGCCACAGCAGCACCGCCAGGTTGGGCAGGTTCCAGCCCGACATGCCGAGCGTGGGGGGCTTGACGTCCACCACGCGGGCGAACGGGTCGAAAGCGCCATTGACCAGGGACAGCAGGGCAGGGTCGCGCAGCGACGCTGTGCCACCCCTCACGGCCGAACGCATGTCGGTGCGCAGCTTGAGTGGGGGGGTGCCGCCAGCATCGGGCCGTTGGTGGTTGAGGTGTTGGTTCCACGCCAGGCGTTCGCGCATCTCGACCGCGTGGGCGGCCCATCCGGACAGCGTGAACACTTGTGATTCGACCGCGCCCAGCGTGCCTTTGCGGCGGCGATGGAAGACGGTGCGGGCCACGTCGGCACGCACGGTCCACGGGTCGCCAGACAAGCGGGTGGTGCCCAGCAGGTCGGCGATGTAGGCCACCACCCAGTCGTCGCAGTGCTCGACGAACAGGTCGTGGTACTGCGCATCGGTGCGGGCGTGCAGCGCGGCCATCGCGTCTTCAATGACACCCAGGAAGGCTTGCAGTTGGCCAGGCGGCGTTTGCTCGGTGTCGCGGATGCGGTAGATCTCGGGGAGCCGCTCGAACAGGGGCTGGCGTGGTGAGCTCATGATGGCTGGGCCTCCTTGTCCGCGGTGAGTTGCAGTTGCAAGGCCGTGGACGGCAATGAGAGCAATCGGTCGCCAGCGCAGGGCAGGGAGCGTTGCGTGGCCATCTTGGTCAAGCGCACCCAGGCGACGCCCGGCACGTTCTGCACCGCGCCCACCACCTGCGAGCCATGCGCGCTTTCGCCAAACTGGCGTTGCTGCCAGCTGAACAAGCCGCGCGATGAATCAATGCCGTTGCCTTCTTCGCCCGTGGCGCCCAGGGCCGTCAGGATGGCGGCGCGGACGTCGTCGGCTCGGCGGGTGGCTTCATAACCCACGACCAGTTTCAAGGCGACCTCAGTGCGTGCGCCCTGGACCACCAGCAGTGGGCAGCGCCCCGCGCCACGCGTGCGAACGGCTGTGCGCAAGGCGTCGGCGGCGGCCAGGGCATCGGCTTGCAGCGCGCTGTCGGTGAGGATGGTCACGCGAACCAACGGCGAGCCGTCCACGCTGACCCAGGCGGCACGGGCCTTGAGCACGCCGGGGATGGACAAGGCTTCGGCTTCGTAATCGGCCAGGCTGACGATGCGGCCCAGGCTTTGCATGGTGCCGGGCGCGGCGATGCGGGCGCCGTCTTCGGTTTCGGGTTGGGCGCCGCCGGTGACCGGCTCCAGCATGAAGATCGCGTCCAGCCCGGCCGGCTTCTTGTCAGCCTGGGGTTTGGCATCCACCTTCAGCGGGCCATGCGCGCCATCGCCCGTGCGGTACACGGCGATGACGTTGCCCCGGCCCGAGCGCAGGCGCGCGCCAGTCTTGCCATCGCCAAACTGCACCCAGCTCTTGCCCTCGGCATCTTCGCGCACGATGTAGACGTGCTCCTTGGGGCCGCGTCCGAACAGGCTGTCGACGCGGGCCCATTCGATGCCGTTCACCCACACGTTGACTTGGGGCCAATGTGGCGGTGTCTGCGTGGTGTCCAACAGGTAGGTCAGCGGGGTCTTGGGCAGGGCGAAGGTCTGGAAGGTAGAGCGGGCATCACCATCGCCCAAGGCCAC
>NZ_JACMNS010000154.1 GCF_014378415.1 Aquabacterium sp.
AGGCTTGCGCCACACGCACCCACAAATGAGCGCAATCCACCACCTGCGCCACCGCGTGCTCGAACGCCCGCCGATCGCGCTGCGCCCATTGCCGCCCCCATGCCTGAGCGCTCAAAGCCTGGGTCACCAAAAGGCGGTCCAACACCACATCCAAGGTGGGCGCTGGCCCCAACTCGGCACTCACCGGCACAGAGGCCTTGGCCTCTCGTGACCAGGCCAAAGATTGGGCCAAGGTGGGCACCGTTTCGATTTGCGGGAACCACCCGCCCACGGCACGGGCCCAAGCCTGCCGCGCCACGGGCAGCAAAGCCCCCACCGGCAACAGCACCACCACATCGCGGGCGCTTAAACTGTTGTCAGCACACCACCCGGAAACGGCACGGGCCCATTCATCCCAGCAATCTCGCGCGGGGCGCCCTTGCGCCCACAGCCAGGTCGTGGGCTGCAAATTCTCGTTTTCGGTGCTGACTATGGCGGTCATAGGGTGATGGTCTCTTGTGGCCTGCTTCAGCGGCCACATCTTCTGTGTCAGAATCTTCACAATCATTCTGGTGGTTATTTTGCAGTTCACGCACCGCCAGAGTCACCAAGGATAGTTCCATGAGCAGCGACCTGATCAAACACATTTCCGACGCATCTTTCGATTCAGACGTTCTTCAATCGGCCCAACCCGTGCTGGTTGATTACTGGGCGGAATGGTGCGGTCCTTGCAAGATGATTGCGCCCATCCTGGACGAGCTGGCCACCGACTACAGCGGCCGCCTCAATGTTGCCAAGATGAACGTGGACCAGAACCGTGAAGTTCCTGCCAAGTACGGCATCCGCGGCATTCCCACCTTGATGATCTTCAAGGACGGCAAACTGGCGGCCACCAAGGTCGGCGCGCTGTCGAAGGTTCAACTCACAGCCTTTGTCAACGAGAATCTTTAATTTATTGGCGTTTTTTTCCTATAATGAATCAACCAGCTGATATTCTGACAGTTGGTTCTCGTGAAGCTAGGCAGTGACCAAAGCCTGGCGGGTGCCACAGGCCCTGCGCTGATGCCGTTCCAGGCAACAGCGCTTGCATCACAAGGCCGGTGCGCCCTTTCTTTCTACCCCCTTCGAATTCACCCACGATCTGACCCCCAGGTTTGCGCAGCTCGCCATCGAACCGCAGCAGCTTGAAGGGTTTCGTACAGGGTCCCAATCCATGCATCTTTCAGAACTGAAGGCTTTGCACATCACCGAACTGGTGCTGATGGCAGAGGCGCTTGAGCTCGAGAACGTCTCTCGCATGCGCAAGCAAGAGTTGATGTTCGCCATCATGAAAAAGCGCGCTAAGGCGGGCGAGCAAGTCTTCGGAGACGGCGTCCTCGAAGTGCTGCCCGACGGCTTCGGCTTCCTCCGCGCGCTCGACATGAGCTTTTTGGCCAGCACGGACGACATCTACCTGTCGCCCAGCCAGGTGCGGCGCTTCAACCTGCACACCGGTGACATGGTCGAAGGCGAAGTGCGCGTGCCCAAAGATGGCGAGCGCTATTTCGCGTTGGTGAAGGTCGACCGGGTCAATGGCCTGTCGCCCGACGTCAACAAGAACAAGATCATGTTCGAGAACTTGACGCCACTGTTCCCTGACGAACAGTTCAAGCTTGAGCGCGACATCAAGACCGACGAAAACATCACCAGCCGCATCGTTGACCTGATCGCCCCCCTGGGCAAAGGCCAGCGCGCCCTGCTTGTTGCCCCGCCCAAGAGCGGCAAGACAGTGATGATGAAGAACCTGGCGCACGCGCTGACCAACAACTACCCTGACGTTCACGTCATCGTGTTGCTGGTTGACGAACGCCCGGAAGAAGTGACCGAAATGCAGCGCACCGTGCGCGGTGAAGTCATCAGCTCCACCTTCGACGAACCTGCCCAGCGCCACGTTCAGGTCGCCGAAATGGTGATCGAACGCGCCAAGCGCCTGGTCGAGCTGAAAAAAGACGTGATCATCCTGCTGGACTCGATCACCCGCCTGGCCCGTGCCTACAACAACGTTTTGCCGTCCTCCGGCAAGGTGTTGTCAGGTGGTGTTGATTCCAACGCCCTGCAGCGCCCCAAGCGCTTCTTCGGCGCTGCGCGCAACATCGAAGAAGGTGGCTCGCTCACCATCATCGGCACCGCCCTGGTCGACACCGGCAGCCGCATGGACGAAGTGATCTACGAAGAATTCAAGGGCACTGGCAACTGCGAAATCCACCTGGATCGACGCATGTCCGAAAAGCGCGTTTACCCCTCGATCTTGCTGAACAAGTCGGGCACTCGCCGCGAAGAACTGCTGCTCAAGCCCGATATCCTGCAAAAAAGCTGGATTTTGCGCAAATTACTTTATCCGATGGACGAAATCGAAGCGATGGAATTCATCCTCGAAAAAATGAAGTCCACCAAAAATAACCACGAATTCTTCGATTTGATGCGTCGTGGTGGTTAATGTATAATGTCGGGTTTTCCGGCTGAGAGGAAAGTGCGCGTGCATGGTGCCGCGTGGCTTCCGATTCTCAACAGCACATGAAGGTTAGAAGATGAAAGACGGCATTCACCCCAACTACCGCGACGTTTGCTTCGTGGACCAGTCCAACGGTTTCAAGTTCGTGACACGCTCGTGCTCACCGGCTCGTGAAATGATCAAGATGGAAGACGGCCGCGAACTGCCGCTGTTCAAGCTGGAAACTTCGAGCGAATCGCACGCTTTCTACACCGGCACCCAAAAGAGCATCGACTCTCTGGGCGGCCGTGTCGAGAAGTTCCGCAACAAGTTTGCGCACCTCAAGAAGTAATGTGATTCAGTCACTGATTAAAGGGCGGCTTCGGCTGCCCTTTTTATTTGCGCTGATTTTGCGCTGATGCGCTGACGCCGACACCCGAATGAGTTATTCCTCCCAGGCCGTCACCCCCGCGCTGGTGACTCAGAAAGCCGTCAAGCGGCTGCCACGCTGGGCACTGCTGCTGTTCTGCGTTGCCTACGTGTTGCCGGGGCTGTTTGGGCGCGACCCCTGGAGGGGCATCGACATTGCATCGTTTGGGCACATGTGGAGCCTGGCAGATGGCCAGGCATCCTCCTGGCTGCATCCCAACGTGGGCGGTGTCCTGCCTGCTGGCGGCGGCATCCTCCCGTATTGGCTAGGTGGTGCGTTCATCGCACTGCTCACCCCATGGCTCGACCCAGCCTTGGCCGCGCGCATTCCGTTTGCATTGCTACTGGTCTCGGTGCTGAGCCTCACGTGGTACGCCACCTACCACTTGGCGCGCACCAAAGCCGCCCAGCCCTTGCCCTTGGCTTTTGGGGGCGAGGCTCTACCTCAAGACTACGCGCGTGCCGTCGCCGATGGTTCGGTATTGGCCTTGATTGCCAGCCTGGGTTTGCTGCAACTGGGCCATGAAACTACCCCCGAACTGCTTCAGTTGGCAGGTGGCACCTTGTTCATGTACGGCTTGGCCGCGGCGGCGGTCCGCCCCTGGCAAAGCCGCCTGGCCACCTTGGTTTGCCTGCCAGTGATGGCCGCCAGCGGCAGCCCCACTGTCGCCATCGAACTGGCCGCAGCCGGCATGCTGATCTGCGCGTTGTCGGACGATGCGGTGATGCGCTCGCACATGAAGTGGGTGGCGGCCAGCGGCCTGCTGGCGGCGGCCTTGGCCAGCGCTTTGAGCTCCACCGGCTTGCCGGGGTGGGCCATGCGCATTGACACGTGGTCAGGCATTGGCCGAACATTGCGCTTGTTCACTTGGTTCACCTGGCCGGTGTTGCCACTGGCCGCCTTGACAGTTTGGCATTGGCGACGGCAGGTGGCGCGCAGACACATTGCCGTGCCTCTGTTTTCGGCAATGGTGGGTTTTGGTGCATGCATCGCGATGGATTCCAACGACCGAGCCTTGTTACAAGCACTGCCAGCCTTGGCAGTGTTGGCCGCTTTCGCTTTGCCCATCCTGCAGCGCAGCCTGGGTTCAGCCATCGATTGGTTTTCGGTGTTCTTCTTCACCACGGCGGCATTGCTGATCTGGCTGCACTACGGCGCCATGTACACAGGCGTGCCGGCCAAGATGGCGAGCAATGTTGCCAAGCTGGTGCCGGGTTATGCCACCGATTTTTCATGGTCCTTGCTCATACTGGGTGCAGTGGCGACGGCAGCGTGGCTGGCGCTGGTGCGGTGGCGCACAGCCCGCCAGTCCCATGCTTTGTGGAAAAGCCTGGTGTTGCCCGCCGGTGGGGTCGCCCTGTGCTGGCTGTTGGCCATGACCTTGCTGCTGCCCCCACTGGACCAATCGTTGAGCTACCGCCTTCTGGTCAACCGCATCAAGCGGCACGTTCCGGCGGGCACTTGCATCGCTGCACCCAACGCCTCACCAGGTTTGTTGACAGGGCTTGAATACTTCGGGCGCTACCGCGTTGATGGCCTGTCGCCGCCAAGCGATGTGCCCAAGGTCTGCCCGGTCTTGATCTACAGCCTGCCTGCCAAGCAAACCGCCCCCAGATTTCCAGGTTGGCGCCGTGTCGCACGCGAGAACCAGCGAACCCAGAATTCCGAGTCCGTGGCGATCTACCGCAGAGCCTATTGAACCAAGGTGAGCGGGTCAGGCCACACGCAAGCGTGCTGCCGGCACCGACAAAATGAAGGTCGAACCCTTGCCCGCCCAACTCGTGATACGCAGCTCGCCGCCATGGCGTTGCACCACATGCTTGACGATGGACAAGCCAAGACCCGTCCCCCCTGTTTCGCGTGAGCGGCTGCCATCCACGCGGTAAAAGCGCTCGGTCAGGCGAGGGATGTGCTCGGGATCGATGCCGATGCCACTGTCCTGCACACAGAACTCACCACCGCCCTCGGGCAAGGTGATCCACCGAACCTGGATGGCCGCGCCGTCCGGGGTGTAGCGAACGGCGTTGGACACCAGATTGCCCATCGCGCTGAGCCATTCACTTTCAACGCCGGCGATCTCGGCGTGAAGGCCTTGATCGTCGACGGAAAATGTCATGGGATGGCGTCCTCGCGACAAGCCAAGTCCGTCGCTCTCCAGGCGCTGCATCAAACCATCCACCTTGATCCACCGGTCTGACGATGGCCTGGGACTGCCCTCGATCTGAGCCAAGGTCAGCAAATCAGCGACCAGGGTTTGCATGCGCTCGGCCTGTTGGGCCATGAGCATGATCACCCGGGCCCGCTCGACCTCGGTCAACGGCAAGGAGCCCATCGTTTCAATGAACCCATTGAGCACGGTCAACGGTGTTCTGATCTCGTGGGACACATTGGCCACGAAGTCGCGCCGCATGGTGTCTGAGCGCTCGCGCTCGGTGATGTCCTGCGAGAGGATCAACTTAAGACCATCGCCATAACGCCTCACCTGCAAAGACAGGTAGTCTTGCCCGCCGCGCGGCATCAGGCACTTCACAGGCTCGCGGTAGTCGCCCGCCTGCAGGTACTGCACAAAAGTGGGTTGACGAACCAGGTTGGTCACGCGCTGGTGCAAATCGCGCACCGGGTCCAGACCGAAGTGGTCCGCCGCCACCGTGCTGATCCAGGTGATGTGGTCGGTCTGATCCAGAAGGATCACGCCATTGGGCGAGGCCTGGATGCCCGACAGGAACTGGTCCAGACGACGCCGCTCTTCGGCGATGAGCTGATCGCGTTGCCGGATGACCCGTTGGACTCGGTGGGCGATCTCGCCCCACAAACCGGGCATCTCTGGCGCATTGGCTTCGGGCGTTCTCAGCCAATCCAGAATCTGGTAACCCTTCAGCGTATCGAGCACCGACAGACCCAACACGGCGGACGCCGCGCACAACAGGGCCAGCATCGTCGGGTGCCCCATGCGCTCGCCAAACCACCAACCCACCGCACCGCCAGCCGCCGCAGTCAGCACCCGAGAACCGAGTCGGGAAAGCAGCCAGGCGTTGGTTTTCTCTACCCGTGATGCCAACATCACGCAGCGTTGGCCACTTGCTGGGTCAATCGATAGCCTGCACCCCGAACTGTCTCGATCAGTTGCGATCGATCCACGGGTGACAAGGCTTCTCGCAAGCGCTTCACGTGAACATCCACGGTGCGCTCTTCAATGAACACATGATCACCCCAGACCCGATCCAGCAACTGGGCACGGCTGTGCACACGTTCAGGGTGAGTCATGAAAAAGTGCAGCAGCTTGAACTCGGTCGGGCCAATCTTGACCTCCTGATCAGCACGCGACACCCGGCGTGTGGCCGGATCCAGGCGCAAGCCGGCCACCTCTACCGCCGAATCCAGCGCCTGTGGTGCCTTGCGGCGCAAGACCGCGCGCACACGCGCCATCAACTCGTGCGTTGAAAATGGCTTGGTCAAGTAATCATCCGCACCAGCGTCCAGGCCAGCCACCTTGTCCACCTCTTCGGCGCGGGCCGTGAGCATGATGATGGGCAGGTCACGCGTGCGCGTTTCAGAGCGCCAGCGCTTGGCCAGCGACAGGCCGCTTTGGCCTGGCAACATCCAGTCCAGCAGGACCAGATTGGGCAACACACGGTCGATTTCCGCCTGGGCGGCATCCGCCGTCGGCGCCACGACCACTTCGAAACCCGAATGTCTCAGGTTCAACGCGATCAACTCGGCAATCGCCGGTTCGTCTTCAACCACCAGCACTCGGCTCATGTGGGCTCCTGACTGTCTGGGTTATTTGATGATGGACTCAACGGCATCGGGCGTGTTGTGACGCACGTCGGTACCCTTGACGATGTAGATGACCTGTTCGGCCAGATTCTTGGCGTGATCGCCCACGCGCTCGATGGCCTTGGCCACGAACACCAAGTCGATCGAGGCCGAAATGGTCCGGGGATCTTCCATCATGTAGGTGATCAGCTTGCGCATCAGGCCGTCGAACTCGGCATCAATTTCGTTGTCGTGCTTGATGACTTCGAGGGCCGTTTGCGTGTCCAGGCGGGCAAAGGCATCCAGGGCCTTGCGCAGCGACGCCGTGGCCAACTCGCACTCGAATGACACATCGTTCACCGGCAAGCGCAGGCGGCTGGAGACGCCCGTGTTGATCAGGCGTTGCACCGTGCGGGCAATGCGCGCGGCCTCGTCGCCCACGCGCTCCAGGTTGCCAATGGTCTTGCTGATCGCGATCAGCAAACGCAGGTCGCGGGCCGTGGGTTGGCGGCGCGCGATGATGGTCGACAGGTCGGCATCGATGGCCATCTCCATCTGGTTGACCCGCTCTTCGTTGATCAGCACCTGGCTGGCGATTTCGCCATTGAAGTGCGTCAAAGCATAGATGGCCTGCCCCACTTGGGACTCCACCAAGCCGCCCATCTCAAGCACGCGGGTTGAAATGCCGCCCAGTTCCATGTCGAACTGGCTGGACAAATGTTTTTCAGTCATGAATTCTTCTCCGTCACGAAATGTTCAGCGGGAACGCTCACCGAAGATCAACCAAAGCGACCGGTGATGTAGTCCTCGGTCTCTTTCTTCTTCGGCTTCATAAAGATATCCGAGGTCGGGCCATGCTCGATCACTTCGCCAAGATACATGTAGGCAGTGTTGTCGGAGCACCGCGCGGCTTGCTGCATGTTATGGGTCACGATCAGCACGGTGTAGTCGTCCTTCAGCTCGTGGATCAGCTCTTCGATCTTGCCGGTCGAGATCGGGTCGAGGGCCGAGCAAGGCTCGTCCAGCAGCAGCACTTCTGGCTTGATCGCAATGCCGCGGGCAATGCACAAGCGCTGTTGCTGACCACCCGACAGGCCCGAACCACTTTGATTCAGCTTGTCCTTGACCTCGTTCCACAAAGCGGCCTTCTTGAGCGCCCACTCCACGCGCTCATCCATCTCGACGCGCGACAAGCGTTCAAACAAGCGCACGCCAAAGGCGATGTTGTCGTAGATCGACATCGGGAACGGCGTGGGCTTTTGAAACACCATGCCGACCTTGGCGCGGATCAAGGACACGTCGTCCTTGCTGGTCAGGATATTTTGACCATCCAGCATGATCTCGCCCTTGGCGTGCTGCTCAGGGTAGAGCTCGAACATGCGGTTGAAGGTGCGCAGCAAGGTCGACTTGCCACAGCCAGAAGGGCCGATGAAGGCGGTAACCTTCTTCTCGGGCAGCTCCAGATTGATGTTCTTGAGCGCGTGAAACTTGCCGTAATAGAAGTTCAGGTTGCGCACAGCCAGCTTGGACTTCAACGGGGTTTGGTTTTGAACCTTGGCATCCATGTAGGGATCTCCGGAAATTCTTTTCAACTCACCAACACTTCAGCGCTGGCGGAACAAGGTGCGTGCAACGATGTTGAGCACCAATACACCCACGGTGATGATGAACACGCCAGCCCAGGCCAGCTTCTGCCAGTTCTCATAAGGGCTCATCGCGAACTTGAAGATCGTGACGGGCAAGCTCGACATCGGTTGACCCAGGTCGGCCGACCAGAACTGGTTGGACAAGGCGGTGAACAACAGCGGGGCCGTCTCACCCGAGATGCGGGCCACCGCCAACAAGATGCCAGTGACCACGCCTGCACGGGCCGACTGCAGCGTGATCGAGGTGATCACGCGCCACTTGGGCGCGCCCAAGGCATAGGCCGCCTCACGCAAGGCGCTGGGTACCAGCGCCAGCATGTTCTCCGTGGTCCGGATCACGACCGGCACCACGATCAAGGCCAGGGCCAACACACCGGCCCAACCCGAAAACGTCTTGGCGCGCGCCACCACGGTGGAGTAGATGAACAAACCAACCACGATCGAAGGCGCCGACAGCAGGATGTCGTTGATGAACCGCGTGACGCTGCCCAGCCAGCCCTTTTGGCCATACTCGGCGAGATAAATGCCGGCCATGATGCCCACAGGGGTGCCAATCAAAGTGGCCAGACCGACCATCATCAGCGAGCCCATGATGGCATTGGCCAAGCCGCCGTCTTCCATCGGGGGCGGCGTCATCTCGGTGAAAGTGGCCAAAGCCAGCCCACCAATGCCCAGACGAACTGTCTCGAACAAAATCCAAACCAGCCAAACCAGACCAAAGGCCATGGCCCCCAGCGACAAGGTCAAAGCCAGGGCATTGATGCGCTTGCGGCTGGCGTGCCGCTTGCGGCGCATGGCATACAGTTCAGCCGTGCTCATGAACGTGCTCCTTCAGATTTCTGCATGCGGGCAAGCAAAACCTTGGAGAACGCCAACACCACAAAGGTGATGAAAAACAAGACCAGACCCAGGTAAATCAAGGAGGCTTGATGCAGGCCCTCCCCGGCTTCCGCGAATTCATTGGCCAAGGCGGAGGTGATGCTGTTCGCAGCCTCAAACACCGACAAAGAGTTAAGTTGGTTCATGTTGCCGATGACGAAAGTCACCGCCATCGTTTCACCCAGCGCACGACCCAGCCCCAGCATGATGGCGCCCACCACACCGGTCTTGGTGTAGGGCAGCACCACCTTGGACACCACTTCCCACGTCGTCGAACCCAGCCCATAGGCCGATTCCTTGAGCATGGGCGGGGTCACGTCGAACACATCGCGCATGACCGAGGCGATGAAGGGAATGATCATGATGGCCAGGATGATCCCGGCCGACAAAATGCCAATGCCCACCGGCGGGCCCGAGAAGAACGCACCCATATAAGGGATGCCGTTGGTCAGGGCCTGCAAGGGTTGCTGCACGTAGGTGGCCAGGATCGGCCCAAACACCAGCAGGCCCCACATGCCGTACACGATGGACGGCACAGCGGCGAGCAGTTCAACCGCGATCCCCAAAGGACGCTTGAGCCAATTGGGCGACAGTTCGGTCAAAAACAGGGCAATGCCAAAGCTCACCGGCACGGCGATCAGCAAGGCAATGATGGACGTGGCCAAGGTGCCATAGATCATCACCAAGCCACCGTAGCTGTCCTTGACGGGATCCCAATCGGTGCGCCACAAGAAGCTGAAACCATATTCACGGATGGCAGGCCAGGCGCCCACGATCAGTGAACCAATGATGGCCAATAGCAGCGACAAGGTCAGCAAGGCCGCACCGCGTGCCAGCATCGCGAAAACCCAATCAGCCCATGGAAAGGCAACGCGTCTGGGATCGGGATTTTTCATGAAGGATGTTCGTCCTTGGGAAGATGCCCCATCGGCACCGTCAAAATCGGCAGGCAATATTGCAGTCATGGCGAGCTTCAATCCAAGGGTACTGCTGTCAATCGTTCAACAACAAACCGGGCACCACATGGCGCCCGGCCTGCATCACCAGAATCTTCTGATCACTTGTAAGCCAGTGGCTTGCCAGCGGCGTCGGTCACGTTGGCCCATTGCTTGCGGACCAGGTCCTTTACTCCAGCGGGCAAGGGCACGTACTCCAGATCAGCAGCCGTCTTGTCGCCACTTTCGTAGACCCAGTTGAAGAACTTGAGGGTGCTGGCGCCTTGGGCGGGCTTGTCCTGGCTCTTGTGGAGCAGGATGAAAGTTGCGCCACTGAGGGGCCAGGCGTCCTTGCCGGCTTGGTTGGTCAGCACCTGGTAGAAGGTTTTGTCCCATTCGGCGCTGGCGGCGGCGGCCTTGAAAGTCAGGTCGTCAGGTTGCACATAGTTGCCAGCCGCGTTCTTCAAAGACACGTGCGACATCTTGTTTTGCTTGGCGTAGGCGTACTCGACATAACCAATCGAGTTGGGCAGGCGTTGCACGAAAGCTGACACGCCTTCGTTGCCCTTGCCACCAGCACCAGCTGGCCACTTCACCGCCGTGCCCTCACCCACCGTGGACTTCCACTCAGCGTTCACCTTGGACAGGTAGTTGGTGAAAATGAAGCTGGTGCCCGAACCATCGGCGCGGCGAACCAGTGCGATCGCAGCATCGGGCAGGGGAACGCCAGGGTTCAGCGCGGTCAGCGCAGGGTCGTTCCACTTGCTGATCTTGCCCAGGTAGATGTTGCCCAGAACTTCGCCGGTCATCTTGATCTGGCCTGGCTGGATGCCCTTGATGTTCACGACCAGCACGACGCCACCGATCACGGTGGGGAACTGCACCAGGCCTTCCTTGGCCAGTTCGTCATCCTTCAGCGGCATGTCGGTGGCACCGAAGTCCACGGTCTTGGCCTTGATCTGCTTGATGCCTGCACCCGAACCCACCGATTGGTAATTGATGCGCACGCCAGTGACTTTGTTGAACGTGTCAGCCCACTTGGCATAGACCGGGGCCGGGAACGTCGCACCCGCACCAGTCACGTCCTGCGCCAGCACCAGACCGGCTGACAAGGACAATGTGACAGCCACCGCAGCTTGAATCATCTTGAATTTCATGTGTTCGCCTTTTAAAACTTGTGACAGACAAATTTCTCAAAGTGGACTTTAAGTAGGCATTGTGACGAGTCTATGACAGGCGCAGAAGTATTGTCACAAATGCCATGACACTCCAACATCTTGGCCTGGCGGGCAAATTGTCACATCTCTGTCACGTGAATGTCACATGACACTTTTAAGGTGCAGGAGTTGCCCCAGATGGTCTGTGGGCAGGATTGAACTGGAGTATTCAACATGCACATTCCTCGCCAAACACGCAGCCTGCTGGCCACCGCATTGCTGGCCACATCCATGCTGTTGAGCGGCCACGCCATGGCTCAAGCCACCAGCGCCGCACCTGCTACGGTGCTTGCCGCCGCAGCGCGCACCCCTGAACTGTCCACTTTCTACAAGCTGGTTCAACAAGCTGGCCTGACCGCAGCGCTGGAAGCCACCGGCCCGGTGACCGTGTTCGCGCCCACAGATGAGGCCTTCAAGGCCGTGCCCGCCGCCACCCTGGACAAGCTGAGCAAGGATCCGGAGTTGCTCAAATCAGTGCTGACCTACCACGTGGTGCCAGGCGCCTTGAAGGCGGGCAGCATCAGTGCCAACAGTTCGCTGACGACTTTGAATGGCGCCCAAATCGCGGCATCCAAAGCCGGCGACTTCGTCACGGTGGACGAAGGCCTGGTCACCAAAGCCGACTTGATCGCCGGCAATGGTGTGGTGCACATCATTGACCGCGTGCTGATGCCCGCTGTCAAGAAGTGATCAGCAAGGCCTGACTAGGCCTGCTGAACCGCCTCGGCCAATTGCTCAGCGCAGCGGTTGGCCAAGCTGCCATCCTGCGCTTCGACCATGACACGCAGCAAAGGTTCGGTGCCCGAGGGGCGAATCAACACCCGCCCTCGTCCATCAAGTTCGCGCAAGACAGCTTCCTGGGCCGCCGCCAGCGCGGAACTGTTTTTCCAATCTTGCCCGGCCTTCAAGCGCACGTTGATGAGGCGCTGCGGGAACAAGGTCACGCCCTCCAGCCAGCTCGACAAGCTGCGGCCACTTCGGGCCACGGCCTGCAAGATCTGCAGCGCGCTGACGATGCCATCGCCCGTGGTGTGGCGGTCCAGGGCGATCAGGTGGCCAGAGCCCTCTCCGCCCAGTTGCCAGCCCCGGCTGAGGAGCTCTTCCAGCACATAGCGGTCACCAACTTTGGCGCGCACAAAACCGACACCGCGCGCTTGCAGCGCCAGTTCGACCGCCATGTTGGTCATGAGGGTACCGACCGCGCCAGGAACGCTCTGCCCCTGCGCCAAACGGTCGGCCACCATCACGTACAGCAACTCGTCGCCATTGAACAAACGGCCATCGGCATCGACCAGCTGCAGCCGGTCGGCATCGCCGTCCAGCGCAATGCCATAGTCAGCGTGGTGGTCCTTGACCGCCTGCACCAAGGCCTGGGGATGCGTGGCTCCCACGCCGTCGTTGATGTTGATTCCGTTGGGCGAGCAACCAATCGAGATGACTTCGGCGCCCAATTCGTGGAACACCTCGGGCGCCACTTGGTAGGCCGCGCCATGGGCGGCGTCGATCACCAGCTTGAGCCCCTTCAGCGACATGGCCGATGCGAAAGTGCTCTTGCAAAACTCGATGTAGCGTCCTCGGGCGTCTTCCAGGCGACGAGCCTTGCCCAAATTGGGAGACTCGACCCAAGCGGGGGGCACCTGCAGAGCAGCCTCGACGTCCTGCTCCCATTGGTCGGACAGCTTCTCGCCTTGGGCTGAGAAAAACTTGATGCCATTGTCGGCAAAGGGATTGTGTGAAGCGCTGATGACGGCGCCCAGGCTCAAGCGCAAGGCCCGGGTTAGGTAGGCCACACCGGGTGTCGGCAGGGGGCCGGTCAACAGCACATCGACACCGGCGGACGCAAAACCCGCCTCAAGCGCAGACTCCAGCATGTAGCCGGAAATCCGCGTGTCCTTGCCAATCAACACCGTGGGACGGGCTTCCGAGCGCCGCAAAACCTGCCCGACGGCATGCCCCAAGCGCAATACAAAATCAGGCGTGATGGGCGTTTGACCAACCGTGCCACGGATGCCATCGGTTCCAAAATATTGTCTGCTCATGGACTGTGCGGATTGAGGAGGGTTGTGGATTGTGGCGCGGATTGACTTGCGGTTGGCCACAAAATTGGGGGGATTTCGGATGCGGACCACACCTTCAGGGCATCGACGGTGGCGGCCACATCGTGAACACGCACCACCTTCGCGCCTTGGTGAACGCTGGCCAGCGCGGCCGCCAGGCTGGCGGCCAAACGATCGCCCACGGGCTTGCCCGTGACCTGCCCAAGGGTGGACTTGCGAGACCAGCCCACCAACAAGGGCAGGCCTAAATCCAGAAGCTCGTTTTGCCGGCGCAACAAGTCCAGGTTGTGCTGCGGTGTTTTGCCAAAACCGATGCCAGGGTCCAGGCACAACCTGTCACGAGACACGTTCTGGGCCACCAAGGCTTGCACCCTGCCCTGAAGATGGGTGCGCACCTCTTCGATCACATCACTGTATTGCGGGCGAGATTGCATGTTGGACGGGTCACCCTGCATGTGCATGAGGCACACCCCGCATTGGCCATGCGCCACCACCGCCGACTCCGCACCAGGTGCCTGCAGAGCGCGGATGTCATTGATGATGTCCACCCCCAGGGCAAGGGCCCGCTGCATGACCTCAGTCTTGCAGGTGTCCAAAGAAACCGGCACCCGCAGCTTGAGCGCCTCCAGCAAAACTGGCCCTACCCGTGCCCATTCGTCTTCAGCGCTCAACGTGGGCGCGCCTGGGCGGCTCGACTCCCCACCAATGTCCAGGATGTCGGCGCCCTCTTTCAACAACTGCTCGCAATGCATCAGCGCCGACTTGGCATCGGCATGACTTCCGCCATCGGAAAATGAATCCGGGGTGACATTGACAATGCCCATCACCTTTGGCGTGGACAGGTCGATGCGAAATCGGGTGGTGTGCCAAAGCATGGTCGCCAAACGCCTGGTGAAATGAAAACGGGGCCGAAGCCCCGTTGATGGAATCACGCCTTGTCCAAGGCGGAAATGATCTGGTCAGGCTGCCGCAGGTGCGCCATCAGTGCTCACTGGCGGCTTGGTGCCACCACCAGGTGGCGTGACGCGGGGAACCCAATCCTTCGGAGGACGAGGTTCGCGACCACCCATGATGTCCTCGATCTGCTCGGCATCAATGGTTTCCCATTCAAGCAAAGCCTTGGCCATCGAATGCATCTTGTCCTTGTTGTCCTCAATGAGCTTGCGGGCGACGCTGTATTGCTCATCGATGATGCGGCGGATCACGTGGTCAACCGTCTGCATGGTCTGCTCGGACATGTTGGTGGTCTTGGTGACCGAACGGCCCAGGAAGACTTCACCTTCGTTGTCGGCGTAGACCATCGGGCCCAGTTCATCGGTCATGCCGTAGCGCATCACCATGTCGCGGGCGATGCTGGTGGCACGCTCGAAGTCATTGCTGGCACCCGTGGTCATCTGATTCATGAACACTTCTTCAGCGATTCGGCCACCGAACAACACCGAGATGGTGTCGAGCATGCGCTCCTTGTCCATGCTGTAGCGGTCGCCTTCAGGCAACTGCATGGTCAGACCCAGGGCGCGGCCACGCGGGATGATCGTGACCTTGTGGACCGGGTCGGTCTTGGGCAGCATGCGGGCGACCAGGGTGTGACCAGCCTCGTGGTAGGCCGTGTTGCGGCGCTCTTCCTCGGGCATGATCAGCGACTTGCGCTCCGGGCCCATCATGATCTTGTCCTTGGCCTTTTCGAAGTCCTGCATCTCGACCACACGGCCATTGCGGCGCGCGGCGAACAAGGCGGCTTCGTTGACCAGGTTGGCCAAATCGGCGCCCGAGAAACCAGGTGTGCCACGAGCCAGAATGTCCGTGCGCACGTCTTGGCCCACGGGGACCTTGCGCACGTGGACGTTCAAAATCTGTTCTCGGCCACGCACATCGGGCAGCGTCACGTAAACCTGGCGATCGAAACGGCCAGGACGAAGCAAAGCAGGGTCCAGAATGTCTGGGCGATTGGTCGCGGCGATCACGATCACGCCCAAGTTGGTCTCGAAGCCGTCCATCTCAACCAGCATCTGGTTGAGGGTTTGCTCGCGCTCGTCATTGCCACCACCCAGGCCAGCGCCACGATGGCGGCCAACCGCGTCGATTTCATCGATGAAAATGATGCAAGGTGCGTTTTTCTTGGCTTGTTCGAACATGTCGCGGACACGGGCAGCGCCCACACCAACGAACATTTCAACAAAGTCGGAACCTGAGATGGTGAAGAAAGGCACCTTCGCTTCGCCAGCGATTGATTTGGCCAACAAGGTTTTACCAGTGCCAGGAGGGCCGACCAGCAACACGCCACGAGGAATGCGTCCGCCCAGTTTCTGGAATTTTTGAGGGTCGCGCAAGAAGTCAACCAACTCTTTGACTTCTTCCTTGGCTTCGTCGCAACCAGCCACGTCCGCAAAAGTAACGTTATTGTTGGTGTCGTCCAGCATGCGGGCACGGCTTTTGCCGAAACTGAAAGCCCCACCCTTGCCACCGCCCTGCATCTGGCGCATGAAGTACACCCACACCCCGATCAGCAACAACATCGGGCCCCAGGACACCAGCAGGCTCATGAGGAGCGAGGGCTCTTCGCGGGGCTTGACGTCAAACTTGACGCCGCTGTTGATCAGGTCGCCTACCAGGCCACGGTCCAGGATGGTGGCCGTGCTGCGCAAACGCTTGTCGTCACTGGTGACCGCAATGATCTCCGTGCCGCCACCGCCACTGTCTTGCAGGGTGACGCTCTTGATGCGCTTGGCGCGGACTTCTTCGAGGAAGTCTGAGTAGCCAATTTGGTTACCGGCCGTCGTGGCGCGATCGAACTGCTTGAACACGGTGAACAGCACCAACGCCACCACCAGCCAAACAGCAATTTTCGAGAACCATTGATTGTTCACCGCGGCACCTTATTCCATTCACCCTCTGTGTCGGCCGGCGCAGGATGCAATCCGATAACCGAAACAGATTCAAAAAACCCCGCATCCAAGCCACTGAATACGCGGTCAACGCTGTACGTGGGGGCGATTCTATGCGAGTCAAGCCCCCGCTTGCATGGACCAATCCCTCGACAATCCCAGGATTTACGCTTCATCACCCACTTGACGCCCACATTTCATCGATTTTTAGGCCCTATGCCCACCAAAAATGTCTCGGACGATTTATCGCGCGATGCTTTCGGCTTAATCGGCTTGACCACGCGAAATGACTTTTTAAACAATTCCACCAATTGGCTGTAGCCACTGCCATGAAAGACCTTGCAGACCAGTGCCCCTTCGCCCTTGAGGTGGGTCATGGAAAATTCCACGGCCAACTCGACCAAGTGTTCAATCTTGGCGGCGTCCGACGACTCGATGCCGCTGAGGTTGGGGGCCATGTCTGACAAGACCACGTCAACCGGCCGGCCGCCAATCATCGTGTCGAGTTGCGCCAAAACAGCATCTTCGCGGAAATCGCCCAGGATGAACTGCACGCCCTCGATGGGGTCGAACTCCAGGAGGTCCAAGGCGATGATGGACCCGTTGAGTTCGCCCACGGCCGCGCCACCCACGCCAGCGTCTTTCGGCGCGAATTTGCGACGAACGTACTGGCTCCAGGCACCGGGAACGGTACCCAGGTCGATCACCAGCTGGCCCGGCTTGATCAGATTCAGACTTTCGTCGATCTCTTTGAGTTTGTAGGCGGCCCGGGCTCGAAAGCCATCTTTTTTGGCCATTCGGACGTAAGGATCGGTCAGATGGTCGTTCAACCACGCCTTATTGACCTTTTTGCTTTTCGTTTTGACTTTCATGGCTCGATAATAGAGGGATGCCTGCTATTGAATTGACAACTGCCGAGCGCCGTGCCCTGAGGGCCGACGCACACCACCTTGATCCCGTCGTCATGATCGGGAACGAAGGCCTGACAACCAACGTCGTCAAAGAGACCGACCACGCCTTGAAAGCCCACGGGCTGATCAAGATTCGCGTGTTGGGAGACGACCGCACTGCGCGCAACGAGATGTTCGCCGCTTTGTGCGATCAATTGAGCGCTGCACCGATCCAACACATCGGTAAATTGCTGATTTTGTGGCGCGCCATTCCGGAAAAAGAGGCTGAAGAGGCTTCCAACGGCGCCAATGGATCGCGAATCGTCAAGATTCTGAAGTTCTCCAAGAGTGGAACCCGCCGCCCGGAAGTCAAGAAAGTCACCGTGATGGGCAACCAGCGAGTGACCGCCGGCGGTTTGATCAAGCGCGCCAAGAAACGCGTTCCTAGCACCAAGAAGCCCTGATCCAGGCAGTTCAACGGCGACCAGTGAGCCGCCACGCCAGGGCCAACACCAGCACCCCTTTGAACAGGAACAAGCTGGACGACATGGCGTGCAGGGTGCCGAAAGACAAACTGCCCTGCCCCGCCTTGGCCGCCACGATCATCGGGCTGATGGCGAAATGGCCCAGCACAGTGGCGAACAAGGCGCCCATCACCAACATCAGCTCTGTGGACATGAGCGATTGGCCCGCCTGCAGTGCCGCTTGGCGGGTGCGCTGGCGCTCGATGAAAAACAAAACCATCGCCAGCACCAGGCTGACAAAGGCCTCGATCGCGAAAATACGCCCGGCGGCCAAACCCGCCAGGCTTCGGTCAAGCACCGCAAACAGGCTGGGGGCGGCCACGCCGCCAACGGCCAGCAAAACACCTGCCCAGATGGCAGACAGAAGTTGCTGCAAACGTGATGCAAAAGTCATTTAATTGGCTTATTGGTAGCGAACTTCAATGATTTCGTAGTGGCGTACGCCACTGGGTGCCTGCACGGCGGCCACATCACCGGCTTCCTTGCCAATCATGGCGCGCGCGATCGGCGAGCTGATCGACACCAGGCCCAGTTTCAAATCGGCTTCATCGTCACCCACGATCTGGTAGGTCACAGCCGCGCCAGACTCTTCTTCTTCCAGGTCTACTGTGGAGCCAAACACCACGCGACCGCCTGCGTCCAAGCCGGCGGGATCAATGATCTGGGCCGCCGACAACTTGCCTTCGATTTCCTGGATGCGACCTTCGATGAAGCCTTGCTTGTCCTTGGCGGCCTCGTACTCGGCGTTTTCCGACAGGTCGCCCTGAGCACGGGCCTCAGCAATGGCCAGGACCACGGCGGGACGCTCGACATGCTTGAGTTTTTGCAGCTCCTGCTTGAGCTTTTGTGCGCCGATTTTGGTGATGGGGATGGTGGACATGATGTGTCTCTCGAAAATGAATGGAGCCGCGCCCGTGAGCCATCTGACGATGGGTCCCGGGCGCGGCCCTCATGGTGATCTGGAGCCGGGGCGCTGTGCCTGCGCCCCGAGCAATGCCAGTTTAGTGCAGTTTGGCGTGAAGTTCCTGCAGTGAATACACCACCAGATCGTCTTGGTGCTTGAGCGCTTCAACAGCGGCCTCGCAACCGGCCATGGTCGTGTAATACGTGATCCGGTTGGCCAGGGCGGCCGTGCGGATGCTGCGGGAGTCGGCGATCGCCGTGCGAGTTTCGTCCACAGTGGTGAACACCAGTTGGATCTCGCCACCCTTGATCATGTCACTGATGTTGGGACGGCCATCCTTGACCTTGTTCACGGCCTTGACGGGGATGCCCGCTTCGGCGATGGCCGCAGCCGTGCCCTTGGTGGCCACCAGCGTGAAACCCAGGGCGATCAGGTCGCGGGCAATGACCACGGCACGGGCCTTGTCATTGTTCTTGACCGAGATGCACACGGTGCCCTTGGTGGGCAGGCGCGAGCCGGCGCCCAACTGGCTCTTGAGCATGGCTTCGCCGAAGGTGACACCCACGCCCATGACCTCGCCGGTGGAGCGCATTTCCGGGCCAAGCACCGGGTCGACGCCCGGGAACTTGTTGAACGGGAACACGGCTTCCTTGACGCTGAAGTAAGGAGGAATGACTTCGCGCGGGGGCTTGCCGTCGTCGCTGGTCTGGTCCTTTAACCTCTGGCCCGCCATGCAGCGGGCTGCAATTTTGGCCAGGGCCTGACCAGTGGCCTTGGACACAAAAGGCACAGTGCGCGAAGCACGGGGGTTCACTTCCAGCACGTAGACGGTGGCCTTGTCCAGGCTGCCGGTCACGTCGCCTTGAATGGCGAACTGCACGTTCATCAGGCCGACGACCTTGAGGGCCTTGGCCATCAGCGCGGTCTGGCGGCGCAGCTCTTCTTGCAAAGGCTGGCTCAGCGTGTACGGCGGCAGCGAGCAGGCCGAGTCGCCCGAGTGGACGCCCGCTTGCTCGATGTGCTCCATGATGCCGCCGATCATGACGTCGGTGCCATCGCTGATGCAGTCCACATCGACCTCGATGGCGTCGTCCAGGAAGCGATCGAGCAGCACGGGCGACTTGTCGGAGACGCGGACGGCTTCGCGCATGTAGCGCTCCAGGTCCTTGTCGCCATGAACGATTTCCATGGCGCGTCCGCCCAGCACGTAGCTGGGGCGCACGACCAGTGGGTAGCCGATCTCTTGCGCCAGCACCAAGGCCGCTTCTTCGGTGCGGGCCGTGCGGTTGGGCGGCTGCTTCAGGTCCAGCGTGTGCAGCAGGGCTTGGAAGCGCTCGCGGTCTTCGGCGATGTCGATGCTGTCAGGCGAGGTGCCGATGATGGGCACGCCGTTGGCCTCTAAATCGAGTGCGAGCTTCAAAGGCGTCTGGCCACCGTACTGCACGATCACGCCGACGGGTTTTTCCTTGTCGACGATCTCGAGCACGTCTTCCAGCGTCACGGGCTCGAAGTACAGGCGGTCGGAGGTGTCGTAGTCGGTCGAGACGGTTTCGGGGTTGCAGTTGACCATGATGGTCTCGTAGCCGTCTTCGCGCATGGCGAGGGCGGCGTGGACGCAGCAGTAGTCAAACTCGATGCCCTGGCCAATTCGGTTGGGGCCGCCACCCAGCACCATGATTTTCTTCTTGGCGGTGGGCTCGGCTTCGCACTCGGCGCCCTCGACCTCGTAGGTCGAGTACAAGTAGGCGGTTTGTGTGGAGAACTCGGCGGCGCAGGTGTCCACGCGTTTGTAGACAGGGCGCACGCCCAGTGCCACGCGGGCGCGGCGCATGTCGTGCTGGTTGGTGCCCATCAGCTTGGCCAGGCGGCGGTCCGAGAAGCCTTTTTGCTTCAGGTACCGCACCTCATCCTTGGTCAGGCTTTCCAGCTTGCGGGCCTTGACCTGCGCTTCGGTCTTGACGATGTCTTCGATCTGGGCGAGGAACCAGGGGTCAATTTTGGTTTCTTCAAAGACCTCGTCCAGGCTCATGCCCAGGCGGAAAGCGTCGCCCAGGAAGCGGATGCGCTCGGGGCCGGGCTCACCGATTTCCTGGATGATCTCTTCGCGATCGGTGCTGATCTCGGTCAGGCCGTCGATGCCGGTTTCCAGCCCGCGCAGGGCTTTCTGGAACGACTCCTGGAAGGTGCGGCCCATGGCCATCACTTCGCCCACCGACTTCATCTGCGTCGTCAAACGCGAATCGGCGGCGGGGAACTTCTCGAAGGCGAAACGCGGGATCTTGGTGACCACGTAGTCGATCGAAGGCTCGAAAGACGCGGGCGTGGCGCCGCCGGTGATGTCGTTCTTCAACTCATCCAGCGTGTAGCCAACGGCCAGTTTGGCCGCGATCTTGGCGATCGGAAAGCCCGTGGCCTTGGAGGCCAGCGCCGACGAGCGCGACACGCGTGGGTTCATCTCGATCACGACCATGCGACCGTTCTCGGGATTGATCGAGAACTGCACGTTGGAGCCGCCGGTCTCGACGCCGATTTCGCGCAGGATGGCGATTGAGGCGTTGCGCAGCAACTGGTATTCGCGGTCGGTCAAGGTCTGGGCCGGGGCCACGGTGATCGAGTCACCGGTGTGCACGCCCATCGGGTCCAGGTTCTCGATCGAGCAGACGATGATGCAGTTGTCCGCCTTGTCGCGAACCACTTCCATCTCGAACTCTTTCCAACCGATGAGCGATTCTTCGATCAGCAATTCCTTGGTCGGCGACAGGTCCAGACCACGCTTGCAGATCTCTTCGAATTCTTCGGGGTTGTAGGCAATGCCGCCACCGGTGCCACCCAGCGTGAAGCTGGGGCGGATCACCGTGGGGAAGCCGGGGCCGCCGGTCAGCGTGGCAATGTGCTTTTGCACCGTCCAGGCTTCTTCCAGCGTGTGCGCAATGCCCGATTTGGCCGAGTTCAGGCCGATGCTAGTCATCGCGTCCTTGAACTTCAGGCGGTCTTCGGCTTTCTCGATGGCCTTTTCGTTGGCCCCGATCATCTCGACCTTGTACTTGTCGAGCACGCCATGCTTGTGCAATTCAAGTGCGCAGTTCAGCGCAGTCTGGCCGCCCATGGTCGGCAAGATCGCGTCGGGGCGTTCCTTGGCGATGATGCGCTCGACCACCTGCCAAGTGATGGGCTCGATGTAGGTGACGTCGGCCGTGTTCGGGTCGGTCATGATGGTCGCAGGGTTGCTGTTGACCAAGACGACTTTGTAGCCCTCTTCGCGCAGGGCCTTGCAAGCCTGGGCGCCGGAGTAATCGAACTCGCAGGCCTGGCCAATGATGATCGGGCCAGCGCCGATGATGAGGATGGTCTTGATGTCTGTGCGCTTAGGCATTGTTCTTCTCCATCAATGCCACAAAGCGTTCGAACAGGTAGCTGATGTCATGCGGTCCGGGCGAGGCTTCCGGGTGACCCTGGAAGCAGAAAGCGGGTTTGTCGGTGCGGGCCAGACCTTGCAGCGTGCCGTCGAACAGCGAGATGTGCGTGGGGCGCAGATTGGCAGGCAGCGTTTTCTCATCAACCGCGAAACCGTGGTTCTGACTGGTGATGCTGACGCGGCCTGTGTCCAGGTCCTTGACCGGGTGGTTGGCGCCGTGGTGGCCGAACTTCATTTTGAAGGTCTTGGCACCAGACGCGAGCGCCATGATCTGATGGCCCAGGCAGATCCCGAAGGTAGGGATGCCGGTTTCGATCAATTCACGCGCTGCGGCGATGGCGTAGTCGCAAGGCTCGGGATCGCCCGGGCCGTTGGACAGGAAGATGCCGTCGGGCTTGTGCTTGAGCGCTTCGGCCGCGGGCGTCTTGGCGGGCACCACGGTGACTTTGCAGCCGCGCTGGGCCAGCATGCGCAGGATGTTGCGCTTGACGCCGAAGTCGTAGGCGACCACGTGAAACTTGGGCGACGTTTGCTGGCCGAAGCCTTCGCCCAGGGCCCATTCGGTTTCGGTCCAGACTGAGGTCTCGGTGGCGGAAACCACCTTGGCCAGGTCCTGGCCCGCCATGTTGGGCGCAGCCTTGGCTTTGGCGATGGCATCAGCCTTGACTGCGTCGGTGATGGACTGGCCCAAAGGCAGGCCCACGATGCAACCGTTTTGCGCACCCTTGGACCGCAAAATGCGCGTCAATTGGCGAGTGTCGATCCCGGCGATGGCCACGATACTTTGGGCCCGCAGGTACTCGGACAGAGTCTGTGTCTGGCGGAAATTGGAAACCCGGATGGGCAGGTCTTTGATGATCAGACCAGAGGCATGGACTTTCGACGCTTCGACATCCTCAGGGTTGACGCCATAGTTGCCAATGTGCGGATACGTCAGGGTGACGATCTGCTGGCAATAGCTGGGGTCGGTGAGGATTTCTTGGTAGCCGGTGAGTGATGTGTTGAACACCACTTCGCCGACTGTGTGACCGGCAAAGCCGATCGAAGTGCCAGAAAAGACCGTGCCGTCTGCGAGGGCCAGAAGAGCTTGGGGCAGTACGGGCAGCACGGGGTTATTCTCCGTTGTTGTGCGCGCCCAGCTCTGCTTTTGAAGAGCCGATTCCGGTGAGGGTGAAACGATGCAAGTTTCGCTAGGCGGGGGGTGGTTTCGGGTAAACCTGTAGAGTATAACCCATCGTGCTGTCACAAAGCATTTCACATCGTATGGAGGCCCCATGAAAGGCGACATGAAAGTCATTGGACACCTGAACGCTCAACTCAAAAATGAACTGACGGCCACCAACCAGTATTTTCTGCACTACCGCATGCTCAAGCACTGGGGTTTTGACAAACTGGCGAAAAAAGAATACGAAGAATCGATCGGCGAAATGAAGCACGCCGACAAACTGATGGAGCGCATCTTCACGCTCGATGGCCTGCCCAATCTGCAGGACCTGGGCAAGCTGCTGATCGGCGAAGACGTGCCCGAACTGCTGAATTGCGACCTGCAACTTGAAAGCGGTGCCCAGCAAACCATCAAGGACGGCATCGCCTACTGCGAAACCGTGCTCGACTACGTGTCACGCGACCTGCTGCAGGACATCCTGAACGACACGGAAGAGCACATCGACTTCCTGGAGACCCAGATCGACCTGATCGGCAAAGTGGGCTTGCAGAACTACCTGCAGTCGCAAATCAGTTGAGTGCTGAGGGCCGCGTTGGTCAGGCGGTCCGTGAAAAACCCCCGGAAACCATGGGGATTACACATTCAAGGGATTGACTGCGAATTGTTCTTATTTAGAATAGCGTCATCAACTCAGGTTCTTGACGCCATGATTGTTTGTGTTTGCAACCGCATCTCTGATCGCGACATCGTGCGCCACGCGCAGCAAGGGTGCTCATCGTTCGATGACCTTCAATTTGAATTGGGCGTGTCCACCTGCTGCGGCAGTTGCGAACAGTGCGCCCGAGCTGTCTTCCAGGGCGCCAAACGGGCCGCCACTGACTCAAGCCACGCAGCTGCCTCTTTGGGTTTGTCGGCTTTTGCCTGACACAACCGTGCCAAAACCGGCTTCATTTCGCACAATCACGCCCAGCCTTTTCCCTTAACTTCGCCGCAGCCCGACCGATACCCCTGTAGGACCAATCGGTTTGGCTTGCAGCAGAGGGAATCATGGCTTCATCTTTCTTCGTTGACGACAAAGCAAGTACACGCACTTACGGCGTGAAGGTCCAACCCACGCTGGTGAAATTGCAAGCCATGTCGGCAGCGGCGCCCGTCGACGACTCCAATTTTCCGACGCCATCGTCGTTGCGACGGGCCCAGGTGTGTCCGCCATCCTTGTTCAGCCGTTCGGGGCCACAGTGGCAGCGTTGGGTCAAGGGCTTCTGGTCCTGGCTTTGGGATCTGGATGAATACCCTGAGGCCTTGCCCGTGCTGACTGGATTGACCAAGGTCAAGTCAGAATTCATCGCCGCGATGTGGGATCTTCAGTCGGTGCGGGCCAACCATGTTCGCGACGCCATTGAAGATGCCCGCTCGCTGCGCGAACTTTGGCACCTGCGTGCAGAGGTGTTCAGGGCCATCTCGACGAACCGAGGTCAGACCGAAGCCACGGTGCGCATCGCAGCGCTCAACAACCATTTCCCGGTGCGCATGTCACGCCCCGCCACCGAGATCAGGGCTGGGCGCACGACAACTTGGTGATCAGTTGTCACAAAGGCCATTGAAGACGCCAGCGCCATAGCACAATGGAGGGCTGAAACCCAACAGCCCCATGAACATCATCATCCTGGACGACTACCAAGACGCCGTCCGCAAGCTCAAATGCTCGTCCAAACTGGATGGGCTTTCCGCCAAGGTCTTCACCAACACCGTCAAAGGGAATGGGCAACTGGCCGTGCGTTTGCGCGATGCCGAAGCCCTGGTGCTGATCCGCGAACGCACCCACTTCCCCAAAGCCCTGCTTGAAAAACTCCCCAAGCTGCGCTTGATTTGCCAGACCGGGCCTGTGGGCCCTCATGTCGACGTCGAGGCCTGTACCAGGCTGGGGATCGCGGTGGCCGAAGGCGTTGGCTCTCCCGTGGCCCCGGCCGAATTGACCTGGGCACTGGTGATGGCTGCCATGCGGCGCCTGCCCCAATACATCGGCAACCTCAAGCACGGGGCCTGGCAACAGTCCGGCTTGAAGGCGTCCTCCATGCCCACCAATTTTGGCGTGGGCATGGTGCTCAAGGGCAAAACCTTGGGCATTTGGGGCTATGGGCGCATTGGCCAGTTGGTGGCAGGCTTTGGCAAGGCCTTTGGCATGCACGTCACCGTGTGGGGCAGCGAAGAGTCCCGCGCCCGCGCCAAAGCCGATGGCTACATTCCCGCGCCCAGCCGCGAAGCTTTTTTCGAAGCTTGCGATGTGCTCAGCCTGCATTTGCGCTTGAACGACGACACGCGGGGCATCGTCAAGCTGGAAGACCTGAGCCGCATGAAGCCAACGGCTTTGCTGGTCAACACTTCGCGCGCCGAGCTGATCCATGAGAACGCCTTGGTCACCTCGCTCAACCGGGGCCGACCCGGCATGGGTGCCGTCGATGTGTTCGAGAGCGAACCCATCATGCAAGGCCACCCCTTGCTGCGCCTGGAAAACGCGGTGTGCACGCCGCACATCGGTTACGTGGAGCAGGATAACTACGAGCAGTATTTCAACTCGGCATTTGACAACCTGCTGAACTTCATCAAGGGCGAGCCGACCCACGTCGTCAACCCGGAAGTCCTGCACCCGAGGTACTGATTGAGACCCCTGTTTGGAAGCTGAGCGCGCACTGCCCCGCCAAGACATGGCCGCTGCCCGCTGGGCCTTGTTGCTGGGCAATTTTGTCATCGGCTGCGGCGTGATGGTGGTGGGCGGCACGCTCAACGACATCACGAACTCGCTGGACATCAGCGTGCAGCAAGGCGGGCACATGATCGCCATTGCCGCCTTGATGATGGGGCTGGGCGCGCCCATCCTGGCAGGCCTGGTGGGCAGTGGGGATCGACGTCGCCTACTGACCGCAGCGATGCTTTGGTTTGGCCTGGGGCATGCCTTGTGCGCTTTGGCGCCCAACTATGCGTGGCTGTGGCCCTTGCGCGCCCTCACCGTCTTGTCGGCGGCGGTTTTCACACCGCAAGCTGCCGCCGTGGTGGGCTACATGAGCACGCCTGCCCACCGAGGCCGCGCCATCACCTTTGTGTTCATGGGCTGGTCTATCGCTTCGGTGGCCGGCTTGCCGCTGGCCGCCTGGGTGGGCGAGCGCATGGGCTGGCGGGTGGCCATGGGCGCGATCGCCGTGGGTTCGCTCATCTCGGCCTGGGCCGTTCACCGGGCCGTGCCCACGGGCATTCGCCCGCCCGCATTGTCGATGCGGTCTTGGCGCAAGGTGTTTTCATCGCCTCTGATGATGGGGCTGGTGGCCGTCACGGCTTTGCAGAGCACGGGACAATTCACGGTGCTGGCCTATGCCGCGCCCTATTACAAGATTGGATTTGGCGCCAGTTCGGAGCAGATCAGCTTTTTATTTGCCTGGTTTGGTGCCCTGGCCTTGGCGGGCAATCTGCTGTTGAACCGGTATGTGGATCGGATGGGTGCTGCGCGGGCCGTCACGGCAACCTTGGGCCTGATGGCGCTGAGTTTGTTGATCTGGCCGTTGGCGCACGACGTGACCACCCTGGCCATGGTCTTGGTGCCTTGGGCCTTGAGTGGTTTTGCGGCCAACTCCGGGCAGCAGGCACGGCTGGGCGGTTTGTCCCCTCGCCTGACGCCCGCTTTGATGTCGCTCAACACCTCGGCCATTTACCTGGGGCATGCGCTGGGCGCTTCAGGCGGGGGCTTGGTCCTGTCGCATTCAGGCTATGGCCAGCTGCATTGGCTGGGCTTGTTCTGGATGCTACTGGCCTGGGCGGTGAGCTGGTGGGCCTGGCGTGCCCAGCAGGCTCAAACGCGGCGGCGGGATGAACGGCTGTCCATCATTCCGCCTGCCAACACGTGAGCTGAACTGGCCAACGCCAGCCCTTCAGGAGGGTCGGCAGGGATTCATGTAAAAAACAGCAGGAATTGACCTAACTATTTGATTTAGTTGGGATTATTGTCTCTTTGAAATTCATCGGCCAGGCCTTGCGCCTGAAGTCCACGGTGTAGCTGCCAAACCGGTTGATGTGTCCAACACGGTACGGTCCAATACCTGAGAGCACTTCTGGGGTGATCTCAATACCCTCATCCCGCAGCTCTTTCAGAACACGGGTCATCCCCACCACGTTGTGCAGGATGATCATGTTGTTCACCAGATGGTTGTACTTGACCAGCTTGCGTTGTTCATGCCGAATATTTTCGGCAATGACGCCACCGCCCCCGAAGAATGACCAATGGGCAAAGGCGTTGAACTGCTCGCTCTTGTTGGTCTCTGCGTTGATGACTTTGCGCAGCTCAACATCTCCGATGTACTTCAGCAAGAAAATGGTCCTGATCGCCTTGCCAAGCTCCCGGAATGCAAAGTACAGCTTGTTCCTGCGACTGTGCGTCCCGAGGCGGCGAAGGATCGCCGAGGGTGTGATCTTGCCCACCTTGATCGATACGCCGACGCGCAACATGGCTGGTAGGTGGGCTTCAATTGTTCTCCAGTCAATCGGGTCGCCGAACAAGGCATCGATGTTCTCGAAGGTGACGCCAGTGGCCGGGCGAAAGAAGCTCAGATCCTTGATCCCTCGAATCCGTGGCATCAGCTTGATGCCCAGAAGGTAGGCCAGTGCAAACACAGGGTAGCTTTGAGCCTGTGTGTCACCGTGGACAGTGTCTGGCCGAATATCGGACTCGTTGCTCATCAGCCCGTCAAGGATGTGAACTCCCTCGTAGGTACCGCATGAAATGAAACGGCTGAACAGTGCCACGAACTTGTCCGAGACATGGTAGTACCCGATGCCACCATAGCCGCCATATCGAATGTGATGCTCAGATACCAAGTTCTCCTCGTACAGATTCCATTTGGTGCCGTCGGCCGAGACGTGTTTGCCTGTTCCCCAATAGCCTGGTAGGTCAAACTTGTTGTACGCATTGATGACCTTCACGTTGGCCTTGTCGAGCAGGTCTTCAGTGACATATTTCAGATTCAACCAAGAAAGTTGGCGACGGCTCAACCCCTTGATGGACTTGGCCGTCTGAACCGGCCCCAAATTGCACCCGTAGCAAAACAGCGTGGTGATGACCCTCAGGCGCAAATCCTCCAATCGACTATCGGTCCCGGCCAGAGGTCGAAACATCTTGTGAAGGTCAAGCCAACGTTCGGTATCGATCAGCACGTCCACGATTCCAACGGCCTGCAGCCGTTCGCTGACCAAGGCCTCAACCTTGGCAACGCCCTCGATTTCTTCAGAACTTGGCGGCTTTCTCAGAATCAGGCGGCCATCGACAATCTCGGCATGAGCATTGGTCGGAAAACCCGCATCGACTTCCTGCGCCTGCGCCAACAATGCTTTTTGCAACTCCGCGACAAAGATAGATGGTTTGGTTTCGATGCCTGTGACTTCACCGAATGCTGCTAGCTCCTGTTCGAACGTTTGATCATCCACCAGCTGTTCGCGGTAGTCATCGTATCGCTCACCGTACTTGACAAACAGGTCACCGGACTTCAGGCCATCCTTGATTTCATGCAGGACTGCCAGTTCATAGTAGCGCCGGTTGAGCACTTCAGCCTTGCCACCCGCAGCAGGCTTGACCAGGACCAGCTTGCGCCATTGCGCTGACATCCATCTGAAGTCAGTTTCAGCACTAAGCCCAAGGCTTTCCAGTGGTACGGTGTCAAAGCGGTTTGCCCGCAATATCTGCAGGGCTTGCAGCATTTTCTCAACGGCAGCATCTTCACTGCTGGCCTTGGGCGCAGCTATTTCAATGCAGTTGAGCAATTGAGCCCGTACTGCTTTGTAGGGTTGAAGCAGAAACGGAAAATGATTGCGTCCGGCATAGGCCAGATGTTCGTCACAATCCTTCAGCAGCGCATCCACATCTGACACGAGCGATGTTTCAATGGCACCTACTTTCTGCGTGTCGGTGCCGTCGATCCGATAGGCCCCCAAAATATCCCTGAGCTGGCTGACCAGCATGTCCACCTTCAAGACTCGTTGGTCTTGAAAAGACAGCAGTTTTTGCCGGGCAAGATTCTCCAGGTTTTGCATCATGCGGATGAACAAATCCGCCGCGTCGTCCAGGGACTGGGCATGTTGGGCTCGGATGAAGATCACCGCCAGCGCATAGCGCTTTTGTGGTTTGAGTTCTTTCATTTCTGCCGCATTGAGCGCGCGGGCCAGGAAACGAAATTGCTTGAGCTTGGGTACCGGCACGTCTGGCTTGGGCAACTGATCAACCAACAGTTGAAGGTGGCGCAAGTGTTGAAGGTAGGCGCGTGTTTCCTTGTTGGTCGGGCGCTTGGGCTCACGCTTGAGCATCTGCCAGCCAGACACCGCGTCCCCGGGCGCTGTGAGCAGCAGCGAATCAATCATGGCCTTCGCCTGCACACTGACCTGTGATGTGATGGCAGCGAAACTGCGGCTGTTGCTCTTCTCGCGCGCCTTGAATGCTGCTCGATCCAGGGTCGAAAATGCTGGTAACTCGTAGCGATGGTGAACCAGTTCTTCCAGCATCACGTTGATGATGTCGGCCACCGCGTGCTTGGTCTGTGCAGCATCCTGTGCGACCTGCTCCAGCCATGCCGACCCTGTCGCCTCAAGGGGGCGAACATTGAGGAACGACCGAAGGGATTTGACGATCTTGATGCGGGAGCCAGATATCTCAAAAGTCTTGAGTTCGGCCAATGTGGGCGCCTTGGCAACGCCCGCGTGCTTGGCAACATGGTCCCGAATAGGCTGCGGCACCTCAATCAAGCGCATGAAGTAGCCCAGGCGTTGGAACAATTTCAGGTGCATCAGGGCTGCAGTGCGCACCAAAGGCCGCTTCGCGATGCGACTAACAAACATCAGCTCATCATCGGTGGGCGTGTAGATGTGCCTGAGTTCTTGCGGCGACGGATCAGACTTGAGTTGCGGGTATGCGGTCTCGTACAACGCGGTCATCTGCGCGCCTCACCGAACGGGTCGAGTTGGTGCTGCCAGCGCGCATCAATCCCAATACGAACCGCTGGCAGGTTCATGAATGGAAACCTCCAACAGGCACTGATTGGCGTCGGCGACGCGGTACATGTCGTCCAGCAAGGCATAGATAGTCTCATCCAGCGATTCCCGCGAGGTGTAAGGAATAGTCAACTCATACCTAGTGCCCTGGGCGTCAAGTCGCTGCATGGCAAAGCGTTCAAGGCACGTTTGTTCGATAAAGCGTTGCCCACGGGCCAAGCCGCGAGCCTGCTTGTTGATGCGCCCCAATGACATCGTGATTTGCAGGCGCGCCGCCAGCGGACTGGGCTCGGGTGAGGCGATGATGTCGACCGCAGCTTGCGAGGGCATGTCCTGGGTTTCGCCTATGGGCGGCAACCCTCGTTCAAAACGAACCTGCAGCGATTCGTTGGATGAATCCAGATAGCGCATGGCGGACTTGATGTCCCGCCAGCCTACGTATTCCATCAAGTCTTTGATGTCCCAGCCACTGGCACGTGCCCACCCCGCAAAACCGCGGCGCAGCGAATGGCTGCTGTACTCGTTCGAGGCGGCGATGCCGGCTTGTGCAAACAAACGGCGCAGCAGCGGAATCAGGCTGTTGGGGCCCATCCCTTCGCTGGACAGGTTGCCCCATCGGTCAACTTTTCGGAACACGGGGCCTTGGGTCAACCCGGCCGTGGCGATCCACTCGACGTAGGCAGACACCGGGCACAGGCGGGACAACGCCGGACAACAAAATGACCGTCCTTCCAATTGCCGATCGCCTTTGCTGCGATCCAGGTAACAGGTCATGCCCTCGCCATCTTTGACTTGCACATGCTCGATCCGCACGTGCACCAGTTCGTCCGCCCGAAAGCCGCGCCAGAATCCAAGCAGCAGCAGTGAGCGGTCCCTCTTCAAGCGTAGGATGGTCGCTGTATCAGCTTGGCCTTGTGCCTCAATCAAGGCTTGCTCCAGCCAATCGTCGATGCGCTGCAGGTTGGATAGCGTCAATCATCTTGGCCGGTTAAACGACAATCATCTTGGCCGGTTTGACGGGGATGAATGTCGTTTCTTAGGAAGTCATGGGGTTGGCTCCTCGGTGTGTTTGTCGTTTGGCTTGGGTGATTGACGTCGGC
>NZ_JACMNS010000155.1 GCF_014378415.1 Aquabacterium sp.
AGTTGGATCGAAATGAGGTCACAAAGTGAACACAGGTCAAAGCGGCTACGTCCCGAGCGCATCGGTAGCGGGCGAGGAAGATCCGGGCGCCTCGCTGGGCCTGGTGTCCGCGCAATTTGGCGTTGATTTCATGGCGCTCCCCGGCAAAGTGGCCAGCGCACCGGAGGGCAGTGTGATTGTCGAGACCGACGCATGCGATGAGGAAGATCCTGCCCTGACTAATCCGCAGCGGCTGGTGTGATCGCCAGAGCGGTGATCAACAGCCCTTGCGCGGACGCGTGGAAATCAGCGCTGCTGATCGCACTGAAATGCGACGGCCACCACACGGCCAGTTTTGCCCTAATCGCCCAGGGTTGCGTCCATTGAGGCCATTCCGGGAACTGGCGCCCACCCACCCAACCGCCATCAGCCTGCTGGGCCAGGAAAACTCGACGCAGCCACACGGGCTTGACGTGGTCCGGGCCGCCGCGCCATGACAGCATCAGCACACGCTGAAGGTAAGCATCCTTGACCACCACATCCAGTTGCATCTGCTGGTGGATGTCGGCCAGCAGGTCGGCTTCCAACTTGGCAAATTGCCCCTGAGGAACGCAACCCTCACGCTGAAGCAACATGACGCCAACCAATTGGTGAGTGCTGCAAACTGGGTCAATCAGCAACACCTGAGTGGGCTGAGGGTGACAGAGGTCATTCTTGAGAAATGAATTGGTGTCACCCTCCCCCTCATCAAGCTCAAAGACCTGACAAGTGAGCGCATGGTAGAAAAACTTTTGGTACGGCTCCAGCCAACGGGTTGAGGCCATGTCGAGCTCAACCTCGGCCTTGGGAAGCAGCATCCGCTTCCAGGGCCCGGCAGACCCTTGATGTGCACTGGCAACCGCCAAGTACCGCAGCACCAAACCTCGCAAAAATTCATCCCCGGTGCGTTCTGCCGCCGTCTGGACGAACCACCACAGGGCGACATTGTCTTCCTTGAGGATCTGGGCCTCATGCGTGCGCATCCAGGACACCGCACGCTGAAAACTTTGTTGCCGGTCGCTCACCGAGACTGGTGCGACCTCTCGGTTGCCGTGCCAAATGGCCAACGCGCCCAAGCTCGCCAGCACAACGATCAATACCAGCATGGTCTTGGCCAAGCCTACGGTCCACGTCTTCATGCCATCCCCGTTTTATCCAGGGATGATTTTGACATGCGATCAGTTGTCAACCAATCGCCCCACCAGGAGGGCTCTTGGCGCGGCATCGTTCAGAAATCTGCAAATCCGTGAACTTCGTCATCAATACCGCTTAAGTGACTGAGGGTAGCTCCCGATAACTCTGGCAAAGGGCGATCTCTTTCCCACTTCTTGGACGGCGCAAGGTGGCCACCATGGGAGAGGGGCGTACAGCCCACAACAAATCACACAGGGCACGGCAGGACATGAACATCAACCAAAACATCAAAGCCTATTTGATGTACCCCCCAATTCTGGGCGTTTTTGGCGGCGTGGCTGCACTGGTGCTCAGTGGTGGAACCCTGGCTGCCTGGATCACCGCACCGCTTTTGGCCGGCGCAGGTTTGGCGGCCAGTTGGCGCATGTCGCACAACTTGCGCAAATCACAGCAATCCATCCAGGACTACATCGACGGACGTCAACGCTTTGGCGAAACCATGGCGCCGGTGTGGACAGGGCAGATCGAGGCATCACGCCAGCAGATGGAGACCGCGATCTCGCAACTGTCGCAGCGTTTCTCGGGCATCGTGGACAAGCTGGACAACACGGTGCGCACGACCAGTGCGGCGACCTCCTCCATCGGCGACAACGAGAGCGGACTGGTCGCCGTCTTTGCCAAGAGCGAGCGCGAGCTGGGCTCGGTGGTGGCCACCATGGAGTCGGCCATGAGCAGCAAGACGCAGATGCTGGAGAAGGTGCAAAGCCTGAACCACTTCACCATCGAGTTGCAACAAATGGCCTCCGACGTGGCCAGCATTGCCTGGCAGACCAATCTGCTGGCCATCAATGCCGCGATTGAAGCGGCGCACGCCGGCGAGAACGGCCGGGGCTTCTCGGTGCTGGCGCAAGAGGTTCGCAAGTTGTCAGCGTTGTCTGGCGACACGGGCAAGCGCATCACTGAAAAGGTCTCGCTGATCAACGCGGCCATTGTCGAGACCCGTGAAAGCGCCGAGGCTTCCAACCTGGAAGAAAGCCGCTCGATGGCCAGCTCGCAAGACACCATCACAACGGTGTTGAACCAGTTGCGCTTGGTCACCGACACGCTGGTGGCTTCAACCGACCTGCTCAAGGACGAAAGCCTGGACATCAAGGCCGAGATCTCGGAAGCGCTGGTGCAACTTCAGTTCCAGGACCGCGTGAGCCAGATCATGAGCCACGTGAAAAGCAACATCGAACGCCTGCCCGTGGTGCTGGACGCCAACCGTGCCCAGTTCCAACAAGGCGGCGCGCTTCAGCCCCTTGATTCGGCCAGCCTGCTCGCCGAGCTGGAAAAAACCTACGCGATGAAAGAAGAGCGCGCGGTTCACCAACAAGGCGGCAAAGCCGCCGAAGCCAGCCAAAACGACACCGAAATCACGTTTTTCTAGAGGACAACATGGCCAAAACCATTCTGATTGTGGACGACTCTTCCTCTTTGCGCGTGGTGGTGGGCATTGCATTGAAAAGCGCCGGCTATGACGTGATTGAAGCCTGCGACGGCAAGGATGCCCTGACCAAGCTGACCGGCCAGAAGATCCACATGATCATCAGCGACGTGAACATGCCCAACATGGATGGCATCGCGCTGGTCAAGGCGATCAAGCAACTGGCCGCGTACAAGTTCACGCCCATCATCATGCTGACCACCGAGTCGCAGGACGACAAGAAGAAGCAAGGCCAGGAAGCTGGCGCCAAGGCTTGGATGCTCAAACCTTTCAAGCCCGACCAGTTGCTGGGCGTGGTTCAAAAACTGGTTCTGCCATGACAACACCAAGGGAGCACTCTATGAGTACCGCATGCATGCCCATCGAGGGCGAGATGAACATTTACCGCGCCGCCGAGTTGAAGGAGACGCTGTTGAACGCCTTGAAAGGCGCCAGCTCTCTAGAGCTTGATCTGCATGGCATCACCGAGATCGACAGCGCCGGCATCCAGTTGCTGATGCTGGTCAAGGCCACGGGCCAGGCCACCGACTGCGAAGTCAAGCTGGTGAACCACAGCCCCGCCGTGCTGGAAGTGTTTGAACTGTTGGACCTGGCCGCGCATTTTGGCGACCCGCTGCTCGTGCCCGCCTAAGCACTCTGCCCACCTTTGACCGAATCCCGACCCGAGACCTCACCATGAACCTCGATCAAGCGCTACAGACCTACATCGTGGAAAGCCGCGAGATGCTGGAAGCCATGGAGACCGCCCTGCTTGGCCTGGCCCACACCGAAGGCGAAGAACGTGCGGAATCCATCAACGCGATCTTCCGCGCCGCACACACCATCAAAGGCTCGGCTGGCCTGTTCGGGCTGGACCAGATTGTCGAGTTCACGCACGTGGTCGAAAGCGTGCTTGACCATGTGCGCGATGGCAAGGTGGCCATCGAGGATGCCTTGCTGACCTTGCTGCTGTCCTGCGGCGACCACATCGGCACGATGATCGACATCACCGAAATCACCCGCACCGACCCCGATGCCAGCGTGGTGCAAGCGGGCAAACCACTGCTGGCGCGCCTAGGCGTCTACCTGGAAGCGGCGCCAGCATTGCACTTGCCGACCGCCACCCTGGTGGTGAAAGCCGAGCCTGCTGACTTCGCGCGCATGGGGCATTACGGCATCAACGCCGACAACTGGCATATCTCGCTGCGCTTTGGCCGCGACGTGCTGCGCAATGGCATGGACCCGCTGTCGTTCATCCGCTATCTGGGGACCATGGGCCAGATCGTCGGCATCGTGACCCTGCACGACGCCTTGCTATTGGCGCCCGACATGGACCCGGAGTCCTGCTACCTGGGCTTCGATATTTCGTTCAAGAGCGAAGCCACCAAGGGCGCCATTGAAGGTGCCTTCGAGTTCGTGCTGGACGACTGCTTGCTGCTCATCGTGCCGCCCAACAGCCTGGCTTCCGAATACATCGCGATGATCCAGGCGCTGCCAGAAGGCCCGGCGCGCCTGGGCGAGATCCTGGTGCGCTGCGGCACGCTCACCGCACACGAGCTGGAATCGGCGCTGGCACTGCAAGCCCAATCCGAGCAGGCCGCCCCCATCGGCGAAATCCTGGTCGAGCAAGGCCGCGTCCAGCCCGCCGTGGTGGATGCCGCCTTGACCAAGCAAAAGCAGGGCAAGGACAGCAAGGCACAAGAGAGCCAGTCCATCCGCGTTGACGCCGACAAGCTGGACCACTTGATCAACCTGGTGGGCGAGCTGATCATTGCCGCCGCCGGTGCCAATCTGGTGGCCCGCAGCACCCGCATCCTGAAGCTGCAGGAAAGCCACGCCACCCTGGTCAGCCTGGTGGAAGAAGTGCGCGACAGTGCCCTGCAACTGCGCATGGTCAAAGTGGGTGGCACCTTCAGCCGCTTCCAGCGCGTGGTGCACGATGTCTCTCGCGAGATCGGCAAAGACATCGGCCTGATCGTCAACGGCGAAGACACCGAGCTGGACAAAACCGTGATCGAGAAGATCGCCGACCCGCTGATGCACCTGGTGCGCAATGCCATCGACCATGGCATTGAAGCCGCCGACGTGCGCATGGCACGGGGCAAGCCCGCCAAGGGCACCGTCAGACTCAACGCTTACCACGACTCGGGCAGCATCGTCATTGAAGTCGGTGATGACGGCGGCGGCTTGAACCGCGAACGCATCCTGGCCAAAGCCCTGGAGCGTGGCTTGATCGAGCCGGGCAAGGCCCTGAGCGACAGCGAAATCTATGGCTTGATCTTCGAGCCGGGCTTTTCCACGGCGGAGCAGGTCACCAACCTGTCGGGCCGGGGCGTGGGCATGGACGTGGTCAAACGCAACATCACCGCCTTGCGCGGCAGCGTCAAAATCACCAGTGAGGAAGGCCTGGGCACCACCGTCAGCGTGCGCCTGCCCTTGACTTTGGCCATCATCAATGGCTTCCAGGTCGGCGTGGGGCAATCGGTGTTCGTGGTGCCGCTGGACATGATCGAAGAGTGCGTGGCGTTCTCGGCCGAAGAAGGCCACGACTACACGAACCTTCGCGGCCAGGTTCTGCCCTTCATCCGCCTGCGCGAGCTCTTCGATGTTGAAGGCCACCAGGGCACCAGAGAAAACATCGTGGTGGTTAAACATGCAGGCCATAAGTTTGGCTTGGTGGTGGACACCTTGCTGGGTGAGGCACAGACGGTGATCAAACCCTTGTCCAAGATGTTCGCGCAAGTGCAAGGCATCAGCGGCTCCAGCATCCTGGGCAGTGGCGACGTGGCCCTGATCCTGGATGTTCCCGCATTGATGCAAAAAACCCATGCCGCCAATTCTGGCGACAGAGCTTCCGTTTCAGCTTGAGAAACGGTCCTTTCCCATTCGCAATTCAAAGGACGTTTCCATGTTCAAAAATTTCAGTATCGGAGTCCGCCTCATCGCGGGATTCCTGTTCGTCGCTGCCATCAGCCTGGTGGTGGGATCAATCAGCATCTCCAACGCTAGCAAGATCAACGTCATGGCGGACAACATGTACGCGCGTGAATTGATGGGGCTGTCGTACATCAAGGAAGCCAACATCAACCTGATCTACATCGGTCGAGCGCGTGGCAATTTTCTGCTCGCCCACGCGCAAGAAGAGCGCGAGAAGCATCAAGCGGCGATTGCCAAGTACAGCGCGGCAACCAAGGATTTCGTTGAAAAAGCCAAGCCCTTGTTCTTCTCCGAGAAAGGCAAGAGCTTGCTGGCCTCGTTCGACCTCACCTGGACCGACTACCAGCGCGACTTGCAGAAGGCCCTGACCCTGGCATCGGCCAAGAAGCTGCAAGAAAGGGATGAGGACTTGCAGGCCGCAGTGAACCCCGCCCGCTCACAAGCCGACAAGCTCGACACCATGCTGTCCGAGCTGACCGCCCTGAAGGAAGGCAATGCCAAGGACGCGGCCGACGAGACCGCCCGCCTGTATGAAAGCAGCCGTGCTTTGATGATCGGCGTCATCGCAGGTGGCGTGCTGATTGGCATTGCCTTGGGCTTCTTCATCAGCCGCAGTGTGACCAAGCCCCTTGCCAAAGCGGTTGACGCCGCCAACCGGCTGGCCGAAGGCGATTTGACCTTGAATATCGACGCCACGGGCAAGGACGAAACCGCCCAATTGCTGCAGGCGATGAAGAACATGGTTCAGAAGCTGTCACAAGTGGTTTCGGAAGTGAACAGCAGCGCCGAAGCCTTGGCTGGCGCCTCCGAAGAGGTCAGTGCCACAGCACAGTCCTTGTCGCAGGCCTCCAGCGAACAGGCGGCAGGGGTTGAAGAGACCAGCGCTTCGATCGAGCAAATGACCGCCTCGATTTCTCAGAACACCGAGAACGCCAAGGTGACCGATGGCATGGCCAACAAGGCCTCCAGTGAGGCCACCGAAGGCGGCGAAGCGGTCAAGGCCACCGTGGCTGCCATGAAGCAGATCGCACAAAAGATCGGCATCATCGATGACATTGCCTACCAAACTAACTTGCTGGCCCTGAACGCCGCCATCGAAGCGGCTCGCGCTGGTGAACACGGCAAGGGCTTTGCTGTGGTGGCCGCAGAGGTTCGCAAGCTGGCCGAACGCAGTCAGATTGCCGCGCAAGAGATCAGCTCGGTGGCCAGTTCCAGCGTCGAGCTGGCTGAGAAGGCGGGGCAGCTGTTGGACCAGATGGTCCCCAACATCCGAAAGACCTCGGACCTGGTGCAAGAGATCACGGCGGCCTCGGAAGAGCAGTCCTCTGGCGTTGGTCAGATCAACTCCGCTGTCAGCCAACTCAGCGAGACCACGCAACAGAATGCCTCCAGCTCGGAAGAACTGGCCGCCACCGCCGAAGAAATGAGCAGTCAGGCCGAACAACTGCAACAGGCCATGTCCTTTTTCAAGCTGGCGGGCAACGTCATGGTGAGTGGCTACGCCCCAATTTCGTCCAAGGCATCGCCAAAGCCCAAGGGCACGCCGAACAGGGGCAATCAACCCGTTCGGGTCTCAGGCCGGTCACCCGTCTCAGCACGTGCAGAGTCTCCGGACGAAGCCATGTTCGCGCCGTTCTAAGAGAATCAACATGAGCACACTGAACACCCAACCCTCGGCAAGCATGAAAACGGCCGGCTCCGTGGCCCTCGCTGAAACCACCCAGTACCTGACCTTCATGTTGGCGAGCGAGCAGTTCGCCCTGGGCATCCTGGCCATCAAGGAAATCATCGAATACAACAGCCTGACCGTAGTCCCGATGATGCCGCCCTGTGTGCGCGGCGTGATCAACCTGCGTGGTGCAGTCGTGCCCGTGATGGACTTGCTCGCGCGCTTTGGCCGCCCCTCATCGGAAACCACCAAGCGCACTTGCATCGTCATCGTCGAGACCCAGACCGCCGAGCAAGACAGCCAGGTCATCGGAGTGCTCGTCGATGCCGTGAATGAGGTGCTCGACATCGTACCCACCGACATCGAGGCGGCGCCTGCCTTTGGTGCGCGCATCCGCACCGACTTCATCCATGGCATGGGCAAAGTCAAGGGCAAGTTCGTGATCCTCCTCAACGCCAACCACGTCCTCTCCATCGATGAAGTCACACAGCTGGCGCAAACACCAGCGACTTCATTGGCCCTCAACTGATCAACCCGGATCTACATACCACCTATGTTTGATAACATGAAAATCTCCCATCGGCTCGGGCTCGGGTTCGGAGCCGTGATCCTCTTGTTATTGGTGGTATCGGTCATGGCCATCCTGAGGATGGCGACCATGCAGGAGATGACCCGGTCGATCACCGAGGACCGCTATCCCAAGGTGGTCCTCATCGACGACTCCATCAAAAAGACTGTGGACAACGGTAGCCTGTTGCGCAACATGCTGCTGGCCACCGATTCGGCCGAATTCGAAGGCAACCAGCAAGCGATCAAGGTCAACCGTGGCACGGTCAGTGAGGACCTGGAAAAGCTGGGCAAGATGCTGCACCTTGAGAAAGGCAAGCAACTGTTCGCGGACATCATTGCGAAAGGCCACGTGGTTGACGAGAAGTATGAAAAAGTCTTTGGCCTGATCAAGACCGACCGCACGGTATCAATCGCGTTCCTCAAATCCGACTTCGGTCCGGCCAACACGGCCTATTGGGATTCGATGGAAGCACTGGCCAAGTTCCAAACCGAGCTGATGACCGAAAGCGCTGAAAACTCGGCCGAGACGGCCAATAGCACCAGGACACTGATCATCGCCCTGACGACCATTGCCGTGGTGACCGCAGGCATCATCGCCACGTTAATCGTTCGCAACCTCTCGGCCGTGCTGGGTGCAGAACCCGCCGCCGCAGCAGAAGTTCTGGGGCGTGTGTCGCGCGGCGATTTCGACATTGCGGTGGTGACTCGCCCTGGCGACGTCACCAGCCTAATGTTCTCGGTCAAGCAACTGCTCAAGGCCAGCGGTGGCAGCGTCGATGACGTGGCACGGGTCTTGGGTGCCGTCTCCGAGGGAGACCTGACCCAGAAGATCGAGAAGGACTATGAAGGTGCTTACGCACGCCTCAAGGACTACGTTAACGCCACGGTCGACAGGCTGTCGCAGGTGGTGGCCGAGGTCAACGCGGGCGCCGAAGCCCTGGCTGGTGCATCAGAAGAGGTCAGCGCCACCGCCCAATCGTTGTCGCAATCGGCCAGCGAACAGGCTGCAGGCGTGGAAGAAACCAGTGCCTCCATAGAAGAAATGACCGCTTCGATCTCGCAGAATACCGAGAACGCCAAGGTGACCGATGGCATGGCCACCAAGGCGGCCGGCGAAGCCACAGAAGGCGGTGAAGCCGTCAAGGCCACCGTGGCTGCCATGAAGCAGATCGCCCAGAAGATCGGCATCATTGACGACATCGCTTACCAAACCAACCTGCTGGCCCTGAATGCGGCCATCGAGGCAGCGCGCGCTGGTGAACATGGCAAGGGCTTTGCCGTGGTGGCCGCCGAAGTGCGCAAGCTGGCCGAACGCAGCCAGATCGCCGCGCAAGAGATTGGCACTGTGGCCAGCTCCAGCGTGGAGTTGGCCGAGAAGGCCGGCAAGCTGCTAGACGAGATGGTGCCTAACATCCGCAAAACCTCGGACCTGGTGCAAGAGATCACCGCCGCTTCGGAAGAGCAATCATCCGGCGTCAGCCAGATCAACTCGGCCGTCAGCCAGTTGAGCCAGACCACGCAGCAAAACGCCTCCAGCTCGGAAGAGCTGGCCGCCACCGCCGAAGAGATGAGCCGTCAGGCCGAGCAACTGCAGCAGACCATGTCCTTCTTCAAGCTGGCCGCTCACTCTGTTGCTTCGGCCAGTCGCCCGCCCGCTAGGCGCATCGTTGCCAAGGCCAAGTCAGCCGCGACAAAAACCAAAGCTACGTACCGTGCCGATCAGGATTCCGCCACGGCCGACTCACCCGATGAAGCTCATTTCGCCCGTTTCTAAAGGATGCTCCCATGACGGCACTGACCACCACCAACGCTTCAAATCAGGGCATCCCCTTGTCCATGGGCGCCAATGATCCAAACCAGTACCTGACTTTCATGCTGGGTGGCGAGGTATTCGCCCTGGGCATCCTGGCGGTCAAGGAGATCATCGAATACCACAGCCTGACCGCCATTCCAATGATGCCGGACTGCGTGCGAGGCGTGATCAACCTGCGTGGCGCAGTCGTGCCAGTGATGGACCTGCTGGCCCGCTTTGGTCGCCCCGCCTCCGAGGTGACCAAGCGAACCTGCATCGTCATTGTGGAAGTACAGAGCGCTGACCAGGAAAGCCAGGTCATCGGCGTGATCGTCGATGCCGTCAATGAGGTGCTGGACATCGCGGCCAGCGACATCGAGCCGGCGCCCGATTTTGGCGCGCGCATCCGCACCGAATTCATTCAGGGCATGGGCAAGGTCAAAGGCAAATTCGTGATTCTGCTCAATGCGGACCATGTCTTGTCCATGGATGATCTCACCCAGCTTGCTCAAACACCCGCACAGGCCGGCGCCTTGGCTTTGAACTGAGCCTCAAAGAAATCACTGAAAAGGAAGACGACCATGAACTGGTTCTTGCGAATGAAGCTGGCTCACAAGCTGCTGACCACTTTTCTCACCTGTTCCGTCCTGACGGCTGCTGTCGGCGTGTACAGCCTGACGCGAATCGCCGAGTTGGGTGGCATGCTCAGCTCCACCTATGACAACAACGTGGTGTGTCTGGCGCAAATCTCCGATGCCGCGCTCAAGCTGTCATTGCATGCCCGGAGCTATGTTCGGCTGACAGCGACCAAGAATCCGGACGACGCCAAAGCGACGATTACGCGTGCCAATACCTACATTGACGGCTACAACAAGTCGATCCTGGCGTACCGGAGCACCGTTCTCAGCGCCAAAGAGCAAGCCCTGCTCAAAGAGCTGGATGCCCAGTTGCCGGTCTACCTGGTTGAAAGCGAGAAGGTCGCTCAACTGGCCCTGGGAGGCAAGTTCGCCGAGGCCACCGAGATCAGCAATGGTGAAGCCAGCAAGATCACCCACGCGATGGAAGACACGATGATGGCCATCATCGAGGAGCTTAGCGCCCAGGCCAAAGCCACCAATGCGCTGGCCACCTCCCAGGTGTCCTACGCGAAGATTGTGACCATGTCGGTGGTCGCCGTCTCAGTGGTACTGGCCATTGGCCTGGGCCTGATGGTCACCCGCATCATCAGCCGTCAACTGGGTGGTGAGCCTGACTATGCCGCGGCCTTGCTGACCAAGGTGGCGAATGGGGACCTGTCGGCCGAAGTGATCATCGCCAAAAATGACGACAGCAGCCTGCTGTTTGCCGTCAAGCAGATGGTCAGCCGCCTCAAGCAGGTGATTGATGGCCAACGCAATGTGGTCGAAGCGGCCAACCATGGCAACTTTGACGAACGCATTGAGCTGGCCGGCCTGCAAGGTTTTCAAAAGGAAATGGGCGAAGGCCTGAACCAGTTGGTGACCACCACGGGCACCAGCATCAACGATGTGGTGCGTGTCATGAGCGCCATGTCGCAAGGTGACCTCACCCAATCCATCGACAAGCCGTATGAAGGCGCCTTCGGTGAAATGAAGGAGTACGTGAACAACACGGTCAACAAGCTGTCGCAAGTGGTGACCGAGGTCAACGCTGGCGCCGAAGCCCTGACAGGTGCTTCCGAAGAACTCAGCTCCACCGCCCAGTCGCTGTCGCAATCGGCCAGCGAACAGGCGGCCGGCGTGGAAGAGACCAGCGCGTCCATCGAAGAGATGACCGCCTCTATCTCGCAGAACACCGAGAACGCCAAGGTCACCGACGGCATGGCCACCAAGGCAGCTGGCGAAGCCACCGAGGGCGGCGAAGCTGTCAAAGCCACCGTGGCGGCCATGAAGCAGATCGCGCAGAAGATCGGCATCATCGATGACATCGCCTACCAGACCAACTTGCTGGCCCTGAATGCCGCCATTGAGGCCGCCCGTGCTGGCGAGCATGGCAAGGGCTTCGCCGTGGTGGCCGCCGAAGTGCGCAAGCTGGCTGAACGCAGCCAGGTGGCCGCGCAAGAGATCGGCACCGTGGCCAGCTCCAGCGTCGAGTTGGCCGAGAAGGCCGGCAAGTTGCTGGACGAAATGGTGCCCAACATCCGCAAAACCTCGGACCTGGTGCAAGAGATCACCGCCGCATCGGAAGAGCAATCGTCGGGCGTCGGCCAGATCAACTCGGCCGTCAGCCAGTTGAGCCAGACCACCCAGCAAAACGCCTCCAGCTCGGAGGAGTTGGCGGCCACCGCCGAAGAAATGAGCAGCCAGGCAGAGCAGTTGCAGCGAACCATGTCCTTCTTCAAGCCGGCCCTGGACACCGAACATGGCGCCAGCACGGCCACATCGCGCAAGCTGGTCTCCAATGCCCGCACCAAGAAGCCGCTCAAGCAGTCCTCAGCCAAATCGGCCCCTGCCCGGAAGCTGGCCTACGAGGGTGTTGATTCGCCCGATGAATCGAGCTTTGCCAAGTTCTGACGCTGACCGAAGCCCATCAATGAACACCATCACCGATCAGGAGTTCAACCGCTTCCAACACTTCATCTTTGAGGCGGCGGGCATCAGCATGGCCTCGTCGAAGAAGGCGCTGGTCTCAGGCCGCCTGTCCAGGCGCTTGCAAGCGCGTCAACTCAACTCCTTCACGGAGTACTTCAACTTGCTGTCCAGCGGGCAGGCCAAGGAGGAAGTGCAAACCGCGATCGATCTGCTGACCACCAACGAAACCTATTTTTTCAGAGAGCCCAAGCACTTTGAACTGTTGAAGGCACTGGCGCAGGCCCACAAGCCAGGTCAGCCTTTTTGGGCCTGGAGTGCCGCCAGCTCCACGGGTGAAGAGGCCTACAGCATGGCCATGGTGCTGGCCGATAGCCTGGGCAGCAGCCCGTGGGAGATCCTTGGCTCCGACATCAGCACACGGGTTTTGCAACGCGCGCGCACAGGTCAATTTCCGATGGAGCGTGCGCGCAACATTCCGCAGCCCTACCTCAAGCGCTTCTGCCTGAAAGGCATGGACGAGCAGGATGGCACCATGCTGGTCGCACGCGCCCTGCGACAGCGGGTTCGCTTCATTCAGGCCAACCTGAACGAGGCACTGCCAAAGCTGGGCACGTTCGACGTGATCTTTCTGCGCAACGTGATGATCTACTTCAATGGCGACACCAAGCGCCAGGTCGTGGCCCGCGTGATCTCGATGCTCAAGCCCGGTGGCCATTTCTGCATCGGCCACTCGGAAAGTCTCAATGACATCAGTGATGCCTTGGTGCCGGTGGCGCCTTCGATTTACCGCAAGCCGTGATCTCGACCGACGAAATCATTGTTTTTCTGAACCCCGGCGAGTACTTCGTGGGCGACGCGCGGCACCGAATCCGAACCCTACTGGGATCGTGCGTTTCCATCACCTTGTGGCACCCTGAAAGGCGCGTCGGCGCCATGTCTCACTTCCTGCTGTCCGAACGATCATCCAAGGTCATCGGCCCCCCGGATGCCCGCTATGGCAAGGAAGCCCTCAGCCTGATGCTGACGGACCTGGCCCGGCATGGCATCGATCCCGGTGACTGCCGAGCCAAGATCTTTGGCGGCAGCGACATGTTCCCGCAACACACCAGCAGGGCCAACGCCGCGCGGGTCGGTCGAAGGAATGGCGAGGCGGCACGCAGCCTGCTGGAGGCCCAAGGCATTCGGGCATCTTCGGAAAGCCTGTTCGGGGTGGGCCACCGCAAAATCATGTTCGACGTGAACAGTGGTCACGTCTGGGCTCGTCAAGTCAAACCGGTTGATGCGCTTTTGAATCACAAAGAAGGTACTCGCAAATGAAGTCCATCCAAGTCATGGTGGTCGATGATTCGGCGGTGGTTCGGCAGGTGCTGTCTGCCGTGCTGAACGCCGCACCCGGCATTGAAGTGTGTTGCGCCGTGGCCGACCCGCTGCTGGCCATCGAACGCCTGAAGATCAATTGGCCCGACGTGATCGTGCTGGACGTTGAAATGCCGCGCATGGATGGCATCACCTTTTTGCGCAAGATCATGAAGGAGCGCCCCACCCCGGTGGTGATTTGCTCCACGCTGACCGAGAAGGGCGCCAAGACCACCATGGAGGCCCTTGCCGCAGGCGCGGTCTCGATCATCACCAAACCCAAGCTGGACCTGAAGCAGTTCATCGTCGACTCCTCGGACGACCTGGTGAGTGCGGTCAAGACTGCGGCCAAGGCCAATGTGCGACGTCTGGCCATGCGGGCTGAGGCGCCCCCCCAGGTGCCGCAGGTCAAGAACAATGCCGACGTCATCCTGAGCGCGGCCAGCCCCAAGGCCATGGTGCAGACCACGGAGCGCGTGGTGGCCATCGGCACCTCCACCGGCGGCACTCAAGCGCTGGAAGAAGTGCTCACCGCCCTGCCCCGAGTTTGTCCGGGCATTGTCATCGTGCAGCACATGCCCGAGAAGTTCACCGCAGCCTTCGCGGCGCGCCTGGACAGCATCTGCCAGATCCGCGTCAAAGAGGCCCAAAACAACGACCGCGTCTTGCCCGGCCAGGCTTTGATCGCCCCCGGCGGCAAGCACATGGTACTGAAGCGCAGCGGGGCGCAGTATTTTGTCGAGGTGCTGGATGGGCCCTTGGTGAACCGGCACCGCCCCTCGGTCGATGTGCTGTTCCGATCGGTGGCCAAGTCCGCCGGGGCCAACGCCCTGGGCTTGATCATGACGGGCATGGGCGACGACGGCGCCGCTGGCATGCTCGAGATGAAAAACGCTGGCGCCCGAACCATCGCGCAAGACGAGGAAACCTGCGTGGTTTACGGCATGCCCAAAGAGGCTGTGAAGCGCGGCGCCGTGGACAAGATCCTGCCCATTGGCGCGCTGCACCGCGAGATCATCCAGCACGGCAACTGACCGCCCCCTGCCTTGAAGGGTGATGTTGCCAAGGCTATGCTGGCCCATTGCCCGAGGAGACCCGCATGACCGCCACCCGCACCGAGACCGACAGCTTCGGGCCCATCGATGTGCCCGCAGAAGCCCTGTGGGCCGCCCAGACCGCCCGCAGCCTGCACTTTTTCGCCATCGGCGAGCAACGCATGCCCCTGCCCCTGATCCATGCCCTGGCGTGGATCAAATGGGCGGCCGCGCACGTCAACCAAGACCTGGGCCTGCTGGACTCCGGCAAAGCGCAGGCCATTGCCAGCGCGGCGCAACAAGTGGCCCTGGGCCAGTTCGATGCCGAGTTTCCGCTCTCGGTGTGGCAGACCGGCTCGGGCACGCAAAGCAACATGAACGCCAACGAGGTGATCGCCAACCTGGCCTCGCAGGCTTTGGGCGGCAGCCTGGGGGGCCAGCGCCTGGTGCACCCCAACGATGACGTGAACCTGGGCCAGTCGTCCAACGATGTGTTCCCTACCGCCATGCACGTGGCCGTGGCACAGGAAGCGCAAACACGCCTGCTGCCCGCTTTGCAGCGCCTGCGCAGCGTGGTGGCAGAGAAGGCCAGCGCCTATGCCGACGTGGTCAAGATTGGCCGCACCCATTGGCAAGATGCCACGCCCGTGACCCTGGGCCAGGAGTTTGGCGGCTACCAGGCGCAGCTGGCCTTGTGCGACAACGCCATCGCCCACGCGCTGCAGGCCGTGCACGCGCTGGCCATTGGCGGCACCGCCGTGGGCACCGGCTTGAACACGCACCCGGAGTTTGGTACCCGCGTGGCCGCCTTGTTGGGCCAGCACCTGCAACTGCCTTTGCACCAGGCCGACAACCTGTTTGCCGCCATGGCCGGGCACGAGGCCCTGGTGGCTTTTCACGGCAGCCTGCGCATGCTGGCCGTGGCCTTGACCAAAGTGGCCAACGACATCCGCCTGATGGCCAGCGGCCCGCGCGCTGGCCTGGGCGAACTGCACCTGCCCGAGAACGAACCCGGCAGCTCCATCATGCCCGGCAAGGTCAACCCGACTCAGGTTGAAGCCATGACCATGGTGTGCGCCCAGGTCATGGGCCACGACGTGGCCATCGGCTTTGCCGCCAGCCAGGGTCACTTCGAACTCAATGTTTACAAGCCCCTGATCGCGCTGAACACCCTGGACAGCGTGCGCCTGCTGTCCGACGCCATGAACAGCTTTGCCCAGCACTGCGTCAAGGGCATCACCGTGAACCATGCGCGCGTGGATGAGTTGCTGCAACGCTCGCTGATGCTGGTCACCGCGCTGGCACCGCACATTGGCTATGACAAGGCCTCGGCCGTGGCCAAGCATGCGCAAAAGAACGGCACCTCGCTGCGCGAAGCCGCGCTGGCCCTGAACGCCGTCACGGGTGAAGAGTTCGACCGCTGGGTCGACCCCAGGCAGATGCTGGGACCACACTGAAGACCTGCCATTGAAGTCCGATAGGATGGGCGTTTCGGGACACCTCCCGCTTTTCATTCCAGGATTCAACCCATGGCCGGCAGCAGCCTACTCGCCCTCATTGACGACATTGCCACCATCCTTGACGACGTGGCCCTGCTGACCAAAGTAGCTGCCAAGAAAACCACCGGCGTGCTGGGCGATGATCTGGCCTTGAACGCCCAGCAGGTGTCCGGTGTGCAGGCCGAGCGCGAGTTGCCCGTGGTCTGGGCGGTGGCAAAAGGATCAGCCCGCAACAAGGCCATCCTGGTGCCCGCCGCACTGGCCATCAGCGCCTTCGCGCCTTGGGCGGTCACGCCCTTGCTGATGATCGGCGGCCTCTTCCTGTGCTTCGAGGGCTTTGAAAAAGTGGCTCACAAGCTGATGCACAGCCACGATGAGGACGAAGCCCACCACCAGGAGCTGGTTGACGCCTTGGCCAACCCGGCCGTCGACCTGGTCGCGTATGAAAAAGACAAGATCTCGGGCGCCATCCGCACCGACTTCATCCTGTCGGCCGAGATCATCGCCATCACGTTGGGCACGGTGGCCGACGCCGCCTTCACCACGCAGCTAACCGTGCTGGTCGGCATCGCCATCATCATGACGATCGGTGTCTATGGTTTGGTGGCCGGCATCGTCAAGCTGGACGACGGTGGCCTTTACCTGGCGCGAACCGCAGGGCCCGGCGCGCTCGGTCGGCTTCAAAAACGCGTGGGTGAGGTGATCGTGAATGCGGCCCCGCATTTGATGCGCCTGCTCACCATCGCCGGCACCATCGCCATGTTCCTGGTGGGTGGAGGCATCCTGACCCACGGCATCCCGCCCGCGCACGATTGGATCCACCACCTGGCTGAAAGCGCGGGGGGCCTCTCAGGCGTCGGCCCCGTGCTCAAGGTGCTTACCCCAACCCTGGTGGATGCCATTGTGGGCATTGTTGCCGGAGGCTTGACTTTGGTGGCGGTGACTTTGTTCCAACGCATCAAAGGTGGCGCCAAGCCTGCCTAAAATCGGACATCGACAACCACCACATTGTTCATGAACCGCATTTGCATTTTTCTGGCCGTGGTCCTGAGTCTTTCTGCCGCTGCCTGCACCAGCCTGGAGCCCGATGTGGAGATGGTCCCGGTCACAGGTTATGACTTGGTCGACAAGAGCAAAATCGATCCCGTCATTTATGACAAGGACTACGCAGAGTGCGCCGCCATCGCCAACCAAGACATCACCAGCGTGAGCAAAACGGCCAGCAGGGCCATGGGCACTGCCGCTGACCGGGTGTCGATGGGCATCATCGGCCGCAGAGCCGTCAATGATGCAGACCGAATGAGCGTGCTCAAGCGCTGCCTGACGGGCCGGGGCTACAACATCCTGCGCTGACGGAAGAAGCCCCGGGCCGGGCTGTGGCTCACAGATCCCGCGTCTGGAGCAGCCCTGCGCGTGGCGCAAAACGATCGAGGGCGGTGAGTTGCTCGACCTCGATGCGCGCAGCACGTCGGCCATAGACCGAGGCCTTCAGCCAGGTGCATTCAGCCTCCAGTAGATCTGCATCGTTCGCGCTGGTGTGCCAGACCTTGCGCTCGGCATCCCAACGGTAACCACGCGCTTTCAAGGCGTCTTTCGAGTCAAAGGGCGAACCCGTGGCCATCACCTTGTAGGTGGTGGTCTGGCCGGCCTTCAGTAAAGCTTTCAAACCAGAGTGGCCTGACTTGGGCAAGGGCTGGCTCAGCACAGCCAGCAAGGCGTGGCAATCCATCTCGGCTCGGTGGGCGTCATAAAACAAGCCCAGCTCGGCCGCCAAAAACTCCAGCTTGGCGGAACCACGGCCCTCTTCGCTCCAGTCGATTTCGGCCAGCGAACAAGCCCACGGCAGTTCTGCAAACGCAGGCAGGCGCCCCTCCACGAAGGCGCGGTCAAAACGAGCGTTGTGCGCGATGACCAGCGACACGCCTTCCAGCAAGGCGGCAATGCGCGCCTCGTTCAGGCGCTGGCCACTGACCATCGCATCGGTGATGCCGGTGACGCGCAAGGCGGCCTCGGGGATGGGCATGCCGGGGTCTTCCAGTTCGTCGTAGACCTCCAGCACTCGGATGGGCAGGCCGGCCTCCAGGTCCACCTCGACCAGCAGCAGGGCCAATTCGATGATCTTGTCCTTGCGCCAGTCCAGGCCGGTGGTTTCGGTGTCCAGGATCAGCATCTTGGCCTTGGCGCCGGCGGCCTTGTGGCCGAAGGTTTTGCGCGGTACCAGGCGGCGCAAAACGCGGTAGTCGGGGTGTGCTTCCAGCACCTTGGCCAGGGCTTCGGGCGTGTCGAAAGAGGGATCAAGCAAAGCGGTGTCGTTCATGGGTCAGTCGCCACGCATCAATGAGTCGAGCGTGAGCTCAAAGGCCGGACCGAATTGGTCCAGAAAGTAACGCACCTCGGGGATCATGTGCTGGTCGATCTTGCCTTTGATTTGCTGGGCGGCCTGCTCGAACTCGGTGTTGCCGTAGCGCAATTCAGCCCGGCACTTCAGCCACGCCGCGAGGCGGTCAGCGGCCTTGACCAGTTGGGCATGATCGTCAGGCCATTGCTCGTGGTCCAACACCTCGCGCAGCGCGGGTTGGATGGCGGGTGGCAGCAGGGCCAGCATTTCCTGGCTGACTTCGTGCTCGAGGTAGGCGGTGGCTTGGCGCATGGCCGGTGAATACTTGACCGGGGTCGGCAGGTCGCCCGTGATGGCTTCGGTGGCGTCGTGGAACAAGGCGCGCGTGGCCACCGCGTTGGGGTCAATCGGCACGCCCAGCACATCGCGGCGGATCACCGCCAAGGCATGGGCTAACACGGCCACTTCCCAGCTGTGTTGGGCCACATCTTCTTCAACGGCATTGCGCATCAAGCCCCAGCGCTTGATGAAGCGCAGGCGGGCCAGGTGGGCGTAAAAGGGGCTGGTGATCGACATGCTGGGAATATATCGCCAATGTCCTGGCCCGCCTTTGCGGCAAACCAAGGCCATGAGCATCGACTGGGAAAAATGGATCCTCGGGCTAGGCTCGATCGTCAATCAAATCGCCATGACCAGATCAAGTCCAGCGCGTTGTCCCGCCCCGCCTGCGCCCGCACAGTAAAGCGCTGGGCCAGGCGGTAAATCAACTGCCAGTTGCCCGCCGTTTCGTTCAAGCTGCGCTCGTAGCCCAGGTACCATTTGCGCGAGATCTGCTTGCCCACGTTGACCACGGTCTCACGCGCATCGCCATTCTCAGTTTGGCGCACCGACAACTCGTCCAGCCCAATGGCGCCCAGCACCGAATCCTTGGGCGTGCCGCCCTCGCCAGCCAGCAAGGCCGACGCGGCGGTCTGCAGCAAGCCGATGTCAGCCCCGCCCAAACCAGCTGGGCCACGGCCCAATATCAGCCAAGACAGCTTCTCGGTCTCGGACATGGTCGGATCGGAATACAAGCGCACGCGCGGGTCTTGGGCCGTCCCGGTGATGGTGACCCCTACCTTCACGTCCGACGCCGCAGCAGCGAGTGATTCAGCCCGCATGGCCTGGATGTCCAGGCGTGGGTTGTCGATGGGGCCAGTGAACGCGATCGAACCCCGCTCGATCACCAGGTTCTGCGCATACGCCACGTAAGAGCCCGATTCCGTCCTGACCGTGCCATGCATCGCCATCCGGCCGTTGGGTGTGGTCAAGGTCAGCTTGCCCACCAACAGTGTGTTCAAGCCCCGGCCCTTCAGGCGCAGTTTGGATCCCAAGTCCACCTCGATGTTCGCCTGCACCTTGCGCTTGGGCGACACAAGGCCCGCGTCTGCGCCTGGCTCGCCATTGGCCGCCACATCGCCGGGCCGGTTGATGACATTGACGTCGTCGCCAATGGTCGGGGCATCTGCCTTGCTGATGTCGATCAATCCCTCATCGACCAGGAAGCGGCCATCGGCCTTGATGTCTTCCGCGCCCAAGACCAGCTTGCCTTGCCCGCTGACGAGCAAACGGCGATCCACCCGCTGCAGCAAGGCAAAGTGATCAAGCGCCAGATTCAGATTCGCTTGGGGCTGGGCGCCCAACATGGCATCACCGTCCAGGCTGATGGTGCCGCCATGCTCACCGCCTTTGGCCTTGAACTGCGTCAGGCGCGCCTGGTCACCTTGCAGGCTCAACTGCAAAACGCCATCAGACAAATTGACGCCCATCAAGGCCTGACTGGCGCCCAGGTTCTGCCCATTCACCTCGCCCTTGTACAAAGGGGCACCCAAGGTACCGGACAACACCGTATTGGCTTGCACCTGCCCCGACAAGCGCCAGCCCGGTGGTGCCCAAACACCCCAGGGGCGCAGGTTGTCGATCTTAACGTTCAGGGTGCCCGACAAGCTGTCGTTGGCCGATGGCAGGCTGTCTCGCGATGGGGTGCGCACGGTTTGCTGACCGCTCACCAAGCCCACCACCCGGCCGTCAAATTGCTCGGACATGGTCCAGACACCCTCGCGGGCCTTCAGCTCCAATCGGGCTTGCTTGATGCCCAGGGTTTGGAGCAGGTTGCCTTCAATGGCGGTTTCGGCCAGGCTCAAGTCACCATCGCGCCTGGCCAGGAAGCCATCGACCTGCCAGGGCTGCTCGGGGCTGTGCTGCATGCGCAGCTGGCCCACCACCGTCAAATCACCGCCCCAGCCGGCCTGTGGCTGCCAGCGCGCCAATACTTCGGCCAGCTTGATGGGCTCTAGGTCAATGCTGACCTTGGTCTGCCCGCCTGTCACGCCAGCTTGGCGGGGCTCGCGCCAACTCAACTCCTGGATTTTCAAACCGGCCCCCATCAACGAGACCAGGGTGGGGCTGACCACCAGGCGGCGGTCGTCCTGGGTTGAAGACCACTGCACCTCGACCGCTTGAGCCGACAGCAAAGGCCGTGGCGCGGGCTCGATGGTGACCACGCTCAGTTTTTGCACCTGGCCTTTCCAGCCGCGGAAGGATTCCAGCACACCTCCGGCCACCGACAAGTCCAGGTGCACACGGGGAACCGCCTCGGGCTGCTTGGATTTTTCCTGGCGCACAGGCAGGTGCACATCGCCTTGCGCCACCAGGCGGTGGGACTGGGCACTGCCGTCCAGGGCGGCTGTGACCTGCTCCAAGGTGGTGCCACCCAACTTAGCCTGGCGAATGGTCAAGCGCCCCTCGGACTGCGCTGACATGTTCCCGGTGTTGACCCGCCAGCGGCCTTCGGCCTGCTCCAGCGAGTACAGCGTTCCGCCCGCATCCTTGGCCTGCAGGCCAGTCAGGTCCAAGTGCCCCTGCGTGGACAAGGCAGGCCAGACGCCCTCCACCGTGACATCTCCCTGGGCCATGCCCTGCAGATCGCGCCAGCCCCACCATTGGGCCAGGGGCTGCAAAGCCTGGATGGCCGGTGCCTGCAGTTGAAGCTGCCCACGCCCAGGTCGGTTGGCGGCCCACTGCACGCCATCTTGCGCCGATCGGCTCACGGGCACCACACCCGTCACCCCCACCTGGTTGCCCGCCACGTTCAGGTCGGCCTTGAAGCTCATGTCAGGCTGGCCCGTGGGCGCCTTCCAGCTCAAGAGGCCACTCAAAGGGATGCCGGCCAACTGGCTGGGGTCCAGGCGCCCCGCCATCTCGCCCTGGCCCAAAGCATCGGCCTCGAACTGGACGCGGCCTTGCAGCCGGTTGGCGCCAGTGGCCTTGTCCGGCCAAGGCATCCACCACTGCGGGTCGAAGTTGGACAAATCAAGCTGCCCCTTGGCCCGCCATGGCGCCTCTCCTGCCTGACTGGCCTGACCGGTCAATTTGGCCAGTGAAGTGCCCGAGCTCAGGCTCAGGCTTTTGACATCGATCAGGGCTGGCGACCAATGCCCTGCCAGGTTCAACGCCACCGGATGGGTCGGCTTCCCCGGGCCTTGGCGATACTGCCCCTTCAATTCGGCCAGCACGGCCCAGCGCTCCCAGGCCTGGCCCTCGGCGGGTGCCGACTGAACATTGACACGGCCCTGCAGTTGCAACGGCGGCGAGCGCCCGTCCAGCGCCTGGGGCTCCAAACCCTGGATGTCGGCCTGCAAATGCGTTTTTTGCGGTGTGACCAAGTCCCAGGTGCCATTGACCAGCACCGTGCCAGGGCTCTGCCCGCCAGTCCGGGGCAGGGCCAACGTCAGCGCCAACTGGCCCGCCTGGCCCAAGCTGTTCAACTGCCCGGCCGAGGCCCCGGTGAGTGCGATCGGCAAAGCGGCCTGCCCCACCAAGCTCACCAAAGGCAAGCCCCGGGCATCCCAAGCGCCGGGCTTGGCATTGGTCAGCGCGATGTCCACCGCCAGATCAGGCGCGGCGCGCTTGGCGCTCAGCGGCGTGGGCTGCACCGACACCTTGCCGGACAAGGCCGTGTTGGGCAAAGCCGGCCACAGCATCGCCAGGTTCAGGCCATGGGCCTGCACGGCCAAGCTGGGCAAAGGCCAGGCGGCAAAGGGTGCCACCTCGCCCGACATGGTCAAGCTTTGCGCCGCCTCGGTGCCCTGGCCCAGCTGCACTTGCCCCTGGGCAAGCAAGCTGTGCAAAGGCCCCTTCAAACGCAACTGCGCCTCGCCGATGTCAATGCTGCCCGTGCCAGCAGCGGCATGCTCGGCATCCAGGCTCAGGTCAAGGTTCATCGCTTTTCGCGTGCCCAAAGCGGCCAGACCCTTCAACTGCCAGCCATGCACCAGCAGGCGGTTCAGCACCACCTGATGCTGATGCGCAGTGCCCACGGACTCTTGCAGGAAAACGCGGGCGGCCAGGTCCTGCAACACTTGGGGTTCGAGCAGATTGCTGCGAAACGCCCCCACGGTGACCGCCTTCAAGCGCACCGACACCGGCAGGTCAAAATCAGTGGGGGCAAGACTGGGCGTTTTGGACGGGGGCGAAGAAATCCAAAGTAAATCGACGCTGCGCGCTTGCAAGGCATCAATCGTCACCCCCACCTGCCCTGCCACCGAGCCATCATGGCGAAAGCTCACGCCTTGCCAGTGCGGCTCGACCAGCACCAGCCTCGATCCACGCGGCAGGCTGATCTCCACGCGCTGGGCACTGAAACCCGTCAGCAATCCGCCCTTGGGCTCTACCACCGTCACCCAAGGCAGCACCGACAGCAGCCGCGCCGTGGCGACTTCCTGGTGCAAAGCCCACCACAGTCCGCTCAGACTCAGCGCGATCAGCACCAGCAAAGTCATCACCAGCCAGAGTGGGCCAGCCCAAGCAGACAGCCACACGCGGGAGGACCAAGTGGCAGGTTGATTCAAAGCGTGATCCCCACGCTGAAGTGGATGCGAAAACTCTGGGTCTGTTCGCCATAAGCCAGGTCAATCTTCAAGGGCCCGACCGGGCTGCGCCAGCGAATCCCCGCGCCATAGCCTCGTTGCAGCTTGATGTCGGCGAACTGGTCGGCCACACCGCCAGCGTCAAAAAACACCGCCCCGAGGATGCTGGGGTATTTCTTGAGGAATGGGTGCGCCAGTTCGCCGCTCAGCGTCGTCATCGCCCGTCCACCCACCAGCGCGCCATCGCGGGCGACCCCGATCGACCGGTAGCCGTAGCCACGCACCGACTCGTCACCCCCCGCGCGGAACAACAATGGATCAGGGATGCTGATCGACTCGCTGGACAACATGCGACCACCTTCAATCCTGGTGGTGGCATCCCAGCCCCAGGGCAAAGGCTTGTACCAGGTCAGGCGGCCATACAGGCGGCTGAACGGACCAGAGCTCTCACGGGTGGCAAAGCTGTGGCCCAGGCCAACCGAAGTCAGGGCAGTGATGCCGGTGGTCGGCAAGGTCTGGCTGTCGACATCGCGCCAAGCGTATTGCAAGGTGCCGCTGATCGCCGATGCGTCGGACACCTGTTCACCCGCCTTTGATTTCACGCGGGCACTTTGGTATTCCACATAACGGGTCAGCTCCAGCCGTTCGCCTTCGCGCAACTGTCCGAAGCGCAAACGTTCGCTGGTGGTCACGGCGTCGGAGGTGTCGGTCTCTTTGGCCAATTGCCCCGACACCAACCAGCGCTTGCGCCCCGGCTGGGGGTGTGAAGTCAGGTCCACCTGAAGGCTGGAGTCGATCTTGGCCAACTGCAATTTGGTCTTGGCCTGCCAGTCCTGGTTCAGGATGTGGCGGTGCAGGTGCTCGACCGAAACGCGCGGGCCGGTGTCACTGCTCACACCAACGCCCACCGTGGCTTGCTGCAAAGACAGTTCATGCACCTGCACGGTCACCGGCGCCCCTTCCGCCCGGCTTTGATCCTGCTCCATGTTGATGAAGACGCTGTCGAACAGGTTGAGCTTCTGCACGCGCTCCTGAAAATCCAGCAAGGACTGCTCGCGGTAGACCTCGCCTTTGACAAAAGGGGCGAGGTTGAGGATCGCCGAGGCGGGCTGCACCTTCAAGCCTTCGATGTAGATCTCGCCAAAATGAAAAATGGGCCCGCTGTCGGCCACGACGAACAAGGCGGCCGTCCTGTTCTGGGCATCGACCGTGGCCGAGGTACCGCTCCAGGTGGCCAGGGGGTAGCCTTCGGCCCGCATCCGCGCCAGCATGCCGTTCTTGGCCGCTGACCAATTGGGCTGCGTGAAGATGGTGCCCGCCGACAAGGCCCATTCGGATTCCAGGTCGGCCACCAGCGCCTTGGCATGCCCCTCGTCCTTGGACAAGGCCGTGTCCAAGTCGCCTTCAAACACCATCTGCACGCGGCTCACCCGGGTTCGGGGGCCTGGCTGAACCACCAGCTTGATGAGCAGGGGTTGCCCTTCGACCTCGTCGGACACACTGGTGTGGATCTGAGCGGCGAAATAGCCCTGCGCTTCCAGCAGGCTGCGCGCCTGATCGGGCGCGGCCGCCACCAGGCGCCGCAACTCGTTGCGGCGAATGGCGACACCGGTGTTGTCACCCTCGGCCGTGGCCTCCTCGTGGTAACGCGCCAGGTCCAGGTAGTTGCTTAGCAGGGCGTCCAGGGCACCCGGCGCCTCGATGTCCAGCGTCCAGACCAGTGGCGCACGCCCCGCGGCCCGGGGCGCTTGAGCCACCGTTGCCGCCGCCGCACTGGCCGCTGCCTCGGGGGGCAGCAAGGCGGCGGTGTCCTGCGCCCAGGCCACAGACGACATCAGGCCCCAAGCGGCGCAAGTTAGAACCAGGACGCGACCAATCATTTGCTCAGCAACCGCATCGCGCCTTCCAGCCCTTGCAGGCTCAGAGGAAACATTCGGTTGCCCACCAGTTGCTGCATGATCGAAATGCTCTGACGGTAGCCCCACACACCGGCAGGTTCCGGGTTGATCCAGGCGTGGTGCGGAAAGGCGTGCGTGAGGCGCTGGATCCATTCGGCGCCAGCCTCTTCGTTGTTGTACTCAACGCTGCCGCCCGCCTGCAGGATCTCATAGGGGCTCATGGTGGCATCGCCCACGAAGATCAGCTTGTAGTCCTTGTTGTACTTGCGGATGATGTCCCAGGTGGGGATTTTTTCGGAAAACCGCCGGTGGTTGTCCTTCCACATGTAGTCGTAGATGCAGTTGTGGAAGTAATAAAACTCCAGGTGCTTAAACTCGCTCTTGGCGGCCGAGAACATCTCTTCGATCCGGTGGATGTGGTCGTCCATCGATCCGCCCACGTCCATCAACAGCAGCACTTTGACGGTGTTGTGCCGCTCGGGCACCATCTTGATGTCCAGCATGCCGGCATTGGCGGCGGTGGCCTGGATGGTGGCGTCCAGCGCGAACTCTTCGGCCGCGCCCTGGCGCGCGAACTTGCGCAGGCGCCGCAGGGCCACCTTGATGTTGCGCGTGTCCAGCTCGACCGTGTCGTCGTAATCCTTGAACTCACGCTTGTCCCAAACCTTGACTGCGCTGCGGTTACGGGATTTGTCTTGCCCGATGCGGATGCCTTCGGGGTTGTAGCCGTGCGCGCCGAAGGGCGAGGTACCGCCCGTGCCGATCCATTTGTTACCGCCTTCGTGGCGCTCTTTCTGTTCTTCGAACAGCTCTTTGAGGCGGTCCATGAGCTTGTCCCAGCCCATCGCTTCGATGGCGGCTTTGTCAGCCGCACTCAGTTCGCGCTCGAATCGCTTGCGCAGCCATTCGAGAGGTATTTCACGGGTCAGGTCGAATGAGGCGCTCGCACCCCTGAAATAGGTGGAAAAGGCCCGGTCAAATTTATCGAAGTGGGTCTCATTCTTTACAAGTGACATTCGCGCCAGGTGGTAGAACTCATCCACCGATGGCTCGATCACATCAAGCTTGATGGCCTCCAGCAAACTGAGGTACTCCGGAATGGTGACCGGCAGCCGAGCTGAACGCAACGCGAAGAAGAAGTCGATGAGCATATGAAGTCCTGCGAATTGCCACCTATTTTGGCCTGTAACTGGCGCCGTGCAGAGGCATGGCGTGTTTTAGCCCTTCAGGGTTGCCCCTGTAACCAGAACGGGATAGAGGCCCGTTAAGGTCTGATCATGGAAGTACGCCACCTGCTTTTGGCTTTTGTGCTGTTGACGCACGGCCTCACCACCTTGATGTGGTGGGCTGCGGGCACTTGGCTTGGCCTGTCACGCAAAGCCGCGATGCATTGGTTGGTGGCCAGCCTGTGCAATGGCCTGGCGCTGGCCTGCATGATGTTGACCGATGGGTGGCCAGAGACCGCCTTGGCGCTGCTGGCCTGCGTGCTGGTGGTGCATGGCGCCGTGTCAATGCGACGCGGCTTGCAAGCCTTCTTGAAATTGCGGCATACCGACGGATCCCACCTGATCCTGGGGTTGGGCGCCACCTTGTTTTGCCTGGGTTTGTGCCTGCCGATGGGCTGGCGGGTCGCCGGCGTCGTGGTCTGCAGCGCAGTCATCGGCTGGGTGATGCTGAGCACGGCTCGCGAATGCTTTGCCCCCCTGCGCACCGAGTTCCAGGTCGGCACGGCCTGGGTGCACTCGGCGCTGCTGACCAGCGTGGCCCTGATGTTTGCGGGGCTGGCCATGAGCGAGTTGCTGCCCGGTGTGGTCTGGCCCTGGCTGTTGGACAATGCCCAACAGGCCCAAGTGGGGATGGTGCTCACCAGCGTCACGGTGTCGATTTTGTCGGCCTTCGTCTTGGGGTACATCGTGGTAACCCGGTTGGTGCGGCGCCTGGAACACCTGTCCCACCACGACGCGCTGACCGGCCTGCTGAACCGCCGTGCCATCGAATATTTGCTGGACCGCGAGGCCCAGCGCCTGCACCGTTTTGGCGAGCCTTTCACCGTGCTGATGGTGGACATCGATCATTTCAAACGCATCAATGACCGGCTTGGCCACGCTGCCGGTGACGCGGTGCTCTGCGCGGTGTCGCAGGCCCTTCAGGCGCAAGCGCGCGAGGTGGACCGGGTGGCCCGGTTTGGCGGCGAAGAATTCTGCGTCCTGCTACCCCACACGCTGCACGATGGAGCCTTGCTGGCCGCCGAGCGCTTGCGCCACGCCATCAGCCAGATCAACATCCCCTGGGCCGACGAAACCATCACGGTCACCATCAGCACCGGGCTGGCCACCGCCAATGATTCGCTGGAAGCACTGGCCTCGTTGCTGCGCCGTGCAGACGATGCGCTGTACCAAGCCAAGGCCGAAGGCCGCAACAAGGTGGTCAGCGCGCCAGACCGCGTGGCCGCCGCCTGATCAGCACTGGCTGGATTGATCAGCGGTTGTTGCGGGCCATGGCCACCAGGCGCTCGAACAAGCTGAGGTCTTGCTCGTTCTTGAGCAAGGCGCCCACCAAAGGCGGCACGCTGGCCTTATCGTCCTTGCTTTGCAGCACTTCCAGCGGGATGTCTTCGGCCAACAGCAGCTTGAGCCAGTCAATCAACTCGGAGGTACTGGGCTTTTTCTTAAGGCCAGGCAGGTTGCGCACCTCGTAAAAATGGCGCATGGCCGACGCCAGCAAATCCTGCTTGATGCCCGGAAAATGCACGTCCACGATCTTCTTCATCGTGATCGCATCAGGGAAGCGGATGTAATGGAAGAAGCAGCGGCGCAGGAAAGCGTCGGGCAGGTCTTTCTCGTTGTTCGACGTGATGATGACCAGTGGCCGGTGCTTGGCCTTGACCAGCTGGCGCGTCTCGTACACGTAGAACACCATGCGGTCGATTTCACGCAGGAGGTCGTTCGGGAATTCGATGTCGGCCTTGTCGATTTCGTCGATCAGCAAGGCGACCCGCTGGTCGGCGTCGAACGCCTGCCACAACACACCCTTGATGATGTAGTTGTGGATGTCCTTGACCTTTTCTTCGCCCAACTGGCTGTCGCGCAGGCGGCTGACGGCGTCGTATTCGTAGAGGCCTTGCTGCGCCTTGGTGGTCGATTTGATGTGCCATTGCAACAGTGGCATGCCCAGCGCTTGCGCGACTTCTTCGGCCAGCATGGTCTTGCCGGTGCCGGGCTCGCCCTTGATCAGCAGAGGGCGCTGAAGCGTCAGCGCGGCGTTGACCGCCAGTTTGAGGTCGTCTGTTGCGACGTATTGGTCCGTGCCTTGAAACTTCATGTGATTGCTCAACCGGGTTGATCCTTCATTCGCAGTATAGGTCGCTCTCTATAATGATTCGATTCGTGTTTTTTCACCTGCCCGCATTTTCCCCGCCAGAACCATGAAAACACTGCCTTCCTTGATTTGTTCCCTGAGCCTTGCGATTGCAGGCCTGCTGACTGGGGCCGCGCATGCCCAGGAGACCAAGCCAGGTGATCCGGTCGCGGCGCAGAAGAAGGTGGCCATGTGCATTGGCTGCCACGGCATCGTGGGCTACCAGGCCAGCTTCCCTGAAGTGCACCGCGTGCCGATGATTTCGGGCCAGAGCGCCAAGTACATCGCCTCGGCCCTGAACGCCTACAAAAAGGGCGAGCGCAAGCACCCCACCATGCGCAGCATCGCAGCTTCCCTGACCGATCAGGACATCGCCGACATTTCGGTTTATTACGAAGGCAGTGGCAAGAATCTGCCCCCCCACGCTGGCAAGAGCGTAGCGCTCAATGCTGAAATTGACGCCCTGCTTAAAAAGGGCAACTGCGCCTCCTGCCATGGCGCTGGTTTGAACAAGCCAATTGACGTCTATCCCAAGCTGGCAGGCCAGTACGAAGACTATTTGTTCGTGGCCCTGAAGTCCTACCAAACGGACAGCAAAGGCCCGATTGGCCGCGGCAACCCGATCATGGTGGCCCAAGCCAAGATGTTCACCTTGCCCGAGCTGAAATTGCTGGCGCATTACATCGGTGGCCTGCCCAGCGACTTGAAGACGGTGCCACAAGCCAAGTTCCGCTGAACCGGGTTGGTCCCGCACAGCAAAAAGCCACGCTCATCAAGCGTGGCTTTTTTCATGGGGCCGCCATCACAGCGGCCCTGGCACTGCCCTGATCAGCCGTCAACCAACAACTTGTTCTGCTGCAGCAGTTTGACGATGATCTGATCGTCGGTGGCGTTGGCGGCCAGGCCCATGTCGGTGCGGATATTGACGCCCTCCAGGACGATGCGCTGCGTTTCCTGCCCAGCCGTGTAGGTGCCGTTGGTGAAACCACCGGTGGCACTGACGTGCACCACCGTCGTGCCCGCGGTCGACGTGTCGAAATCCAGGTAGTTGTGCAGGTTGCCGCTGCCGCCGGTGGTGTTCTCGCCTTGCAGCAGGTCGCGCAGGTCGAGCACATCGCCACCATCGGCCACGGGCGCGACGCTGAAGTCCTTGATGGTATCGACGGCACGGCCCGAGGTGGTGGCCACGCCAGGGTCGGCGAAGTGCCAGGCAAAGGTGTCGGAGCCCAGGCCACCGGTCAGGGCATCGCTGCCCGGACCACCGACGAGGATGTCGTTGCCATTGCCACCGTTAAGGGTGTCGTTGCCCAAACCACCGTTGAGGGTGTCCTGGCCATCACCGCCATTGAGGACGTCGTTCCCGGCATTGCCATAAAGGCGGTCATCGCCCAGGCCACCGTTCATGATGTCGTTGCCTTCGCGGCCCATCAGGATGTCTGCGCCTGAAGTGCCGTTGAAAGTGTCGATCGCGGTGGTGCCCGCTTGTACGTTGGTGGCTTCGACACGGATCGTCAAGGTCGATGAGGTGGTGTCGCCGTCGCCATCGGCCAGTGAATAGGTGAAGGTTTCGGTCAAACCGGCCACCCCCTGCCCGCCTGGTGCGGCATAGGTGTATTCGCCGGTGTCCATGTTCAAGGTCAGGCTGCCTACGCTGGTGGCCGCCGTGATCACCGGGTTGGCCGCATCGTAGGTGTACACACGGCCATCGATGGTGATGCTGTCCACGTGCGCGAAGCCATCGGCGCCACCGGGCAGGGACATGACGGAGCCCGCCGTGAACAGCTTGCCGACCGCAGCCTCCTTGACCGTGCCGGACAAGACCGCGTCCAACTGGCTGAGGTTGCTGACCACAGTCCCATTGAGGTTCTGACCCGCTTGGCCATCGTGGGCGATGGGGTTGAGGTAAGTGGCCGAAACACCAGCGCCCAGGCCAATGGCGTAGGACTTGATCTGGTTGTCGTTGAGGAACTTGACCCAATCGGCCTCTTCGGAGGTGTCGATGCCATCACCGAGGTTGGTGTTGGTCTGGCTGCCATTGTTGCTCTCAGGATTAGGGCGGTCGCTGGACAGCGTCGGGTTGCCGTCCGAGAAGAAGTAACCCACGTTCTGCGCACCTGCCAGCTTGCCGACCGCAGTGTTGAAGGCGGTTTCAGCCGCGCTCAAACCATAGTCGTAGTTGGTACCGCCGCTGGCCTTGATCAACGCCAGCAGGTCCTTGGCCGCGCTGACGGTGAGCCAGGTGCTGCCCAAGGCTTGCGCGGTGCCAGAGAAGGTCACCAGGCGCACGGCCACGTCACCGATTTGGTCGTATTTGTCCAGCAAGGTCTTGATGGACGCCACGGCCAGCTCCAGACGCGTTTGCGTGCCATTGATGACATCGTTCATGCTGCCGGACACGTCCAGCGTGATGAGCAGGTTGGTGTTGATGGTAACCACCGAATCGGTGACCTGGCCCAACACGCCGGGGGCGTCGTCTTGCACCTGGATGGTCAGGTTGCCTTGGCCCGTTTTGGCCCCATCGCTGGCGGTGATGCCAAAGCTCAGGTTCAAGACGTCTTCGCCCTGCGCACTGTGGTGAAGCGGCGCCAGCAACTGGGCGCTGTAGTTGCCCGCGTTGTCGATCGAGACGGTGAACACGGTGTTGGCACCAGCGGCGCTGCCATCTTTGCCGATCAATCCGCCGTTGCCATCGCTGGTCCAGACGACCGCTTGACCGTTGGCGGCAATCACAGGCTCGGTTGGCGCGGTCAAGGTCACTGACGTGATGGTCGAGTCTGCATCACTCATGGTGATCTTGCCGCTGACCGTGGCGCTGTCGGTGTTGTCGTTGTTGCCGTTGCTGTCCTTCAGGCCGCCAGGCAGGCCTTCTTCTGAAACGTAGCCGGTGGTGTTGCCGACCACCGGCGCATCGTTCACAGCAGTGAACTGCACGGTAGTCAGGGCGGTGTTGCTCAGGCTGCTGCCATCGGTGACAGTGACTTCGACCGTGCGGTCCGCCGTGGAGGGGTTTTTCGAGGTGCTGGAGAAACCGATGTCGCGGATGGCGGTCTGGTAGTCGGACAGGGACGCCGTGCCGCTCAGGGTGACGGTGCTGCCCACCACGGTGGCCGTGATGCCCGTGGACAATGCGTTGAGCACCGACAGCACATCACCGGCCTGGGCATTGGTGAGTGTGATGGTGGCGCCCGTCAGTTGGGTCGGGTGTGAGCTGGACAGGCTGATGTCCACATCCGACAAGCGGACGGGCGCGGCGCCTTCGGTGTAGCTGGTGACATAGCCCGTGCCTGTGACGCCACTGGAGTTGTCGGCGTCGAGGTCGAGCGCTGGTGGTGTCGTGTCGATCTTGGCGCTGTCGGTGCCTGGAGCACTGCTGTTGCCAGCGGTGTCCACGATGACAGCGGTCACCGCGATGGTGGCGCCTTCAGCGGCGGCCGTGAAGCTCGTTCTCACGAAGCCGTTGGCCTTGTCTTGCGCCGTC